>NZ_JAPWBB010000004.1:0-179124 GCF_041433235.1 Neisseria sp. 27098_8_112 | reverse complement strand
GCCGACTTTCAGATTTTTCACACCGTCGGCAACTTCTTTAACCAAACCGATGCCTTCGTGTCCCAACACGCGACCCGGTTTGTCGCCGTAATCGCCTGCCGCAACGTGCAAGTCGGTGTGGCACACGCCGCAATACTCGACTTCCACCAACGCCTCGCCGTATTCCAGCGGACGCAGTTCGCGTTCAACAACTTCTACATCACCTGCTACATCTTTGTTTACTACCACAGCATGCATTTTCATGAGAGAGTCTCCTAGGGTGTTGAAAAACTGTTTAGCTATAAATGAGAATACTCCCCATACCCTAAACCGTCAACCCATAATCTTTTTTAAAACAATGGTTTATAATGTTATACCATAACAAAATCCATTTAATCCCTATAAATCTTTAAATATATTAACAAATGCACTTTTATTTCAATCAAATCCTTTATTTTTCAGACGGCCTGCTACATGAAACAACATTGCAAATGTAAATTTTGAGAATATTCTCATTTTTAGTACTTGAACTTAAAAAGAAAAAAGCATAAGCTGTTTTTCATGGTGCAAAACACCTATTCCCATTCATTAAGGAGACAGCATTATGGCAAAAGATTTAAATGTGTTTGATAAAGAATACGGCCTTTTAATCAACGGCGAATGGACAAAAGGTAGCGAAGGCAAACTTTTATCCTCTTACAACCCTGCCAATGGCGATGAGTTGGCCAAGTTCACAGACGCAACCGATGCCGATGTTGATGCTGCCGTAGCCGCTGCACAAGAAGCGTTTAAAACATGGCGTAAAACCACGACTGCCGAACGTGCGGCCATTTTAAACAAAATCGCCGACGTGATTGACGAAAACGCCGAATTGTTTGCTCTGCAGGAAACCTTGGACAACGGCAAACCCATCCGCGAAACCCGCGCTGCCGACGTACCTTTGGCTTCCGACCATTTCCGCTATTTCGCCAGCGTGATCCGCGGCGAAGAAGGCACTGCGACCCAGCTTGATGCAGAAGACCTGTCCATCGTTCTGCGCGAACCGATCGGCGTTGTCGGCCAAATCATTCCTTGGAACTTCCCATTCTTGATGGCCGCATGGAAAATCGCTCCGGCATTGGCCGCAGGTTGTACCATCGTCATCCACCCTTCTTCCAGCACTTCATTGAGCCTGTTGTCCTTCGCTCAAAAAATCAACCACTTGCTGCCTAAAGGCGTGTTGAACGTGATTACCGGCCGCGGTTCTAAATCCGGCGAATACATGCTGCACCACAAAGGCTTCAACAAACTGGCCTTTACCGGCTCAACCGAAGTCGGCCGCCGCGTCGGCATCGCCGCCGCCGAATTGCTGATTCCGTCCACTTTGGAATTGGGCGGCAAATCTGCCAACATCTTCTTCGACGATATGCCTTTCGACAAAGCCCTCGAAGGCGCGCAAAAAGGTATTTTGTTCAACCAAGGCCAAGTGTGCTGCGCCGGTTCACGCATTTTTGTACAAGAAGGCATTTACGACAAATTCGTCAATGCTTTGGCTGAAGAATTCAAAAAAATCAAAGTCGGCCTGCCTTGGGAAGACGACACCCAAATGGGTTCTCAAGTCAATGCCGGTCAACTCGAGACCATTTTGAAATACGTCAAAATCGGCGAACAAGAAGGCTGCCGCATCATTACCGGCGGTAAAAAAATCGAAGGCGAATTGGGCAAAGGCGAATTTGTCGAACCTACTTTGATTGAAGCCAGCAATGAAGCCCGTGTTTCCCAAGAAGAAATCTTCGGCCCGGTTGCCACCGTGATTAAATTCAAAACCGAAGAAGAAGTCATCAAAATGGCCAACGACAGCGAATACGGCCTGGGCGGAGCAGTGTGGAGTACCGACATCAACCGCTGCCTGCGCGTTTCCAACGCATTGGAAACCGGCCGCGTTTGGGTGAACTGCTACAACCGCCTGCCCGCAGGCGCACCGTTCGGCGGCTACAAAACTTCAGGCATCGGCCGCGAAACCCACAAAATGATGCTCGCCGCCTACACCCAAGTGAAAAACATCTACATCAGCACCCGTGAAGAACGCGAAGGCTTCTATTGATTCGGCGTTTCACATTAATCTGATTTAGAAAATATAAAGGCCGTCTGAAACCTGTTTCAGACGGCCTTGCTTTATTCTGTTTCGCAATAAATGCTTCATATCTTTCTCAAAAAAAGCCCCATCACTTTCTCTCCGGCCACAGCCAGCAATGCCCCGGCCACAACCACCATAGCACCCACATAGCTGACGATATTCATATCCGAAGCAGCAAAATAATCGGGGGCGAGATGATGGCCGATGGTGGAAAATATCATGGTGAACACAGGAATCAGCGTGGTGACGATACTGACTTTTGAAGCGTCCCAATGATTGAGCGCTTCGCCGAATGAACCGTAGCCGATCAGCGTGTTCAGGCAGCAATAGATAAAGCAGCCCCATAAAAACGGATTGCCGATATGGGCGATTTGCGACGGTTCGGCAACCGGCAGGAAAACAAAGCTGCTGCAAAAATAGATCATCAACAGGATTTGTTGAGAATTAAAATGTTTGGACAGAAGTTTTTGCGCCACACCGTAGCACACCCAAATCATGCTGCCCGAAGCCGCCATCATCACTCCGACCGCGTAGCTGCCCAAGCTGAAAAGTTCACCGAATTTGTCGTTGAAAAACATAACCAAACCCGTCAGCAAAAGCATCAAACCGATTTTTTGCCAATGAGTAAATGCTTCTTTAAACACGCCAACGCCGACCAAAATCATGGTAAAGGGCGAGAGTTGCCACAACACCTGCGTGGTTGTCGGCGAAATATAGTGCAAACCCATGGCAACGAGAACGAAGTTGGCGGAAATGCCGATAATGCCCAACAACAATAAAAATAAGGTTTGCTTGGAAAATTCAGACGGTCTCGGCAGCTTGCCGGTCAAACCCAGCAATCCAAACAACACCAGCGAAGCCACCACAAAGCGTATCCACACCAGCGTGGGCGCATCGACAGCTTTTAAGGCTTGTTGTGCGATGACCGGCAGCGAACCCCAAGTCATGGTGGCAAGCAGCGCCAATGAAAAGCCGAGCCAAGGTTTTTGTTTCTTCATTTTTCAGACGGCCTTTGTTTACGCGGCTTCCCAGTAGTCGATATAAAGCTGCAATTCGAGATTGTTCCGCCACTCGTTGGCAACGGGGCGGTACACTGTACGGATGTATTCGGGAATGTCTTCACTGCAACGCCAAAACATGGCTTCAAATTCGTAGCCGTCTTTTTGTAGCCAGACTTTTTTATGTTTGCCTTCCGTGCCCAAAGGTTGCTGGCGGATGACGTGAAATTCGTCGGTAAAACTCGGCGGCGCGAAGCCCTGCCCCCAAACGTGTCGGGCAAGGTTCTGCGCCTGTTCCAGCGTAATATCGCGGGCAGGCAGGCTGCCGTCGGTGATGAAGGTTTGAGACAAATCATCTTCGCACACCATCTCGTGCACGGCTTCTTCAAAGGCCGTCTGAAACGCGGGAATATTGTGTTCAAGTATGCTCAAACCTGCCGCCATCGCGTGTCCGCCGAATTTCAAAATCAAATCGGGATGGCGTTTGGACACCAAGTCCAAAGCATCGCGCAGGTGCAAATTGGGAATGGAGCGTCCCGAACCGCGCACTTCGCCGTTGTCGGCAGGCGCAAACACGATGGTCGGACGATAAAAACGGTCTTTGAGGCGGCTGGCAACGATGCCGACCACGCCTTGATGGAAGTCGTCGCGATACGCCACCAACGTCGTCTGCCCTGAAGGCAGGATTTCGGGAAAAGCATTCAGCGCGTCTTGCAGCATGGATTGCTCGATTTCGCGGCGTTCAATATTGAGGTTGTTTAACTGCGCCGCCAGTTCCTGCGCCTCGGCATCATCTTGCGCCAACAGACAGGCAATGCCGACTGACATATCATCCAGCCGTCCGGCCGCATTGATGCGCGGTCCCAACGCAAAGCCCATATCAAAAGGCTGAGCCTTGCGCCAATCCCGTCGCGCCACTTCAAACAAGGCACGGATACCAGGGCGCATTTTGCCCAAACGCATCCGTTTCAGACCTTGCGACACGAGGATACGGTTGTTGTGGTCTAGAGTGACGACGTCAGCGACGGTACCGAGTGCGACCAAATCCAAAAGATCGCCCAGATTCGGCTCTTTCATGCCGTCTGAAAAATAATTGCGACGGCGCAGTTCGGCACGCAAAGCCATCAATACATAAAAAATCACGCCCACGCCCGCCAAGCTTTTGCTTTGGAAACCGCAGCCTTTTTGGTTCGGATTGACGATGATGCAGTCGGGTACGGTCTCGGCAGGCAGATGGTGGTCGGTCACAATCACATCCAAACCCAACTCCTGCGCACGCGCCACGCCTGCAATGCTGGCGATACCGTTATCCACCGTCACCAATAAATCCACACCTTGCTCTGCCGCGATTTCAGCCAGCTCGGGCGTTAAACCGTAGCCGTGTTCAAAGCGATTGGGCACAAGGAAATCCACTTTCGCCCCCATCGCCGCCAAACCGCTCATACCGACAGAACACGCCGTCGCGCCGTCGGCATCGTAGTCGGCGACAATCAGGATTTTTTCCTGACGCTCAATCGCATCCGCCAAACGGCCGGCGGCGGCTTCGCAGTTTGTCAGCGTTTGATACGGCAAAAGAGCTGCAAGCTTGTCGTCCAACTCGGCCGGACTTTGCACATCACGCGCAGCACACAGCCGCGCAATCAAAGGATCGGTACCGGCAGTGAGCAAGTCGTTGAAAACAGTCGGATTAATGGAACGTGTTTGGATTTTGACGGACATGGTGTGTGGGGTTTAAAGAAAGAAGATTAATCTTTTTGAAGCGTGTATTTTAAGGAGGAGGTCGTCTGAAACCTGCAATCCGTTTTCAGACGGCCTTGGATATTATTTGCGTGAAGCATCGATAATTTCACTGACTACGACATATGAGCCTGCTATCACTGCGCCGACTGCGTCCAAAGCCAATGTAAATGGCGTTTTCAGGATATTCCCCGTCAACTTCCAAACATCGGTACTTTTTTTGGTTTCCATATAATAAATTCTGACCGGGACGGCAGTGTCAAAACGGCGGTCTTCGGCAACATTTTTCGGCGTCGCATAATAATGACCTTCGGTAGAAATACACCGTGTGTAGACAGTTTTACCATCGAGTTCAACCGGTTTAAACGCCAGCTGTTTCAACTTGGCAATCTCGGCAGCTTTTTGAGTATCGTAACGCAGGCAGAATTTTGAGCGGAAAGTTTGCGCTTCAGGGGATTTCAATTCGACCGGCAAAGCCTTATACGCATATCTTGGGTTTTGCTGAACCATTTGAAACTGTTTGTCCAATTTAACATCTAAGACCGCCTTCAACTTGGCCGAATCTCTAGGATTAACAACAAACCAATATTTTTTGCCCATCATGACCAAGCTGCCTGTTTCCAATTGCGTATTGTCTTTGGCAACCACGCCAAATGCTTGAATATTGTCTTTGGCAACGGTTTTTTCGGTTGTGGTTTTATGGAACGGGTTGTTCTCTCCCCAAAGAAAGACAGTACAACCATTCAGGGTTAGTGCACTGATTAACAAGGAGGGTACAGAGCGGCGAAATTTCATGGTCATCCTCCTTCGGCATTACGATACAGGCCGTCTGAAAACCGCAATCCGTTTTCAGACGGCCTTAAGGGTTTATTCTTCCCAATCCTGCCCTTCTTCTGAAGCATCGGATTGACCGGCCTCCATCACTGCTTTAATTTCTTGGAACAGCGCGCGGAAGTTTTTCGGCGGTTTGTTTTGTTCCTGCTCTTTTTTGGTGTTGCGGATCAAGGTACGCAATTTGCCGGCATCGGCTTGCGGAAAATCGGCCATAAATTGGGTAATCGCACCATCGTCTGCCAACAGTCGGGTACGCGCCTGCTCGACGCGTTGCAAAAAGGCATTGTGTGCCGTATTGTCGCCACGCAGTTTGGCCAAATAGGCTTCGATGGGCGCAGGGTCGGTATCGCGCATCAGGCGGCCGATAAATTGGGCTTGGCGTTTGAGCGCACTGTTGGACGTGATTTTTTTATAGGTAACGATGGCCTCGAACAGCTCTTCGTCCAAGCCGATTTTTTTCAGCGTATCGCTGGAGAGCTTGGTCAATTCCATACCCAAAGCCTGCAAATCGTTCATCTGCTTTTTAATTTGGGTTTTGCTGACCCATTCGTCTTCTTGTTCAAACATTGTGTTTCCCTGATTTTCTGAATCTGCCTATTTTATCAGTTTTCAGACGGCCTTTCCGTGTGATTTTTGCAGAGGCCGTCTGAAACGGTTAAAATGCCGCAAAACCCTGTCAGGAAACCTTTTTATGCTGTTTAACCACACACCGGACGAGCTGTTGCGCTTGTGCGGACACACGCTGGATTTGGCCAAACAATCCGGTGCCGCCTCGGCCGAAGCCGATTTCAGCGAGTCGCTCGGCCAAAGCGTCAGCGTACGCTTGGGCGAAATCGAACAAATCGAGTTCCAACAAGATAAATCTTTAGACATTACGGTCTATGTCGGCCAACGCAAAGGCCGCGCCAGTACGGCCGACTTCTCCGAACGCGCCCTGCAAGATACGGTCAAAGCCGCCATCGATATTGCACGCTATACCGCCGAAGACGATTGCGCCGGTCTTGCCGATGCTGCCTTGATGGCAACCCATATCGGCGACCTCGACCGCTACCACGAATGGGATTTGAGTACCGAATCCGCCATCGATTTGGCCAAGCAATGCGAACAGGCCGCGCTGTCAACGGACAAACGTATTGAAAATTCCGAAGGCGCATCGGTTCATACCGGCCATTACCAATACGTCTACGGCAACACCCACGGCTTTGCCGCACACCAGCAAAGCACGCACCACAGCATTTCTTGCAGCGTAGTCGCCAGCGACGAACACGGCATGCAGCGCGACTATTGGTACGATTCTTCCTGCCGTCACGAAGACATGGACGCGCCCGAACTCATCGGTAAAACCGCAGCCGAACGGACTTTACGCCGTCTGAACAGCCGCAGCGTTCCGACCGGCAGCTATCCCGTACTGTTTGACACCACTGTCGCCGTCGGCTTAATCGGCCACCTTATCGGCGCACTCAGCGGCGGCGCGCTCTACCGCCAAAGCAGCTTCCTGATTGACAGCATCGGCAAACAGGTGTTGCCCGAGTTTCTCAGCCTTCGTGAAGAACCGCATATCCTGCGCTCGTTCCGCAGCACTTATTTCGATGCCGAAGGCGTCGCCACGCAGCCGCGTTTTGTGGTGAAAGACGGTATTGTCGAAGGCTATTTCCTCAGCAGTTACAGCGCGAAAAAACTTGGTATGCAGACAACGGGCAATGCCGGCGGCGCGCACAATCTGTATCTGAACCACACTCACGCCACGCAGGCCGACCTGTTGAAAGAAATGGGAACAGGTTTGCTGGTTACCGAATTGATGGGACAAGGCGTCAACGGCATTACCGGCGACTACTCGCGCGGCGCGGCCGGTTTTTGGGTGGAAAACGGCGTCATTGCCTATCCGGTTCAGGAAATCACCATTGCCGGTCGTTTGCAGGATATGTACCGCGACATCACCGGCGTGGCAAACGACGCATTACGTCGTTCATCCAACCAAATCGGCTCCATCTTGGTTTCTAAAATGACGGTTGCCGGCAACTGATTGAACTAAATAGACAAAAGGCCGTCTGAAAGATATCTTTTCTTTTCAGACGGCCTCGCCGTTATCTACTTCCATAAAAAACACATCATGCATATTGTCGTCATCCCCTCTTGGTATCCTTCTTCCGAAACCGACGTGGACGGAATCTTTTTCCGCCTCCAAGCCCAAGCCCTGCAACGCGAAGGCATGAAAATCGGCATGGTCGTACCCATGTTCCGCTATTTGAGAAGCCAGCCGAAAACCATCTTCTCGCGCTTCTACGGCCTGCGCCGCCATCAGCAAGGCGGACTCAATACTTACGCCTACGACAGCATGTATTTCTTCCCGCGCTGTCCGGTTGTCGATATCGACCGCATCCGCTGGGTCAACGCAGGCATGAAAGCTTTTGAAGCCTATATCGCCGACAACGGCAAACCCGACGTAATTCACGCCCATTGCGTCAACTATGCCGCCATTTTGGCCTGCGCCATCTTCAAAAAATACGGCATTCCCTATGTGATTACCGAACACAGCAGCGCCATTTCACGCGGCCTTGTCCGCAAAAACCAATGGCCGTCCATGCACGAAGCCGTGCGCCACAGCGCGGCACGGTTCGCCGTCAGCCGTGATTTCTGCCGCATTCTCGAAAAAACCTACGCCGGTACAGACTGGCAATACCTGCCCAATATGCTGGGCGGCAATTTTGAACAGGATTTCGAGTTCCCCGAAAAAAACAATCAAGACTTCACCTTCTGCAGCGTCTCCCACCTGCGCCACCTCAAAGGCCACGACCTGCTCCTGCCTGCTTTTGCCGAAGCACTCAAAACCTATCCGCAGCTCAAACTCACAATCGGCGGCGGCGGCGTAGAAGAAGGCCGTCTGAAACAACTAGCTAGCGACTTGGGCATCAACCACGCCGTTACCTTTACCGGCGCATTAACCACCGACCAAACCCTAGACCTCATGCGCCACAGCAACGCATTCGTCCTCGCCAGCCGTACCGAGACCTTCGGCGTCGTCTATATCGAAGCACTGTCGCAAGGTTTACCCGTTATCGCCACACGTTGCGGCGGCCCCCAATCCATTGTTACTTCCGACAACGGCCTGCTGGTGCCAATCGAAAACATACCGGAGCTGACCAAAGCATTGATTACTCTCTACGAAAACCATGCACAATACGATCCCGTCCGCTTGCGCCAAGATTGCCTTCAACAATTCGGCAGCCGTGCCATTGCGCAACACCTGATCGACACCTTCCAAAAAGTGCTTAATAAGTAGGCATAAACCATACAGGCCGTCTGAAATCCTTCAGACGGCCTGCCTGCTTCCAATAAGACAAATCTAGTGTAAAATTAAGACAATAACTAAACTTTTTGATTTAAAATCAGTCCAAGGAAAAACTGTTACCTATAATAATATCCCCACATACATTATGCGCTATTACGGAACGATTACTCGCTGGAACAGCAAGCGCGGCTTCGGAGCCGCTACCATAGAAGACACAGGCCAAGAAATCTTTCTTGCCCTTGCCGCCTTCACCACCCTTACCCGCCTTCCGGCCGAAGGGCAACACATCTCCTTTAACATCACAGAAGGCCGACGCGGCCGCAAAGAAGCCGAAAACGTCTGCTTCGCACTCGATTGCGCCGACTGCTTCGATGTCCTCGTCCCTCCCCCTGAAAAACCCCTCGCCGGCAAACAAGCCATCGTTGGCCTGATTGCCGTTATCTTCGTCTGCAGCATTTTCGCCGCCTTGTGGTACGGCCTCCACTTTTCCGACAACACACCGGAAGAGCCGGCCGTCAAAAAACAAGAAACCATGGTTCACGAAGTAGCCGCCAAAATCGAAGCCGAACGCAAAGCATGGCGCGATGCCGTCAACCGCAGCAACCAACGCTCGGGGCAGCCTCAACGAGCCAAAGATAATACGTCGAAAGAATAAAGCTCCGTCCGACATAAAAAGGTCAAGACATTTGTAATATTGGCATTTTTCCACACGCTTACTACAATTTATTTAAACCACAAATCCATAAACCAAGTAATCAATAAATACCACCAACTTTTTTGTTTTTTAGGCTTGATACCATTTTCAGATGAAACAGTCCGGTCTACGCATTTATTAAGACGGAAATTAAAATCTTGTACTTCAATTTGCCCATCTATTTTTTTAAAACAATATGCTCCTGATAAACCAGTAAAATTACTCTTTGTATAGGCACTATACCCTTCATATTCAACCAACTCTTGAGGTATAAGTTTAAATTCATATCTAACATTCTCCCTTAAATCAATACCGGGAAAGTTTTGTGTATTCATTGGTATACATTTATCTTTTACCGGATAATTTTTATCAAAGGCACTTTTATACTCAAAAGAATTATCACTATCATAATAGTATATATAAATTACATATCCGCCTATTAAATCGTCTCTGTCTATATAGATGCATGGTTCATTATTTTTTAAAGTAATATTCACATCCCCATCAGGAAATGGGGCTGGTGACATCCCATATATCTCAACATTCAAGAATAAAACAATAAAACAAAAAATCTTGCGAATCATAGTGGATGCTCCATGAAATAATACTTCTCAAACGATGACAAATAATATCAGTTTACTTCTCTATATTAAAATCCTTTTGTCATTATTCCGCATAATGAATTAGCTTTGTTAATAACAATTTTTAATGGCGATGTCCTGTTGACCAGAATTACAGCTTTATAAGAAATTTTGTTTCATCCGGTTAATCTATATAAATTCCCCTTTTACCACCAACATAAACAAATCGACCATATCTAATTTTAATTGTTTAAGAAAAAGGTCGTCTGAAACCGTATTGGGTTTTCAGACGACCTTTTAATATTTAAACTTTTCCAAACTAATCAACTTTACCTTTGGCTTCGCCTCCACGCTTGCGCTTCTGTTCCCTTGCCCAGTCAACCATATCTTTGGGGTAATAAGGAGATTGGCGCAATTCGGTATCGTCCAAATCATCAAGATAAGCAATGGCGGCGGCTTCGAATGCCCAGTAACCGCAATAACTGTTCTGCTCTGGGTCAAGATGGGATTGGTACTCAAGGTCGCTCATACCGACCATTTCGCGATACCAATCTTTGAGGTAGGCACTGAAAGATTCCAGTTGTTTTTCTTTGGTTTCACCGCGTATGGCATCCGAAATCAAAATAGCATGATCGCCCATTTGGACATAACCCGTATCGGGACGGTCTTTGAAACGGTAGTAGAGGAAATTCTCAATGGTTGAATCAGGCTCAAGCCCATCTTCTGCATTGACAAGGATGACTTCAAGCAGGCGAGGAAGCAAGTCTTCACGTTGGAGAAGGTAGCAGACGGAAATCAGACCGAGAACCTTCATGTAGTTATCGGAATCATCCCACTCAAACGGACCGGAGTAATAACCATGCTTGGCTAATTCTTTTTTATGCTCTTTCCAAAACTGTGTCGATGTTTCCAAAATATGAATAATATCATCTAGAATAGATAGTAAATTTGAAATAGGTTCGCCTGCAGTGTAATTTAAACGCAAAAATCGCCAATCATCATTAACTTTTAGGTAAATTAAATATTTTAAATCTGTCTGTTCCTCTTGCCACTTATCTATCCAAAATTGTAGGTTTGATGCACGCATCTCTATTTCGTATTTCCACTTCTCCTCCGTCAAAAAATGCTGCCTGCGCTTTTCATTAAAACAAACTTGCTCGATTTCGTTCATGTTTACTCCCGTAAAATTTGGTCGGTTTAGTACTATCTTATTCGGCTGCTCGGTTTCTATCTGAATCTTTATATTCAACTACATTTAAAGACCCAAACATTAGCAGCTTGATATCTGAATCCAACACCCTATTTCGATTGACGGAAAGGTCGTCTGAAACCTAATTTGGTTTTTCAGACGACCTTTCCGTATCAAGCTTAATAGACAATCTCTCACTTCATCACGGCTCTGCCATTTCCAACGCTTGTTTGATGTCCACGGCAACGACGCGCGATACGCCTTTTTCCTGCATGGTTACGCCGACCAGCTGCTCTGCCATTTCCATGGTTAGGCGGTTGTGGGAGATGTAGAGGAACTGGGTTTGCGCTGACATTTCTTTGACCAGGTTGCAGAAACGCGAGGTGTTGGCATCGTCCAGCGGGGCGTCGACTTCGTCCAAAAGGCAGAAGGGGGCGGGGTTGAGGCTGAACAGGGCGAACACGAGGCTCATGGCGGTGAGGGCTTTTTCGCCGCCGGAGAGGAGGTGGATGGTGCTGTTTTTCTTGCCGGGCGGGCGCGCCATGATGGACACGCCGGCGGTCAGGAGGTCGTCGCCTATCATTTTGAGTGTGGCTTCGCCGCCGCCGAACAGAGTTGGGAAGAAGGTTTGGACTTTGCCGTTGACGGCGTCGAAGGTTTCTTTGAAACGCGCTTTGGTTTTGTCGTCGATTTGGGCGATGGCTTCTTCCAAAAGGGTGATGGCTGCCTGCACGTCTTCGCTCTGGCTGCGGTAGTAGCCGTCGCGTTCGCGCGCTTCTTCAAGTTCTTGCAGGGCGGCGAGGTTGACGGCGCCGAGGGCTTCGATTTGCTGGGTGAGGCTGCCGATGCTGCTATTCAATACTTTCGGCGATTCTTTCGCCAACGCTTCGAGCGCGTCCAAATCGGCGGCGCGTTCGGTCAGATTTTGATGGTAGCGTTTGGCGTTAATCAGGGCTTCCTGCTGTTGCAACAGAGCGGTTTGGGTGGCGGCCTGAAGCTGCGGCAGCTTGGTTTGCAGGGCTTGTACTTTAGCGTATTGCTCCCTGCCCTGCTCCTGAATCTGCACGAGTTTTTCCTGCACGGCGATGTATTCTTCGTCCAGCGTGTGTACGGCTTCGGTCAGCTCGTCGAGCTTGATGTGCTGCTCGTCGTTTTGGAACTCGGTTTCATAGGCGAGGGCAAGCTCTTGCTGGCGTTCCTGCCAGTCCAGGGTTTGCTGTTCGAGCCGGGCGATTTGCTGCTGGTAGTTTTGTTTTTGCTGGTTGAGCTTGTGGACGGCGACTTCGGCCAGCCCGTATTGGCGGTTGGCTTCCAACAGGGCAAGCTGCGCCTGTTTCAGACGGCCTTGCTGCTCTTGGCGGCTGTGTGCGGTGGTTTGCTGCTGGTGTTCGAGTTCGGCGGCGGCTTCCTGCAAAGTAACGATGTCGTCTGAAAGCCCGTCGGACGTGTGTTGCAATACGGTCTGTTCTTCCGCCAACTGCGCCAGTTCGCGGGCGATGTGTTCGCGGCGGATTTGCCCTTGGTTGGTGCGCGCCAGAAGTTCGGCGACACGTTGCTGCGCCTGGCTGTATTGGCGCGTGTGTTGCTGTTGCTGCTGCATCAGGTTTTTATGCTGCACTTCGGACGAGCGCACGGCGGCTTCCGCCTGTTTGAACGCGGCTTCGGCGGCGGAGAGTTCGGGGGCGAGGTTTTCCAGTTCGGACGCAATGCCGTCGAGGCGCGCTTTTTGGGCAATCAGGCTTTCCTGCGCGGGTTTGGCATAGAGCAGGACGCTGACTTTATCAACCTGGTGGCCTTCAGGCGTAAGCCAGATTTGGTGTGCGCCCAAATCGCTTTGATGCGCGAGGGCATAGCTCAAATCGGGCGCGCACAATACGCCGTCGAGCCAGTGGTGCAATGCCGTCTGAAACGGCGGCTGCGCTTGGATTTGGTTCAGCAATGCCTGTACGGGCAGGGATTTTTTAATGCTGCCGGAGAGGTCTTCTGAAAGCCATGCCGCCTGCCCCCGCGGCAAAGGCGCGGGGGGAACGAAACCGTGTGGCACGGCGCGGGCGTGCAGGCGTTCGGCAAGGATGACGGACAAGGCGTGCTGCCACTCGGCGGGCGCGGTGATGTGTTGCCACAGCTGCGACGCAGCGGCATGGTCGGTTGCCTGCCAGAAGTCGGCGGTTTCCTGCTGTTGCGACAGGATTTGCGACAAGGCCTGCTGCTGCGCCTGCAAGGTGATGTGTTGCTGCTTCAGACTTTGGAAGCGGTTTGAGGCCGTCTGAAACGCCTCGCGGGCGGCGTGAAGGGCTTCTTCGGCGGCAACGATTTGTTCCTCGTAATGCTCTTGCTGGCTTTGCAACAAGGCGGCGGCTTCTTGCGCGGCAGTGGTTTCGGCTTCGTCGGGCAGGTTCAGGGCTTGGTTTTCCTGTTTCAGACGACCTTTGCGCTCTTCGTGCTTGGCAACGGTTTGTTCGGCATGGGCAAGCTGCTGCTGTTTCAACGCCAGTTCGCGGCGGATGCGGTTTGCCTCGTCCTGCTGGGTTTGGAAGGCAGCATTGAGCGTAGCTTGGGCTTCTTCCAATTCGGGCAGACGCTCTTCATGTTCGGCAACCTGCATCGCCCACTCCGCCAGCTCGGTTTGTTTTTCTTCAACCTGCAACTCGTTTTCTTCCAGCTTGACGCAGATTTGCTGCTGCTCTTGATGGATGCGTTGCAACTGCGCCTGCGCTGCCTGCTTGTCGCGTTCGATGCGTTGGTGCAGGTTCTGCTGATGGCGGATTTGTTCTTCCAAACGGGCAATCTGCTCGCGCAACACGCCGCGTTTGTTGCTCAATTCATGTACCGCCTGCTGCTGCGATTGTTCGGCGGTCTGTAAGGCGTGTACTTCGTCGTTTAACGCCTGAACCTGCGCGGCGGTTTCGTCCTGCTGCGCCTGCAAAGACTGATGCTGCGCGGTTGCCTTATCTGCGGCGGCAAGCGATCGCTGCCATTGGGCGTAATCGAGCAAATCCTGTTGTTGGTTCAGCTGCGCGGTCAGGGATTTGTAGCGTTCGGCGGTTTCGGCTTGTTTCTCCAGCTTCTCCACCTGGCGCGCCAATTCGTTCTGCAAATCGCCCAAACGCTGCAAATGCTCGCGCGTGTCTTTCAGACGACCTTCCGTCTCCTTGCGGCGTTCCTTATATTTGGACACGCCCGCCGCCTCCTCGATATAGGCGCGCAACTCCTCCGGCCGCGCCTCGATGATGCGCGAAATCATCCCCTGCTCGATAACGGCATAACCGCGCGCGCCCACGCCCGTACCCAAGAACAAATCGGTAATGTCGCGGCGGCGCACAGTTTGATTGTTGATGAAATAAGTTGATTCGCCCTGACGAGTCAGCTGCCGCTTGATGCTTACTTCGGCATACTGCCCCCACGCCCCCTGCAAACTGTGGTCGCTGTTGTCAAACACCAGCTCCACCGAAGCCCTCGGCGCAGGACGGCGCGTTGCCGCACCGTTAAAAATCACGTCCTGCATACTCTCGCCGCGAAGCTGCTTCGCCGAAGCCTCGCCCAACACCCAGCGCACCGCGTCAATCACATTCGACTTGCCGCAGCCGTTCGGCCCGATAACCGCAACAAGCTGCCCCGGCACATGAATCGTGGTCGGGTCGGTAAAAGATTTGAAGCCGGAAAGTTTGATGTGGGTGAGGCGCATGGCAATGTTTCGAATCGGAAAAGAAGGCGTATTTTAACGGAAATACGCTGATCCGTTGAGAGAAAATCTGACAATTCAAATTAAATAAAAAGGCCGTCTGAAGTTTCAGACGGCCTTTTGTTTTTTAACTTGAATTACACCGATACGGCTGCTTTGATGTGCGGATGTGGATCGTAGCCTTCCAATTCGAAGTCTTCAAATTTGAAGGCAAACAAATCTTTGACTTCAGGATTGATTTTCATGGTTGGCAGGCTTCGGAAATCGCGGCTTAATTGCAGCTGTGCCTGCTCGATATGGTTGCTGTACAAATGCGCATCGCCAAACGTATGGATAAATTCACCGGCTTCTAGGCCGCACACTTGTGCCATCATCATGGTCAACAATGCGTAGCTGGCGATGTTGAACGGTACGCCAAGGAAAATATCGGCGCTGCGTTGGTAAAGCTGGCAAGACAGTTTGCCGTTGGCAACGTAAAACTGAAACAGCGCATGGCAAGGCGGCAAGGCCATTTCGTCGACCAAAGCCGGATTCCATGCCGATACAATCAGGCGGCGCGAGTCGGGATTTTTCTTGATTTGTTCCACCACATTGGCAATTTGGTCGATATGGCGACCGTCGGGTGCGGGCCAGCTACGCCATTGGTAGCCGTAAACCGGGCCTAAATCGCCGTTTTCGTCCGCCCATTCGTCCCAAATGGAAACGTTGTTCTCTTTCAGGTATTTGATGTTGGTATCGCCTTTGAGAAACCAAAGCAGCTCATGAATAATTGAGCGAAGATGCAATTTTTTGGTGGTCAACAGCGGAAAGCCTTCACTCAAATCAAAACGCATTTGATAGCCGAACACAGACCGCGTGCCGGTGCCGGTACGGTCGGATTTGTCGATACCATTGTCGAGGACATGGCGCATAAGGTCGTGATAGGCTTTCATGGGTTTCCTTAATGTATGTGTTGTGGGAATTTCTTGTGTATTGTACCGAATTTTCAGACGGCCTGCCTCTCTGTCTTCAATGGGGCAACCTTCCCCATATTCGCGTAGTACACTCATTAACAATGTTTACAATTTAGCGCTAATTTACACAAATTTTTGAGCTGAATTAAATTTTTACAAAAAAATTTTCAACATTTTCTAGTTTAATTACTAGGCATTTTATTTTTATTTAAATCTATTTGATGAAATATTTTTATATATTTTTAATTAAATTTAAAATATAATTCTATTTTTACAAATTGGTAAAAAAATAATGTCAACAATCTAGGTAAAATTTTTCTTGGCAAGTAAAATTTTTACAGCTATATTTCAAAACATAAATATTGAAATATCTCACTCAATAGGAGTAGAAAAATGACCGACCTGAACACTCTATTTACCAATCTCAAACAACGCAACCCCAACCAAGAACCCTTCCACCAAGCTGTTGAAGAAGTGTTCATGAGTTTGGATCCGTTTTTGGCGAAAAACCCGAAATACACCCAACAAAGCCTACTTGAGCGTATTGTTGAACCGGAGCGCGTGATTATGTTCCGCGTCACTTGGATGGACGACAAAGGCCAAGTCCAAGTCAACCGCGGCTACCGCATTCAAATGAGTTCCGCCATCGGCCCTTACAAAGGCGGTTTACGTTTCCACCCGACCGTCGATTTGGGCGTGTTGAAATTCCTCGCCTTTGAACAAGTGTTCAAAAATGCGTTGACCACCCTGCCTATGGGCGGCGGCAAAGGCGGTTCCGACTTCGATCCTAAAGGCAAATCCGATGCTGAAGTAATGCGCTTCTGCCAAGCCTTTATGACCGAACTCTACCGCCACATCGGCGCCGACACCGACGTCCCTGCCGGCGACATCGGCGTAGGTGGCCGCGAAATCGGCTATCTGTTCGGCCAATACAAAAAAATCCGCAACGAATTTGCTTCCGTCCTGACCGGCAAAGGTCTCGAATGGGGCGGCAGCCTGATTCGCCCTGAAGCCACCGGTTACGGCTGCGTGTATTTTGCCCAAGCCATGTTGGAAACCCGCAACGACAGCATCGAAGGCAAACGCGTGTTGATTTCCGGCTCCGGCAACGTGGCGCAATACGCTGCCGAAAAAGCCATCCAACTGGGTGCAAAAGTATTGACCGTTTCCGACTCCAACGGCTTTGTCCTCTTCCCTGACAGCGGTATGACCGAAGCGCAACTGGCCGCTTTGATCGAGCTGAAAGAAGTACGCCGCGAACGCGTGGCCACTTACGCCAAAGAACAAGGCCTGCAATACTTTGAAAACCAAAAACCGTGGAACATCGCGGCCGAAGTCGCCCTGCCTTGCGCCACCCAAAACGAATTGGACGCAGACGCTGCTAAAATCCTGCTGGCAAACGGTTGCTATGTGGTTGCCGAAGGTGCGAACATGCCGTCAACTTCAGACGCTGTCGAACAATTTATCAAAGCCGGCATCCTCTACGCTCCGGGCAAAGCCTCCAACGCCGGCGGCGTAGCGACTTCAGGTTTGGAAATGAGTCAAAACGCCATCCGCCTGTCTTGGACACGCGAAGAAGTGGACAGCCGCCTTTTTGACATTATGCACAACATCCACGAATCCTGCCTGAAATACGGCAAAGTCGGCGACACAGTGAACTACGTCAATGGTGCGAACATTGCCGGTTTCGTCAAAGTTGCCGATGCCATGTTGGCGCAAGGTTTCTAAACCCCTATCCAGCCAAATCAAAAGGCCGTCTGAAAGATTTCAGACGGCCTTTTTCTTTTCAAACAAATTTTATACGCCCAAATAACCTTCCCTACTGGAAAGCCATCTTGCCAAATGCGCTTCGACGATTTCAGGGTTTTGTTCAATCAGCAAAGGGGCGATTTCGCGCGCTTGTTCCAAGAGGTGTAAGTCTTCTTCAAGGTTGGCAAAGCGCAGCATGGGAACACCGCTTTGCCGCGCGCCGAGAAATTCGCCGGGGCCACGGATGTTGAGGTCTTGTCGGGCGATTTCAAAGCCGTCGGTGTGTTCGTAGATGACTTTCAGCCGCGCTTTGGCAAGTTCGCTCAAGGGTTCGGCAAACAGGAGGACGCACACGCTTTCTGCCGCGCCGCGCCCTACCCGACCGCGTAATTGGTGCAGCTGCGCCAAGCCCATGCGCTCGGCGTGTTCGATCACCATCAGGGCGGCGTTGGGCACATCTACGCCGACTTCGATGACGGTGGTGGCGACCAAGACGTTCAGACGACCTGCGGCAAACTCTGCCATGACTTCGGCTTTTTCAGCGGCTTTCATGCGCCCGTGTACCAAGCCGATGTTGAGTTCGGGCAATGCCGCCTGAAGCTGCTCTAGGGTTTCGGTGGCGGTTTGCAGTTGCAGGGTTTCGCTCTCTTCAATCAGCGGGCAGACCCAGTATGCCTGCTGCCCTTTGCGGCAGATGTTGAGAACGAAGCCTTCGACTTCGGCGCGGCGGACGTTGTTGACGAGGCGGGTTCTAATCGGGGTGCGCCCGGGCGGCAATTCGTCGATAACGGACACGTCCAAGTCGGCAAAGAAACTCATGGCGAGCGTGCGCGGGATGGGCGTGGCGGACATCATTAGCTGGTGGACGTCGCGCCCTTTGTTTTTGAGGGCGAGGCGTTGGGCGACGCCGAAGCGGTGTTGTTCGTCCACAATCACCAAGCCCAGATTTTGGAACTCGACGTCGTCTGAAAACAGGGCGTGCGTGCCGACGGCAATTTTGACAGAGCCGTCAGCCAGTTTGGCTTTGGCTTCGTCTTTGGCTTTTTTACGCTGGCTACCGGAGAGCCAAACGACTTCGAGCCCTAACGGCTCAAGCCATTGTTTGAACTTGATGAAGTGCTGTTCGGCAAGGATTTCGGTCGGCGCCATTACAGCCACCTGCGCGCCGGATTCAATGGCGGTCAAAGCAGACAAGGCGGCGACGATGGTTTTACCGCTGCCGACATCGCCTTGCAGCAGGCGGTGCATGGGGTGGGTTTGCGCCATATCGCGGCAAATTTCGGAAACAACTTTTTCTTGTGCATCGGTCAGGGCAAACGGCAAAGCGTGGCGCAGGGCTTGAGTCAATGTGCCGTCGCCGCCCAATGCCGTGGCTGAGCCGCTGACACGCTTCTGCCGCGCCAAGCGCATGGAAAGCTGTTGCGCCAAAAGTTCGTCGAATTTGAGCCGCTGCCATGCAGGCAGCGCGCCGTCTGAAAGTTGATGGATGGTGAAACTCGGTGGCGGCGAGTGCAAAAGGCGCAGGCTTTCGGCAAGGTGTGGCAGTTTCAGACGGCCTAATAAAGCATCGGGCAAGGTATCGTGCAGCGGCGTAACGTCCAAGGCCGTCTGAATAATACGGCGCAAAGTGGGCTGGTTCAAACCGTTTACGGTCGGATAAATCGGCGTGAGGCTTTCCGCCAAACCACTGCTCTCTGCATCGCGGATTTTAGGGTGAATCATCTCGTCGCCGTGAAACCCGTGTTTGATTTCTCCCACGGCGCGGATGCGCTTGCCGACTGCCATCTGTTTCTGGTTGCTGGCGTAAAAGTGGATGAAGCGCAGAAAAAGGACGCTGCCGGAACCGTCGGCAATTTGGACAATCAGCTGCTTGCGTGGTTTGAACGTTACTTCCTGATGGATGACTTCGCCCTCGACCTGACACGGCACACCGATCGGCGCATCCTTAATCGGCATAATGTGCGTCTCGTCCTCATAACGCAACGGCAGGTGCAACACCAAATCCCATGCGGTGTGGAGGTTGAGTTTTTCGAGCTTCTTGGCGGAAACATCGGTGATTTTGAGCTGTTTTTGGGTTTCGGGCGTCATCTTAAAAGGCAGCTAATTTTAAAGTTTGCTGTATTTTATCCGAAAACAAAAAGGCCGTCTGAACGCAATGTTTCAGACGGCCTTCAAAGCTGAATACTTGAAACAAATTAATATTTGAAAATACGCCGGCTATCAAATCAACTTCAGCCATTGTTAGAAAACAGCTTTCAAAAAAGAAGGATGTTTAATCCATACTTTTATCAGGAATTTGGCCAATAATGTTCACATACCAAATGATTATCCATTCGCTCTAGAAATGCCAATCCAATTTCAGTTTGACTGTCCGCGGTTCACCATAGAAATTGTTTTGACCTCGCGTACGGTTGTAGTTATTTTCAAAATACGTCCTGTCAGCCAGGTTAGTTCCGATCAGGCTGATTCTGCCGTGTTTGTGAAAGTCATATTGAACAAAGCCATCTATAAGTCCGTAGCCTCCTTGGCGAATATTGTAAAGGCTACTTGTGCGACTTTGCGCGGATATTCCGCCACCCAAGGTCAACTTAGTTTGAGGCAAGCGGTAGCTTGTACCGAGGCGGAACATATGTACCGGCGTGAAGTTACTGAAGTTATACGGATCGGCAGTCGTGTTTTTCTCCAACCGCTCCGCATTGACTTCTGCAGCATTTTTATACTTACTTTTGTTATATGTGTAGCCAACAAAAATACGCCAGCTTTCCGACAATTCGCCAGCCAATTCAAGTTCTGCACCGCTGCTCTTAACCTTACCCACAGGTTTTGCGATGGTTTGGAATGAACCTCCGTTACGACTAGTATCAGGAACAAATCCGAAATCGACAACGGTACGGTTTTTCTGCTGTAAGACAAACAAGGCAAGCGAAGCATTCAGACGGCCTTGCAAGAACGACCCTTTCCAACCTATTTCATAGTTAGTACCGATGAGTGGTGGAAGAACGGATTTGCTGGTTACATCAACGTTATCCTGTTGTTTAAAGATCTTAGTATAGCTGGCATACAAGCTTTGTTGCGGTGTCAGGTCGTAGGTAATACCGGCATATGGCGTAAACCTATGGCTTTGCATTTTTGAGGTGTAATGCTCTTTGTCGATTTTATTACTGCTCTCAGTTTGAAATGCCGTAGCAGGCTGGCCGTAGCGTACAGGCATTTCTTTGGCTTGTGTGGTTTCATAGCGCGTATAGTGCAGACCACCCAAGAGATGTAGGCGGTTGGTTGCATTAAAGCGGGTACTGACAGTCAAAGAATGTGTTTTATTCGTGTTAAGGTATTTCGAATAATTGTATAACGCCGGAACATGATCATCTGCAACCTGAACAGTTTTCCACAGCGGCGTTTTCAGATATTGGTTTGCCCATTTCAAATTTCCCTCTTCATCCCGCTCCTGTATTTTGTTTCCATTTGCATCCAATTCATAAACAGGATCTTGCACCATGACGCGCTCACCATTGTCGTTGACTGTCCAGACAGGCTTGCCCTCAGCATCCAACCGGGGAGTATATTTGGTAACATGCGCGCCACTGCATTCCGGCACATAGATCTTGTTATTACCTTTTTCGTTATAAATATGCCAATCTGGTTCGACAATGCCTTTTTCTAAAGGATTACGCTCCGGACCATCGGGATGAATGCCGCAACTGCCTGCACCTGCATAACCTTGAGGACGGACAAAATAACGGTTTTGATAGATTTCTGTATAAGCAGAACGGATTTTTTCATTGTTATACGCATAGCCGACAAAGAAATCATGTTCACGTCCAAGCAGGCGGTAGTTACCTGTCAGATCCAGCTTAAAGCCCCATTGCACATCGTGTTTGGTATAGTGCAACGGCATGAAGTTGTAACGGCGGTTGTATGTGTGGCGAAGATTGTATGCTGAGTCGTATAGACGGTTGGGAAACAGGCCTTCTGCATTGTTAATAATGCCTTGCTTTGCAAGCTCCTTATCAACAAACTCTTTTTTATCTACTTCTACACCAGGATCCTGCCAGTCGTTGCACAGGAAATCCAAACCAATGTCCTGCATACATTGATCAAAACCTGCCCGACGTGCTGCCGCCCTTTGGGAGCGATATTGTTCAAAAGCAGATGAATCGAAATGATGGGCAACGTAATCTGCTTTTTTCTCTTCATATGTTTTAGTGACGCCATCACGATATTCTTTTAATTTTGCCAACGCCTGGTCTTTAGGCTCAAAAGGAATAACCTCCCCCTTCTCGGTTAAGAAACCCGTTGCCGCAGATGCTGAAATACCTGCCGCGTGTTCGTTTTTCAGAAAAAATTGTCCGACTTTGGCATCTGAATCATTACGCGTATAAGAAATTTCGGCATTGAGTTGCCATCCATTGTCAAAGACATGTTTGAAACCGGAAAAAATATTGTATTTATCAGCATTCAGGCGTGACCATGAGGTTTCACCCAAATAAGTTTTACGTGGCAATTTCAAAGGATTGTTACAGGCAGGACTAGAGCTGAAGGCCGCAGTTTTTTGATCCTCGCAAGGTAAAATCACGCCGGCAAAATCGGGAATATCTTTATTTTTCTGATAAGTACCGCCCAAAGTCAGCATACTGTTATCACTCAAATCCGTATCGATCACGCCATAAACCATGTCTTTCTTGTTCCATACACCCTCTTTAAAAGAGCGGTGGTCCTCATGAACACCAACCAGCCTACCGCGTACCGTATGTTCATTATTCAAGCTTCCAGATACATCCAAAGCCAAACGCTTGCTGCCCCTATGGTCGGTGCTGATTTCACCTGTATGCTTAAACAGAGCTGTTGGCCGCTTACGGATTAAATTAATGGTTCCACCCGGTTCAGAATTGGACTGAGTAAGACCGGTTGCACCTCTGACAACCTCAATGTGATCATAAACAGCCAGGTCTGTACTTGGTGAGACATCAATTTTTGCCGTATAGCCCGAACGTCCAGACACATTAGTGGTAATACCGTCTTCACCAATCTGATCAACATAGAAACCACGAGACAAAAAACGAGTTTGTAGGCCCGAATCACGAACCACGTTGATTCCCGTAGTGTTTTTCATTGCATCTTCTAAAGAATATATTGCTTTATCATCTAGCTGCCGACGTGTCATTACACTCACCGACTGCGGCGTATCCTTGCCTGAAATACGCAACCCAGTCGCCGTTGCCATCGTTCCGATTGTATAAGACTGACTGCGCTCAGTATTCCTTTGTGCCTGCCGTTTGCCACTGACCTTGACCGTATCCATATCTACATGTTCCACTTCTTGATGTCCCGTATCTGCAAAAACAGTTTGGCAAGGCAGCACCAATAACAAACAAATTGTTTTCATTTGAAAATCAGGTTTCACAACTATTTCCTTAATTAATAGAATCTACTTGCTGGATAAAATTCTAATTTATTGATTTTAAATGGTATATATACTATAAAATTAAAAATATTATCGTAATGATAAACAATATCATTATATACTTATTACATTAATATATGAACTTTTTTATTATAGATTTTTCTTATGTCCTAATTTTCAAATAAAAAAAGGCCGTCTGAACGCAATGTTTCAGACGGCCTCAATTTAGGTATAACGCGATTAAGCGTTAGCTCCCTGTTGCTCTTGGTAGATTGCTTCGAAGTTGATCGGAGCAAGCAGTACAGGTGGGAAGCCGGCGCGGGTTACGCTGTTGGAAATGGCTTCGCGTGCGTAAGGGAACAGGATGTTCGGACAAGCAACGCCCAGCAGCAGTTGTACGTCTTCTTCAGGAATGTTTTCCAGACGGAAGATACCGCTTTGGGTAACTTCGTTCAAGAACATGGTGCGCTCTTCGTTCAGTTTGGCAGTCACGGTAACAGTAACGTCAACGCTGTAGAAGCCGTCTTCCAGTTTGGTGTTGCCGGTAGAAACGCGCATATCCACTTCAGGCTCGCCTTGTTCCAAGAAGATTTGTGGTGCGTGAGGCACTTCCAAAGACAAGTCTTTTACATACAGACGCTCAACGCTGAATACGGGTTGCAATTCTTCGCTCATTTTATTTTCCTAAGTTAAGGGTTAAGGATTCAGTAATTCGTCCAACTTGCCTTCCTGCTGCAAGCGGTACAAATCGGTAAAGCCACCGACATGGGTGTCGCCGATAAAAATCTGCGGCACGCTGCGCTGGCCGGAAAGCTGCTGCATTTCGGCAAAAACTTCCGGATTGCCGTCGATGCGGATTTCGTTGATTTCTTTCACACCCACCGCCTGCAACAGCCTTTTCGCCATGGTGCAGTACGGGCAATATGGACCGGTATAAACAGTAACGGTTTGCATGATTTCTTCCAAAATACCAATGTTCATGACTATATGGGCATAAGCGTTATTTTACAAGTGTTCCCGCCGTACGGTTGTAAAAAACATTCAGACGGCCTCTTAGCCATAAACATTTGTGCAGATGCGGAAAAACCATAATTAAAGTATGATAAGCGCTTTCGCAGAATGACTTTTGCCATTTGTTTTTTGGAGAAGAACACATCGCAAAAGTTTTTCTATTCAAAATCAGGTATCCCCATGCTTTCAGGAATTCCCATCCCCAAGGACGCCGTGCGTCCGTCCGAAACCGTCCTCGTCAACATTACGCCGCAAGAAACGCGTGTGGCTGTTTTGGAAGAGAACAATATCTGCGAGCTGCACATCGAGCGCAACAGCGGCCATAGTTTGGTCGGCAATATTTATTTGGGTGTCGTCAAACGCGTCCTCCCCGGCATGCAAAGCGCGTTCATCGATATCGGCTTGGAACGCGCCGCGTTTCTGCACATCGTCGACGTCCTCGAACAACGCCGCAATCCGGATGAAACCCAACGCATCGAACACATGCTCTTTGAAGGCCAGTCTGTCTTGGTTCAGGTCATTAAAGACCCCATCAACACCAAAGGCGCGCGCCTGTCCACCCAAATCTCACTGGCCGGCCGTTTCCTCGTGCATCTTCCGCAAGAAGACCACATCGGTATTTCCCAACGCATCGAGGATGATGCCGAACGCAGCAGCCTGAGGGAGCGCCTCAACAACCTGCTGCCCGAAAACGCCTGCCACGGCTACATCATCCGCACCAACGCTGAAAACGCCTCCGATGACCAACTGCAATCAGACATCAACTATCTGACCAAAGTGTGGGAACACATTCAAAAACAAGCGAAAATCCAGCCGCCCGAAACCCTGCTGTATCAAGATTTGCCTTTGAGCCTGCGCGTTTTGCGCGATATGTTCAGCCTCGATACGCACAAAATCCTGGTCGATTCCACTGAAAACCACCGCCGCATGACCCAGTTTGCCGAACAATACGTTCAAGGTGCATTGGGCAGAATCGAGCTGTTCAAAGGCGAACGCCCCCTATTTGAAACCCACAACATCGAGCAGGAAATCGCCCGCGCCCTGCAACCGCGCGTCAATCTCAACTTCGGCAGCTACCTCATCATCGAGTCCACCGAAGCCATGACCACCATCGATGTCAACACCGGCGGCTTTGTCGGCGCGCGCAATTTTGATGAAACCATCTTCCGCACCAACCTCGAAGCCTGCCACACCATCGCCCGCGAACTTCGCCTGCGCAATCTCGGCGGCATTATCATCATCGACTTCATCGATATGGCGCAGGAAGTCCACCGTGAAGCCGTCCTGCAAGAGCTTGCCAAAGCCCTCAGTTTCGACCGCACCCGCGTCACCCTCAACGGCTTTACCAGTCTGGGCCTTGTCGAACTGACCCGCAAACGCTCGCGTGAAAACTTAAGCCAAATCCTCTGCGAACCCTGCCCTTCCTGCCAAGGCCGAGGCCGTCTGAAAACGCCGCAAACCGTGTGCTACGAAATCCAACGCGAAATCGTCCGCGAAGCGCGCCGCTACGATGTCCAAGCCTTCCGCATTTTGGCTGCTCCGAATGTCATCGACTTGTTCTTAGACGAAGAATCGCAATCGCTGGCGATGTTGATAGACTTTATCGGCAAACCGATTTCTCTGGCAGTCGAAACCGCCTACACGCAGGAACAATACGATATTGTGTTGCTGTAAAAATAAAAGGCCGTCTGAAAACTTTTCAGACGGCCTTCTTGTTTGAGCAAATAAAGATTACGGTTTCACTACTTTACCGTTGATTTTGACGGAAGTCAGTTTCAGGTTGTAGGTTTTACCGTCATCGGTATAGCTAATTTGCGCAGGGATATTGTCGATATCGGAAGCAAACGAGTAAGTAACGGTATCGTCGCCGCGGCGGACGCGATATTTGCTTACAGGCGTTGTACCGCCGTTCAGTTTATAGCTTTCGCTGCCGATTTTGTTCATGCTACCGACGGTATACAGTTTTTTACCGTTGGTAATTCTCAAGCCTGACGGCAGGCGCACGTCATTGGCGGCCAGTTGCCATGCCAAAGTGAACAAGTCCATGGCCGGGCCGGATTTTTCAGTTTTCAAATCACCTGCTTTGCCGTAAGTGATGTTGCCGCCGGAGAATTTGGCCTCGGCATACAATTTACCGCCACGTACATCTTTGTAGTAAGACGGATGCAGTGTCGTACCGTTGATGCTGCCACCTGATTCAAAGCGAATATTGTAAAGCGGTACTTTGATGGTAGAAACGATTTTGTATTGGCTACCGCTGCGTGTAAAGGTCATGGTTGCAGGAATACCGTAGCTACCTGAGTATTGCAAAACGGCAGATTGCGGCAATTCAGCGGCTTGTGCGCCGATGGAGGCAGTGAGCAGGGAAAGTGTCAGCAGGGTTGTTTTAATCGGATTCATGATGTTTTCCTTGTGTGTATGGTGTTTTAATTAAGCCAACAGGCTTTGACCGGCAGCATTGCGTTGTGCATTCAAAACGCGGTTGCCTTCGATTTTCAGACGGCCTGCAACAAAGTCGGCAACGGCTTGTGGGAAAAGCTGGTGTTCAACCGTCAGCACGCGTGCGGCAACATCGTCAGCGGTATCACCGTCCAAAATAGGAACAATGCCTTGTGAAATAATCGGGCCGCAATCCAACTCGGGCGTTACGAAATGGATGGTGCAGCCTGCCACTCGGCAACCTGCTTCCAATGCGCGTTCGTGGGTGTGCAAACCGGTGAAAGAAGGCAGGATGGACGGATGGATGTTGATCAGGCGGTTTTCATAATGTGCGCAGAACTCCGGAGTCAAAATGCGCATGAAGCCCGCCAATACGACCAAATCCGGCTGATAGGCATCGATCTTTTCCATCATGGCCTGATCAAATGCCTGACGCGAGTCGAAGTTTTTATGGTTCAAACTGTCGGTGGCTATACCGCGCTCTGCCGCCCATGCCAATCCGGCCGCGGTCTCGTTGTTACTCAATACGGCTGCAATGTTGGCATCGGGAATATCGGCATTCACAATCGCCTGCATATTGCTGCCGCGTCCGGAAATAAGGATGACGATATTTTTCATCATAATTCCTTGTTGGTTTGGAACAAAGGCCGTCTGAAACGGAATTTTTCAGACGGCCTTTTATCCGTTGTTTAAGGGCGTAAGCCTTGATTCGGATTATTGAACTTTTTGTACGTCAACTTGTACAGGTTGTTGCGCAGCAGCATCAGGCGCGCCGACTTTAACCAGTTTCACGTCAAATACCAAAGTAGCGTTCGGGCCGATTTTATCGCCGGCACCCACTTCGCGGTAAGCCAATTTGGCAGGGATATAGAATGTTGCTTCGCCGCCTTCTTTCAAGAGCTGGATACCTTCAGTCCAACCTGGAATCACTTGGCTTACAGGGAAGCTTACTGGGCCGCCGTTGGCTTTGCTGCTGTCAAATACGGTACCATCAATCAGACGGCCTTCGTATTCAACGGTAACCATATCATCTTTAGTTGGTTTTTTACCTTCGCCTTCTTTGGTGATTTTGTATTGCAGACCGGAAGCGCTGGTTTTCACGCCTTCTTTAGTTGCGTTTTCTTTCAAGAACGCCTCGCCTTTTTCCAAGTTTACTTTGGCATCTTCAGCACGTTTGGCAGTAGCTTTTTCTTGTTGCTCTTGCAGGAATTTCATCATCACTTCCTGAGCTTGGGCTTCAGTCATTTTGACTTCTTTACCTTCAAACATGGCTTCCATGGCTTCGGTGAAGACTTTCAAATCGATTTCCGTACCTTGGTCTTTCATTTGTTTCAATGAACGGCCGATATCCACACCCATTGCGTAGCTGGCTTGTTGGGCAGTAGAACCGATGGCAGAAGCATCTGCAGTCGCATTTGAAGCTGCGGAAGCAGCAGGGGCATCTTTAGCGGCAGTGTCTTTTTGGTTGCAAGCAGTCAGTGCCAACAAAGCAGACAAAGCCAATGCGCTGAATTTGAAAGTTTTGTTCATGATTATGTCTTTTCCGGAAAGGTCAAAAAAGGGGATTATAGCTGAGTTTGATTGAAATGGAATCAAGGTGGATTAAAATTTGTAAAGGCTCTTATCAAAAACATTAAGGCCGTCTGAAAACAGGTTTCAGACGGCCTACTCTTAGCTATCGCTCAAACGATTAATACCAGCCGCGCAGCTTCATTGCTTTTTCAACACGACGGATACTCATCATATAAGAAGCGGTACGCAGGTCGACATCGTATTCTTGAGCCAAGTTCCAGATATCGCGGAACGCACGGCGCAGGACAACGGTTTCTTTCTCTTGAACTTCGTCAAACTCCCAGTAGTAGCCTTGCAGGTTTTGTACCCATTCAAAATAGGATACAACCACGCCGCCGCAGTTTGCCAATATATCAGGAACAACCAATACGCCGTTTTGACGCAGAATAACGTCGGCCTCTGGAGTAGTCGGGCCGTTTGCGCCTTCAACCACGATTTTCGCGCGGACTTTACCGGCGTTTTCAGAAGTCAGTTGGTTTTCCAGCGCGCAAGGGGCGAGTACGTCCACATCCAAAGCCAAAAGTTCGGCATTGCTGATTTCTTTGCCGTAGCCGGCTTCGTTGGTGATGAAACCTTTGGTTTGGAATTCTTTAATGATTGCTTCCATATCCAAGCCGTTTTCATTGTAGATGGCAACGTCAACAGTAGATACAGCAACGATTTTCGCACCGGCTTTGTGTGCATAGTAACCGGTGTGGTAGCCCACATTACCGAAACCTTGAATGGCGTAAGTGGCACCCTTCACGTCTTTGCCCAGTTTTTCCAAAGCTTGGACGGCGGCGAAGTTTACGCCGTAACCGGTGGCTTCGGTACGCGCCAAGGAGCCGCCAAACTCAACCGGTTTGCCGGTAAATACGCCCGGTGCGGAATGTTTCACCACGTTTTCATAGGCATCAACCATCCAAGACATGATTTTGCCGTTGGTGTTCACATCGGGGGCGGGAATGTCGATTTTCTCGCCAATCAGCGGAGAAATAGCTTCAGAATAAGCGCGGGCGATGCGTTCTAATTCTGCTTCGGAATAATTGCGCGGATCCAAAGTGATGCCGCCTTTACCGCCGCCGTAAGGAATACCGGCCACGCAGCATTTGATGGTCATCCAAATAGACAGTGCTTTGACTTCGTCCAGATTTACATTGGGATGGAAGCGCACGCCGCCTTTGTAAGGGCCGACGGCGTTATTGTGTTGGGAACGGTAACCGGTGAAATTTTCTACTGTACCGTTGTCGAGTTTGACAGGGAAGTTGACTTCCAAAACACGTTGTGGCTTTTTCAAGATTTCAAATACTGCCGGGTCGGCATTCAGGCGATCGCAGGCAATTTTTACTTGTTTTTGTGCAATTTCAAACGGATTCAGTGTTTCTTTAACAGCAGATGCGGACATGTATTTTTCCTTTTCATACACATGATTAGACGAGAGCCATACTTGTTACTATATACAAAAACAGGAAAAAATGTAATAGCATGTAGTCGATAAAAAGCAAATCCATTCATTTATATATAAATTTAGTTTGAGGCCGTCTGAAAATATCGGCATGCCGACCAAAAAATTTTCAGACGGCCTAGTATAAATGCTCATCAAACCATTCAAAAAAACACACAAACCCTTTGTTTTTTAATGCCTACCAAACTGCCCTTTTTGTTGACAAAATCCCTTCCACATTCCCAATAGGCTGATAGCCTTACACCAGCAAAAATTGTTAACAATTTAAACAAATATCCCTTTAAAGAATCAGCAAAACATCGGCAAATCAGGCAAACAATGTTAAAATAAGCGCTTAAATAATATGACAGAAAGCTACTCAATGACCACTGCTGCTTTAGAACACGTTCAAGCCGTTGCCTTTGATTTGGACGGTACCTTATGTGATTCCGTTCCCGATTTGGCCGCAGCAGCCCAAGCCATGTGTGCGCACTTGGGTTTACCTGTTTTGCCCACCCAAACGGTTGAAAGTTATGTCGGCGACGGCATCAGCAAGTTGGTTCATCGCGTCATTACCAATGATCGTGAAAAAGAAGCCGATCCTGAAATCTGGGAAAAAGGTTTTGTGTTCTTTATGAAATATTATCGCGATCACTTGAGCGACTTTACCTGCCCCTACCCTGAAACCGAAGCCGGTCTCGGCCTGCTCAAGTCCTTGGGTATTCCATTGGTTGTCATTACCAATAAAAACGAAGTACTGGCTGCAGAGCTGCTGAAGCAGCTCAATCTCGACGGCTACTTCAGCCTGGTTCTCGGCGGCGATAGCCTGACTGAGAAAAAACCCAGCCCATTGCCGCTTCAACATGCGGCCGAAGTTTTGGGCATCGACGTTGCCAATATGCTGATGGTGGGCGACTCTAAAAATGACATTATTGCCGCCAAAGCGGCCGGTTGTTTCAGTGTCGGCGTAACATTCGGCTACAGCGACATGACCTTGCTCTCGCAAGACAAAGCGACCAAACCTGATTTGTTGATTCGCGCGTTGCCTGAAATCTACGAAAATCTGCAACCGCAAAAAAACAAAGACGAAGAATAATTCGGCTTTATTTTCAGACGACCTTTTCGGTGCTTTCACCCAATCAGGCCGTCTGAAATGTAATTCAATGTAGTTAAACTCCCTCCTCTTCCATATCCCCATGAAACCTCCCAAAACCTTACGCGCCCGCGCCTTGGATATTCTTTCCCGTCAAGAAGTCAGCCGTGTCGGCTTGAAACGCAAACTGGCTCCCCACGCCGAAAGCGAAGAAGAATTGGAAAAGGTTTTGGACGAATTCGTCGAACGAAATTGGCAATCCGACCAACGTTACGCAGAAGCCTATATTCACAGCAAAAGCAACCGTTACGGCACGCTCCGCCTCAAGCAAGCCTTGGCACAACAAGGTATCGATGCAGACGACTGTCGGGAGTTCCTACCCGATAGGGAGGACGAGCTGCAAACCGCTATTTCCGTCTTGCGTAAAAAATTCAAGCAAGAAGCCCAAGATTTGAAAGAAAAACAAAAACAAGCGCGTTTCCTTGCCTATCGCGGCTTTGGTGCCGACACCATTCAGACGGCCTTAAAAACCGCGTGGAATGAAGACGAAGACTTCTATCAATAATCATTCCCACTTGAAACTTTGCTTCTATCGGCGTACCCTTACGCTTTTATTCAATAATTCAATCAGAGCTTCATCATGTCCGACAAACCGCACGATACACCTAATCCCCTACTCGAAGACGAACGCAAAAACCCTGTTTACCGCTTGGGGCAGGCAGTAGCCGGATTCATGTTGCTGGTTTGGGCCGGCGTTTTGGCCTTAGTTTTCTTCTTGGTTTTCCGTTTTTGGTTGAGTTAAACCCAATCCAATTACAAAAAAGCCATAAACCCTCTTAAAAAGAAGCCAACAGCTTTTATTTGCAAACATCAAAAAGGCCGTCTAAAAACACTTTCAGACGGCCTTTGCTTATAACGAGATTATCCTCGAATCACTTTGCGGATATTCGGATTGGCATGCATTGCATGAATAATCTGATTAACCTGATCCAAGTCTTTGACTTTAATTGTGAATTTAAATTCTACAAAACCTTCCGTTCCTGCTTGCGCTTTGGTTGGCGTATCGACAGATTCGATATCCGCACCGGAATTTGAAATCGCTTGCGCCATTGAGGCCAACAAACCATGCGCATCTTCGGATTTAACGTTGAGGATGGTGCGGTACGTTTGATTGCGCAAACTGTCCCAACCCGCATCCAGTTGCTCTTCCGGATCGGCTTTGACCAAAGTTTGACAGGTATCTCGGTGGATAATCATACCCTTGTCTTTGACCAATAATGCGCGGATCGCATCGCCGGGAATCGGATGGCAACATTCGGCAAAATGAATCCGGCCGGTTTCCTGATCGTTGACTTTGATCGGGCTGAGTTTGACCGTGCTGCCAAAATGTTGGCCTGCCAACTCGGCAATGTGCATGGCAACGTGTACCGGCAAAGTATGCCCCATACCGACATTGTAGAGAACCTCTTCAAACGAGGTTTGTTTGGTATTCAAATCGGCAAGGTATTTTTCTTTGAGGTCGTCTGAAAGCAGGATGTCTTTAGGCAACAGGCTGGATAAAGCTTTTTGCAGCAGATTCTCACCCAAAACAACGGCATCGTGACGATTCAGATTTTTAATGTATTGGCGGATGGCGCTGCGCGCACGGCTGGAAACGGTAAAGTTCAGCCATGCCACATTAGGCTTGGCATGCTCGGAAGTAATGATTTCTACCGTATCGCCTGTTTTCAGCTTAGTACGCAACGGCATCATGACGTTATTGATACGTGCGGCAACGGTTTTATGACCGATATTGGTGTGAACGGCATAGGCAAAGTCAATCGGCGTCGCACCTTTAGGCAAGGTAAGGATATCGCCTTTCGGGGTAACGATATAGACTTCGTTGGGGAACAAATCGACTTTGACATGCTCCAGAAACTCGATGGCATTTGAGCTGCTGGCCTGCAGGTCAAGAATATTTTTCATCCATCGGTTCATATGGAGGACGGCTTGGTCCGGAGTGTTTTCACCGGATTTGTAAATCCAATGGCCAGCAATACCGCCCTCTGCCACGGCATCCATTTCACGCGTACGGATTTGCACTTCGATCGGCAAACCGTAAGGGCCGACCAAGGTCGTGTGCAGGCTTTGATAACCGTTGCTTTTCGGAATGGCGATATAGTCTTTAAAACGGCCGGGCTTGGGGTGGTATAAATTATGTAATGCGCCCAACGCGGCATAACAGGCAGGAATGTTGTTTACGATGACCCGAAAGCCGTAAATATCCATTACTTCGGCAAAACGCAGCTTTTTAGCCAGCATTTTTTGATGGATGCTGTATAAGTTTTTCTCGCGGCCTTTGATTTTGGCTTCAATATTGACACCGACCAAACGCTGACCGAATGCACGCAACACTTTGCCGACAACATCGCGGCGATTTTTGCGGCTGTTGTCCATGGCTTTTTTCAGGGTTTCGTAGCGTCTTGGGTGGAGGTTTTGGAACGATAAGTCTTGAAGCTCTTGATACGCATTGTTCAGACCAATGCGGTTGGCGATTTGAGCATAGATTTCGAGGGTTTCTTTGGCGATGCGGCGGCGTTTTTCCGGACGCATAGAGCCAAGGGTGCGCATATTGTGTAATCGGTCGGCAAGTTTGACGACGATGACGCGCACGTCTTTAGTCATGGCGAGGATAAGTTTGCGGAAACTTTCCGCCTGATGCTCGGCATGATCTTCAAATTTGAGTTTTTCCAGCTTGGAGAGGCCGTCTACCATTTCGGCAATGGTATCGCCGAATTCCGCCGCCATTTCGACTTTGGTTACACCCGTATCTTCCAATACATCGTGCATAACGCCTGCGCAGAGGCCTTGAACATCCATGTGCCAAATCGCAAGCTGCGTGGCAACGGCAAGGGGATGGGTGATGTAAGGTTCTCCGCTTTTACGGGTTTGTCCGTCATGGGCGTGGAAAGCGTAGGCAACGGCTCTTTCAAGCTCGGCCTGCTCATTGGTATTGAGATAGGATGCGGTGCGAAACAGAAGCTCGCGCGCTTCTGCTGTCAACGGATCATAGGGGGCGGTAGGCAGTGGGGCTGGCATTTTCAGACGGCCTTTTATGGCTATTTTTTTAAGCCGTCAGACTGTATCGGTTGTGATATCGCACCGATACAGTCCGCGCGGCGGTTTTATCGGTTTGCCGGTTGGTTTATTTATTGCGGGTCAGCAGCTCGGTTCCGATTTGTCCGGCAGCGATTTCGCGCAGGGCGGTTACGGTTGGTTTGTTGTTGCGAATGTCGTCAACCAATGGCGTGTTGCCGTTTTCTAATTGGCGTGCGCGACGGGCGGCAACGAGGGTAAGGTCGAAGTGGTTAGGGATTTTACCTGTGCAGTCTTCAGTAGTAATACGAGCCATGTTTGCTTGCTTTCTTTCTATGTTTCAAATAAACGGTTATTTTCGCTGTTTTTTACGAATTTTCCAACAGGTTTGAAATAAATCCCTGTTGAGAGGATTTTTTCAGACGGCCTGCTTTAATAATGTGGAACAAATCGGCTTCGGCACGATCCAAATCGTCATTCACGACGACGTAATCGAACAAAACGGATTGCTCAATCTCATGACGGGCTTTGGACAGGCGTGTTTGAATAACTTCTTCGCTATCTGTTCCACGGCCGATCAAACGTTGCGCCAAAACTTCAAAGGAAGGCGGCAGGATAAAAATACTACTGGCTTCAGGCAACGATTTACGCACTTGCGCCGCACCTTGCACATCAATTTCCAAAATTACGTCATAGCCCTCTTCGCTCAACGAATTTACGCCGGCGATGCTGGTGCCGTAATAATTGCCGAATACATTGGCGTGTTCCAAAAAGGCTCTTTGATCAATCAGCGATTCAAATTCTTCTTTGGGAACAAAGTGGTAATGCACACCATGTGCCTCACCCTCACGCGGCTGGCGCGTAGTATGAGAAATGGAAACACGAATGTCGTCATGATTTTTCAACAGGCGCGACACCAAGGTCGTTTTACCTGTGCCGGAAGCGGCAGAAATGATGTAAATATTGCCTTTTTTATGATTTTGCATGGTGGTTCAGCCGATGGTATGTATCTGTAAATTATAACACAACACAATGTTTCTCGGAATTTCAGACGGCATGTTGCAAAATTTGGCTATTGTATCGATTAATTTGGCAAGTCCGCATATGACCGCTACAATATCGTGTTAAAAACTTTTTGATTTCGGAATGTCGAGATGTTGATTCATCCTGAAGTAATGGGCGTAGAAGCTTTGGCGGACAAAATCCGTAAAATTGAAAACTGGCCGCAAAAAGGGATTTTGTTTCATGACATTACTCCCGTTTTGCAAAGCGCAGAATATTTCCGCCTGCTGGTCGATTTACTGGTTTACCGCTATATGGGGCAAAAAGTTGATGTCGTTGCGGGCTTGGATGCGCGCGGCTTCATCATTGGCGCAGCTTTGGCCTATCAGCTGAACGTCGGCTTTGTCCCCATCCGCAAAAAAGGCAAACTGCCGTTTGATACGGTTTCTCAAAGTTACGCTTTGGAATATGGCGAAGCAACGGTAGAAATCCATACCGACGCCATCAAGCCGGGCGCACGCGTTTTGTTGGTAGATGATTTAGTGGCAACCGGCGGCACAATGCTGGCAGGCGTCGAGCTGATCCGCAAATTGGGCGGCGAAGTAATCGAAGCGGCTGCCATTTTGGAATTTACCGACTTGGACGGCGGCAAAAAAATCCGTGAAAGTGGCGCCCCGTTATTTACCTTATGCCAAAACAAAGGCTGTATGTAATAAAAAACCGCAAGCTGTTCAGCCTGCGGTTTTTTATTGTTAAAATTATTCGAGAACGTACCCGTCCGTATCCCAAAAAGTTTTTTTCACCAACTGGTCATCTTTATAAACCAGCTCAGATTTCTTCGCACCATCATCATACCAATCCAAAATAATGCCACTGCGTTTACCGTTGCGAATACTCAATTCAGACACGATGCGGCCATTTTCATCCCAACTAATAATCTCCGTCGGTTTGTCATTGCTCATCATCATTTCGGTTTTCGGGCTGCCGTCTGAATACCATTGTTTCCAATGGCCATTGGCTTTATCGTGCTTAAACTGAATTTCGCTTTCTTTCACCCCATTTCGGTAATAGCGGGAACCCACGCCCTCACTCAGGCCATTTTGATAAGGCATCACCGCAGATTTTTTGCCGTTTGGATACCAGTTGACCCATTCGCCATGCGGTTTTCCGTTGCGATAGCTGCCAACCATCTTTTTCTGACCGTTGAAATGCCACAGGGTTAGCGTACCATTATCCAACGCCGGCACAAAAACCTTAATCTGACCGGCAGGTACTTCATAAGGATCAGAATATTTTTTCATCGATGGATAGTAAAAATCCTGCACCTGCGCCTTGCCTGCCTCAATCTTGTATTGGCGGACATAAGCAACCGAAGGCATGGTCGCCGTCAGTTTACCGTTTTGATTGAAATAAACGGTATGTTGCTGGGCAAGGGCGGCAACGGGCATACTGAACAAGGCAGCAGCCAACAGGCCTGATTTTAAATAATTATTCATAATATGGAGTTTGGCAGTATATGTTCTACAAAAAGTCAGTAATAAAAATTCACTGACATTAGAAACTATGGCAAATATTATAAGCCATAGTTTCAAAGCCTGCTTGGATTTCATATTCGCCATACCATAGGAATTTGTATTTTCTTAAAATATTAAAAATTTTATAAAACAAAGGCCGTCTGAAACTTTTTTTCAGACGGCCTTTGTTTTATTTATATCAAAATAAACTATTCTTCACCCAGTAATTGCTCGCGGGTCAACAGGAATACAAACCCATCGCCACCGCTGGTTTCCAACCAAGTAAACGGCAATTCCGGATAAGCTGCTTCCAATACTTCACGGTTATGACCGATTTCAACCAGCAATACACCTTTCGGATTCAAATATTTCGCAGCCTGCAAAATGATTTGGCGTGTAGCATCCAAACCATCTTCTCCACTACCCAAAGCCAATTCCGGCTCATGTAGGTATTCATCAGGCAACGCTTCCACAGATTCTGCATCAACATAAGGCGGATTGGAAACAATTAAGTCGTAGGTTTCATCCAAACCTTCAAACAAATCAGTATGCACCAAGCTGATACGGTCTTCAAAGCCATAATCTTCGATATTGATGGCGGCCACTTCCAACGCATCCAAGCTCAAATCAACGGCATCGATTTGTGCGTCGGGATAGTGGTGCGCCATTTGAATGGCTAAACAACCGCTACCGGTACACAAATCCAAAGCTCGATGTACCAACTCATCATGTTCAATCCAAGGACGAATACCGTCGCCAAGCAATTCATAAATAAAAGAACGGGGCACGATGACGCGTTCATCGACATAAAAATCAAACTCACCCTGCCATGCCTGATGCGTCAGATACGCGGCAGGAATATGCTCAACTGCGCGGCGTTCGATAATCGACAGCACTTCCTCTTTCTCACTTTGCAACAATTTGGCATCCAAATAAGGCTCCAACATATCCAAAGGCAGGTTCAAAGTGTGCAAAATCAGATAGGCTGCCTCGTCATGGGCATTATCACTTCCGTGTCCGAAAAACAGTCCGGCATCATTAAAACGGCTGACGGCGAAACGCAATAAATCGCGAACAGTGGTCAGCTCTTGAGCAGCTTGGTTGAACATAATGTTTTGTCTTGTCAATTTAAGAATGTTGAAATTATAACAGAAAGGCCGTCTGAAAACTTTTCAGACGGCCTTCGATTTAATTCAGCTTAAGATTATTTATCGCGGCTGAATACGATTTTGGTAGCTTGGATAGCAACGCAGACAGCACCACCGATGAAGATCAAGTCAGCAGCGGTACGAACCCAACGCAGGGTATCCAGGATTTCCATTTGCAGGAACTCTTCGCTACGTGCATACCACAGGCCATGAGTGATAGAAGCGTAAGCTTGAATCACGCCGACTGGCAACAGGCTGATGGCAATCATACCCACCAGACCGCCGTTCAGCAGCCAGAAGCCCCAAGTCATCAATTTGTCGTCAAATTGAACATTAGGTTTCAGGTAGCGTGCAACCAGCAATACGAAGCCCAGTGCCAAGAAGCCGTACACACCGAACAAAGCTGCGTGTGCGTGAACTGCGGTAGTGTTCAGACCTTGGATGTAGAACAGGGAAATCGGCGGGTTAATCAGGAAGCCGAATACGCCGGCACCGATCATGTTCCAGAAGGCAACTGCTACGAAGCACATCAGCGGCCAACGCAGACGTTTCGCCCAGTCGGACAGGTGTTGGTAAGACCAGTGTTCGTAAGCTTCACGGCCCAGCAGAATCAAAGGTACAACTTCCAAAGCGGAGAAACATGCACCGATTGCCATAGAGGCAGAGGTAGAGCCGGAGAAGTACAAGTGGTGCAATGTACCTGGAATACCGCCCAACATGAAGATGGCAGCAGCAGCCAGAGTAGAAGCAGTAGCAGTACTACGGCGGACAAAGCCCATGTTGTAGAAGATGAATGCGAAGGCAGCAGTAGCGAACACTTCGAAGAAGCCTTCTACCCACAGGTGAACCACCCACCAACGCCAGTATTCCATCACAGCGATTGGAGATTTCTCACCGTAGAACAGACCAGGAGCGTAGAACACACCCACACCGACCATAGAAGCTACGAAGATAGCCAACAGGTTTTTGTCTGTACCTTTTTCTTTAAAGGCAGAGATGGTGCAACGCAACATCAGGAACAGCCACAACAGCAAGCCGACCATCAGCAGAAGTTGCCAGAAGCGACCCAAATCCAAGTATTCGTAACCTTGGTGACCAAACCAGAAGTTCAGCTCAGGTGGAATGATGTGGGTCAAAGCAAAGAAGTTACCTGCGTAAGAACCGCCGACTACGATGAACAGGGCGATGTACAGGAAGTTCACACCGGCACGTTGGAATTTAGGATCTTTACCGCCGTTCACAATCGGAGCCAAGAACAGACCTGCTGTCAGGAAGCCGGTTGCAATCCAGAAAATAGCGGATTGGATGTGCCAAGTACGGGTCAGCGCATATGGGAACCAGTCGGCCATTTCAAAGCCCAGTGCGGTATCGATACCGTAGAAACCTTGACCTTCGACAGTATAGTGAGCGGTCAAACCACCCAACAGTACTTGTACGACAAACAGCGCAACAGTCAGGAATACATATTTGCCCAACGCTTTTTGAGAAGGAGTCAGTTGTACTTTAGAGATAGGATCTTCAGTAGGTACTTCAACCTCTTCATGTTTGGTCAAGAAAGAGTAACCCCACATCAGCAAGCCGATACCCATCAGCAACAATACCACGCTGGTGAAAGACCACATGTAGTTTTCAGTAGTCGGTACGTTGTTGATCAGAGGCTCATGCGGCCAGTTGTTGGTGTAAGTGAAGACCTCATCAGGACGGTTGGTCGAAGCAGACCAAGAAGTCCAGAAGAAGAAGTTGAACAGTTTTTCACGCGCTTCTTGGCTTGGCAATGTATTGTTTTTCATTGCAAAGTGTTCGCGAGTGGTTTGGAACTTAGGATCGTCGCTGTATACACCGTGGTAGTAAGGCAGGATGCTTTCGATTGCTTTCACGCGGGTTTCGCTGACAACGACAGAACCATCTTCCTTAACACGGCTTTGGTTGCGATATTCGTCAGCCAAACGGGTTTTCAGAACAGCTTGTTCTTCAGGAGAAACTTCGTCAAATTTTTTGCCGTAAGTTTCTTGCGCAGTCAGATCCAACCATGCAACCAGCTCGCGGTGCAGCCAGTCGGCAGTCCAGTCCGGAGCTTGGTATGCACCGTGACCCAATACAGAGCCGACTTCCATACCGCCGGTAGTTTGCCATGCAGATTGACCTGCCAAAATATCGTCTTTGGTCATCAGGACTTTGCCGGATGCAGAAACGACTTGTTCAGGGTATGGCGGAGCCTTTTTATAGACTTCGCTACCCATATAACCAAGAATGGTAAAGCATACTGCCAGCACGGCAAACAGCAAGTACCAAAGCTTCTTGTACTGTCCCATTTTAAGTACTCCTTGATTTTGGTAAAAAGTGGTTGGGTATTAATTCATCAAATATGAATGTTAAAGATTGTATCACGGTTTAATAAGTAAAGAAATATTTTGTCAATAATATTCCTTTAAAACCATTAACTTATATGATATTGATTCCCATTTGCCTATACAGACCCCCCTTTATCGTATTTTGTGTTAAGTTTTCGCTAACATTTTCACACAAAAATAAACTTTTCGATGTATTTTTTTATACTTCTAAAGGAGTATTTAAGTAGTAAAAGATTCATATTCCCTGAACAATTTGATTTACATCAAAATATGACCAAACAAGCGCCTACATAATCATACAAAACTTCGAACCATCCTATCAGGATTCTTAACTTTTCTTACTATAAGGAAACTTTAAACATGAAACGCCAAACCTTAGCCGCACTTATCGCTTCTGTATTTGCATTGGCCGCATGCGGCGAGCAAGCTGCTAAACCTGCTGAAACTCCAGCTGCTACTGCTTCTGCTGAAGCTCCTGCTGCTTCCGACTCACAAGCTGCTGCCGAGACTCCTTCTTCAGAACTGCCTGTAATCGATGCTATCATGACTCACGCTCCGGAAGTTCCACCTCCAACTGATCGCGACCATCCGGCTAAAGTACGCGTTAAAATGGAAACCGTTGAAAAAACTATGACCATGGAAGACGGTGTTGAGTACCACTACTGGACATTCAACGGCGACGTTCCAGGTCAAATGATCCGTGTACGCGAAGGCGATACTGTTGAAGTTGAATTCTCTAACAATCCTTCTTCTACCGTTCCTCATAACGTTGACTTCCACGCTGCAACCGGTCAAGGCGGTGGTGCAGAAGCTACCTTTACTGCTCCTGGCCATACTTCTACCTTCAGCTTCAAAGCACTGCAAGCTGGTTTGTACATCTACCACTGTGCCGTTGCTCCTGTAGGTATGCACATCGCCAACGGTATGTACGGTTTGATCTTGGTTGAACCTAAAGAAGGTCTGCCTAAAGTGGACAAAGAGTTCTACATCGTACAAGGTGACTTCTATACCAAAGGTAAAAAAGGTGCTCAAGGCCTGCAACCTTTCGATATGGATAAAGCGATTGCTGAACAACCTGAATACGTTGTATTCAACGGTCACGTAGGCTCTATCGCCGGCGACAACGCTCTGAAGGCCAAAGCAGGCGAAACCGTCCGTATGTACGTGGGTAATGGTGGTCCTAACTTGGTATCTTCTTTCCACGTTATCGGCGAAATCTTCGACAAAGTTTACGTAGAGGCTGGCAAACTGATCAACGAAAACGTACAAAGCACTGTGATTCCTGCCGGTGGTGCCGCTATCGTTGAATTCAAAGTCGACATTCCAGGCAGCTACACTTTGGTTGACCACTCTATCTTCCGTGCTTTCAACAAAGGTGCTTTGGGTCAATTGAAAGTTGAGGGTGATGAAAACCCTGAAATCATGACCAAAAAACTGAGCGACACCGTTTACCAACCTGCCGGTGCTGCCGCTTCTGCTCCAGCAGCTGCGTCTGGTGCTTCTGAAGCCGCTAAATAATCTCTCGGTTTAATACGCCAAGCCACTGCTGCCCTACTCTTTAGAGCCGCAGTGGCTTCCATCACGATTAATCTTCCTGTTCAAATCAGACAGATTGATTTTTCAGACGGCCTTGTTATGATTAGGCTATCTGAAAAATAAATTTCCTGTTTCAATCGATAATAAGGGCGTACCATGAAACTCATACGACTCCTCCTCTTAGGCAGTGCCTTAATCTGTGGCAATACATTTGCTGCCGAAATGGTAAAAATCGAAGGAGGCAGCTACCGTCCTCTCTATCTCAAAAAAGAAACTTCCCTTATTAAAGTCAAACCCTTCCAGCTTGACAAATATCCGGTAACCAATGCCGAATTTGCCGAATTTGTGAACACACATCCGCAATGGCAAAAAGGCAAAATCAGTTCCAAACACGCTGAAAAAGCTTACCTGAAACATTGGGTGAAAAACGGCAGCAACAGTTTTGCGCCTAAAGCCAGCGAACTCAAACACCCTGTAACCAATGTTTCATGGTTCGCCGCCAATGCCTACTGCGTTTCCAAAGGCAAACGTCTGCCGACTATTGACGAATGGGAGTTTGCAGGCTTGGCTTCTGCCACTCAAAAAGACGGCTCTGCCGAACCCGGCTACAACCGCACCATCTTAGACTGGTATGCAGACGGCGGCCGCAACGGCCTGCACGACATCGGTAAAAACAAACCCAACTATTGGGGCGTATACGATATGCACGGCCTAATTTGGGAATGGACTGAAGATTTCAACAGCAGCCAACTCTCTGCCGGCTCGTCCAATACACAAATGTTCTGTAGCGGCGCATCCGTGGGCTCGAGCGATCCGTCCAACTATGCGGCATTCTTACGCTACGGCATCCGCACCAGCCTGCAGTCCAAATATGTTTTAAATAACTTGGGCTTCCGCTGTGCGAGCAAATAAAGTTTAGTTTTTTATCACCAAAGCAGCTTTGGCGGTACTGAAAGGTATCGCCGCTTTTTTTGGCCGTCTGAAAAGATGTGGCATACCAAAACAAATTGTGGCATAATCCGCCCGTCTTTATAAAAAGGCACTTAGGAGTTTGCTTAGGTTGATCGGCTTGGCAAACTTGTCCGAACCTGAAAAGGTTCTTTTATTTTCGGAGTTATCCATCATGGCATTGACCGTAGAACAAAAAGCACAAATTGTTAAAGATTTCCAACGCAAAGAAGGCGATACCGGCTCTTCTGAAGTACAAGTCGCTCTGTTGACTTTCCGCATCAACGACCTGACTCCTCACTTCAAAGCCAACCCTAAAGACCACCACAGCCGCCGCGGCCTGTTGAAAATGGTTAGCCAACGTCGTCGCCTGCTGTCTTACCTGCGTCGTACTCAGCCTGATACTTACCGTACACTGATTACCCGCCTGGGTCTGCGTAAATAATTTATGCTTAAAATCAACACCGCCTTTGGGCGGTGTTTTTATTCATATACCCATGCCGTCTGAAACACATGCCCACTCTGTGTTATACTTCCACACGCTTAAGCAGCAAGGCTTAAACTCCCAATCACTCCTTAAAGCTCCCATCAAAGCGAGAATCTGAATTGTCTGTTCATTCCATGTTGCACTCAGGAAAATTTTGGCTGAAAACCCTGGTTTTCAGCATTACCGCGCTTTTATGCCTCGCGGCGGTATTGAGTGCCTTAATGTTCCGCATATTCAACACAGAAAACATCGACGCATTCATACAAAAAAACTTTTCCGCCCATGGCTGCCAAATCAAATACAACGCCACTATCGGCAGAAAATGGCTGCCGCGCCCCACGCTAATTTTAAAAGACCTCAGCCTTTCACCTTCCGAACCAGACACGCCGACGCTGAACATTGCCGAATCCAAAATGGGCTTTGGCTGGAGCAGCCTATGGTCAGATGCCCCAATTCTTGAAAAATGGATTCTTTCCAATCCATTGCTGACGCTGGGTCCCAAAAACCACCTGCCTGCCTGCCTGCAACAAAACCATGCATCAAAAGAAAGCTTCCAGCTCAACCGCGTCATCATCAATAACGGCAGCATCCGCTATCACAATAAAGAGCAAGATATTGCCTTAAACGATCTGCAATTTTCCCTGCGCAGAGCCGATTCAGACGGCCGTCCATTCGATATCAGCGGCACACTGCAAAACATCGGCAACCCCATCAATTGGCAAGGCATCGGCCATCTTGTACAAGATGATACCGGCTGGAGCGTTCCCGCCCTCAAATTAAACCTGCAAACCGTATTACTCAAAAACAAGCTGGATGCCCAAATCGCAGGCAGCCTTAATTGGCAAAACCAAACCGCCCTTTTGCGCGACTTTAATCTGCAAGCCGAAAGCGACTATCAAAACTTGCATATCAATGCACGTTCTCCCCTCTTGCAATTCAAAAATGGCTATTTGCACCTCAACACACTCAACGGCGCATTGACCGCCGGCAGTGAAAACAACCAATGGGACGGTTCATTCAAACTGGACAAAACCAACCTCTATCCAACCGTTTTGACCGCCGCCAATTTTGAACTCAAAGGCAGCCATAAAGACAACCGCCTCCAAACCAACTTTACCTTTTCCAGCCCGTTGGTTTGGCAAAAAGGCAAAGGCATCGATGCACCCAAACTGCACCTCAGCACCCTGCAAGACACCATCAACCGCCTTCCCCGCCCCCGATTTATCAGCACCCTTGAAGGTCAGGCCAATTTCAGCCTCAATACATGGGAAGGCCGTCTGAAAGGCGCATTTGACAGACAAGCCCTTGCCTTGGCCTTTAAATACCAACGCGATGCCCAACCTCGTCCGCATCTTGACGCCGGTATCGCCTTACAAAAACTCAATCTGACCCCTTACTTGGAAGATCTGAAAACCCAGCCATCACTGAACCTTCCTTCCCTGCTGGCCAAATCCTGGTTGCCCAACATTGAGGCCAACCTCCAAATCGGCAGCATTCAAACTGCCGGCCTACAATTAGAAAACATCGAATCCCTGCTCACCGCCGATAAAGAACATATCGCCCTGCACCGTTTCAAAGCCGGGCTTTATGGCGGCAAAACCGAGGGCGGCCTGAGTATTGCGGCGACCCAACCTGCTTCCTACCACCTTCAGCAAAACGCAAAAGGCATACAGATTCAGCCGTTGCTGCAAGACCTATTCGGTTTCCACAGCTTCAGCGGCAGCGGCGACGCCGTTATCGACATTAAAACCACCGGTAACGACCGTGCCCAAATGATACAAGCCCTAAACGGCAGCCTGCTCCTCGATATTACCAACGGCGCATGGCACGGCATTGATATGGACAGCATTCTAAAAAACGGCATCTCTTCAGAAAAAATCGATAACAGCAACCTCAAAACCCCTTTCCATCATTTCACCCTCAATAGCGAAATCGAGAAAGGCATCAGCCATCATATCAACACCGAACTGTTTTCCGACAGCCTGCACGTTGTCAGCAGTGGCTATACCGATTTGAATACCCAAAAGCTGTCCGAAAACCTGCTTATCAGCAATGTACTGCAACCTAAAAACAAACCGATTCCCCTCAAAATCGGTGGAACCGTACAAAACCCGTCCATTACCCTCGACTACAGCCGCTTGACCAATGGCATGAATACGTCTGCAGAAAAACAAAAAGCCCTGCAAGAAACCATACAAGAACAATGGAAGTGGCTCAAACCGCGCTAGGTTTTCAAATCAAAGGCCGTCTGAAACCCAAAAAGTTTCAGACGGCCTTTTAACAGATACCTTGTCAGAATAAGATGTTCACTTAGGAATGACCATATACATAATCAGTGCAACAATGATGGCAAACCATATCGTCAACATTATCAAGCCTTTTTTGGAGAGTTTTCTTTCTCTCCAATCGAGCCTCACTATTTCTACCGTACCCTCACACATAGACCCCATTATTTCCATCAATATTTACAGTAGAAATTCCAATAAATCCGACATCTACAAACCCAAACTCTCCCAAATCTCATCGATTTTGGCCGTAACGGCAGGGTCTTTTTTGATCACACGCCCCCATTCGCGGTCGGTTTCACCCGGCCATTTGTTGGTCGCATCCAAACCCATTTTGCCACCGAGTCCGCTGACGGGGCTAGCGAAGTCGAGGTAGTCGATAGGTGTATTTTCCATCAAAACAGTGTCGCGTACGGGGTCCATACGCGTGGTTACCGCCCAGATGACTTCTTTCCAGTCACGCACGTCCACATCGTCATCGACCACGATGATGAATTTGGTGTACATAAACTGGCGCAAGAACGACCAGCAGCCCATCATCACGCGCTTGGCGTGTCCGGCATACTGTTTTTTCATGCTGACCACCGCCATGCGGTAGGAGCAGCCTTCAGGCGGCAGGTAGAAATCGGTGATTTCGGGGAACTGCTTTTGCAAAAGCGGTACGAACACTTCGTTCAACGCCACGCCCAAAACGGCAGGTTCATCGGGCGGTTTGCCTGTGTAGGTAGAATGGTAAATCGGGTTTTCACGCATGGTAATGCGCTCGACCGTGAATACGGGGAAATGGTCCTGCTCGTTGTAATAGCCGGTGTGGTCGCCGTATGGGCCTTCCAACGCGGTTTCGTTCGGATGAATCACACCTTCCAACACGATTTCGGCACGGGCTGGCACTTGCAAATCGCTGCCGATACATTTCACCAGTTCCGTCCGCGAACCGCGCAGCAGTCCGGCAAACTGGTATTCGCTCAAGGTATCGGGAACAGGCGTGACTGCACCCAAAATAGTGGCGGGGTCGCAGCCGAGCACAACGGCGACGGGATACGGCGTCTCAGGATTGAGTTTGCGAAACTCCTGATAATCCAGCGCGCCGCCGCGATGCGACAGCCAGCGCATAATCAGCTTGTTTTTGCCGATTAATTGCTGGCGGTAAATACCTAAATTTTGGCGTTTTTTGTGCGGACCGCGCGTTACGGTCAAACCCCACGTTACCAGCGGCGCAACGTCTTCCGGCCAGCAATGCTGAATCGGCAGTTTATACAAATCAACGTCTTCACCTTCCCACACGATTTCCTGACACGGCGCGTTTTTCACCACATTCGGCGCCATGCTCCAAATGTCTTTCAACAGCGGCAGCTTGGAAAACGCGTCTTTGATGCCTTTGGGCGGTTCGGGTTCTTTCAAATACGCCAGGGTTTGCCCAATTTCGCGCAGCTTGGACACGCTGTCCGCGCCCATGCCCATCGCCACACGTTCGGGCGTGCCGAACAGGTTCGCCAACACGGGATAATTGTAGCGCGTACCGTCGGGCTTAATCGGGTGCTCAAACAGCAACGCCGGCCCTTCGGCGCGCAGCACGCGGTCGGCAATTTCGGTCATTTCCAAATGCGGCGACACCGGATGCTGAATGCGCTTGAGTTTGCCATCAGCTTCCAATCCAGCGATAAATTCTCGCAAATCTCTGTATTTCATGATTTCATTTTCCTGAACAGGCCGTCTGAAAACAGACTTCCATTTCGGGTTTGAAAGATAAACCAGCAGCTATTGTACCTGCCAAATCTGTTCAAATCCCAACTTTCCACGTCCGAATTTCGAGTTTTTTTTTGCAAACTACCGTCAAATTTAAACAATATCTGCTTGTGATTGCTTTCAGACGGCCTTATCTTTGGTAAAATTCCAACTTAATCCAGTCATCAATCAATATTTATCGTGGGACGGCGGCCATGTTTGCAATTTTAGAATCTTTTTTCGTTGAATACGGCTATGCGGCCGTGTTTTTCGTTTTGGTTATTTGCGGCTTCGGCGTGCCGATTCCTGAAGATTTGACACTGGTAACCGGCGGTGTGATTTCCGGCCTGGGTTATACCAACTCGCATATTATGTTTGCCGTCGGCATGCTCGGCGTATTGGCAGGTGACGGCTTTATGTTTGCGGCCGGCCGAATTTGGGGGCAAAAAATCCTTAAATTCAAACCGATTGCGCGCGTGATGACACCCAAACGCTACGCCCAAGTACAGGAAAAATTCGACAAATACGGCAACTGGGTTTTATTCGTCGCCCGTTTCCTGCCCGGCCTGCGTACTGCCGTTTTCGTAACCGCTGGCATCAGCCGTAAGGTTTCCTACCTGCGCTTTATCCTGATGGACGGCTTGGCCGCACTGATTTCCGTTCCAGTTTGGATTTATCTGGGCGAATACGGCGCACGCAATACCGACTGGCTGATGAAAAAAATGCACAGCCTGCAATCAGGTATCTTTACCGTACTGGGCATCGGCGCAGTCATCATCGGCTGGATTTGGTGGAGAAAACACCGACGCCATACCTTCTTCCGTGAAAAACTGCAAGAAAAACGCGCCGCAAAAGCTAAAAAACAAGCCAATCAATAAACCATTCCAGGCCGTCTGAAACACTTCCCCGCTTTCAGACGGCCTCAATCATTCATCAGAAACACCATGAAACAAAAAATCTTCGTCCTCTACACCGGCGGCACCATCGGCATGACCCAAAGCAGCGCAGGCCTGCGTCCCGACACCGCTCTCGTCGATAAAGCCCTTGCCCCCTTTTCAGACGGCCTTGATTTCGAATGGCACGTTTGCCAGCCGCTCATCGATTCTTCCGCGGTAACGCTGCAAAACCAACGCGACTGGCTGGAGCTTATTATTACCAAACTGCCTGACTATGACGGTATTTTGGTGCTGCATGGTACGGATACCATGGCATACACAGCCAACCTCTTCGCTCTTTCGCTGCAAGGCTTAGACAAACCCGTTATCCTGACCGGATCGCAATGGCCTTACGATGCCGCCAACAGCGATGCGCCGCGCAACCTTGCCACCGCCGTTTCCGCCTTCTCGCTCAAGCTCAAACAAGTGGCCATTGCCTTTGACGGCAAACTCTTCTCCGCCGTCGGCAGCAGCAAGGTCAGCACCGAGACCTCCGCAGGTTTTGACAACCTGCATTTTGGCGCACTCGCCGAATGGGAGGAAAACAAAGGTTGGCACAATATCCATATTGCCCCGACCCAACATTCAGACAGCCTCAATCCGCGTCTTCCAAATCCCGAAGCCAAAGTTTCCGTCCGCACGCTGATTCCCGGTTATGCCGCGCAAGAACTTTCAGACGGCCTGCCCCATCTTTCCACCCAAGCCCTAATCCTGCAAAGCTACGGCCACGGCAATGCGCCGAGCAACGATGCGTTTGTCCGAGCCGTCCAAGCCTTTACGCAACAAGACAAGTTGCTGCTCAACATCAGCCAAGTGCCGCAAGGTTGCGCCGCCGCCGTCTATGCCCAAGGCGATGCTTTGCGTCAGGCAGGTATCATCAACGGCGGCAAATGCAATCTCGAAACTGCCACTGCGCTGATGACCCTCGCCGTATCTCATGACTGGAATGCAGATAAGGTGCAACAAGAATTGCGACAATTAAATCTGCTGTAACCGCCATTAAATATGACTTTCACCGACACCCACTGCCATCTTGCCGATCCCAAACTTGCCGATACGCTGCCTGCCGTGCTTACCGAAGCGCAAGCCGCCGGCGTGGTGCGTTTTATCGTACCGGCTACATCTCCCAATGATTGGCAGGCAGTTGCGCAGTTGGAAAGGCCGTCTGAAAACATCCATATCGCTTTGGGCATTCATCCGTGGTTTTCAGACGGCCTCAACGAGGCGGCATTCCAAGAATTAGAGTCCGAATTAATCCGGCATCCGCAAGCATGGGTTGGCGAAATCGGCTTGGATTTTTATGGCAAAGAGCAAACCCAAGCGCAACGCGACACGCAAACCGACGTCTTTATCCGCCAACTCATCCTTGCCCAAAACCTCAACCGCCGCGTCATCATCCATAATCTGAAAGCCACCGCCGCCATTGCCGCCGCCGTCAAAACCGTCGGTTTCACACGAGGCGGTATCGTTCACGCCTTCTCCGGCAGCGTAGAAGAAGCGCGAATTTTGGTAAAACTCGGCTTCAAAATCGGCATAGGATCGCTGCTACTCAATCCCAATGCCAAAAAAGTCCGTGCCGCCTTACAAGCCTTAGATGACACGGATTTCGTTCTCGAAACCGACAGCCCTTTTATGCTTGGCCAAGAAACCAACACACCAGCCAACATCCGCCGTATCGCCAAAATTGCCGCCGAACTGCGCGGCGTACCGCTGGCGCAACTGGCTGAAATAACCGAGCAAAACGTGGATTCCCTGCTCCATACTTTCCCTTGATATGCCGACCTCAAGGCATCAAAAAGCCTTGCCCGGCCATTTCGTTTCCAAACCGACACACTCTGCCCTCCCTACCCCATATTCATGAATAAAAAGCGATACAAGGCCGTCTGAAAAAATGTTTTTGGCACAAAATATCGTTCACTCTGTCATCTCGGCTTTTTAACACCGTATTTTCCCTTTGATTGATAAAAAGTATTACGCATATTATTGGGCAAACTTTTTATTTACGTTAAAATATGCTTTTTTTTGATAATAAGGCCGTCTGAAACAGGCGGAAAATACTTATGGCAGAACAACATACACACTCCTCTACTTGGAAAAGCAAAATCAATGCTCTCGGCCCGGGTATCATGATGGCTTCGGCGGCAGTCGGCGGCTCGCACCTGATTGCCTCCACGCAGGCAGGCGCACTTTACGGCTGGCAGCTTGCGCTGATTATCATTCTGACCAACCTGTTCAAATACCCGTTTTTCCGCTTCAGCGCACATTACACGCTGGATACGGGCAAAAGTCTGATTGAGGGCTATGCCGAAAAAAGCCGCGTTTATTTGTGGGTATTTTTGATTTTATGTATTGCATCGGCAACGATTAATGCCGGCGCGGTCGCCATCGTTACCGCCGCCATCGTCAAAATGGCAATCCCATCACTGACTTTCGATGCCGGCATGGTGTCCGTCATGATTATGGTTTCCTGCCTGCTGATTTTGGCAAGCGGCCGCTATAAAGCATTGGACAACGTTTCCAAAATCATCATCGTCAGCCTGACCATCGCCACCGTCGCCGCAGCCGCCGTGGCCATGTCTCGCGGCATGCAGATGAAGCCCGACTTTATCGAGCCGACCCCGTGGACACTGGCAGGCTTGGGCTTCCTCATCGCGCTGATGGGCTGGATGCCTGCACCGATTGAAATTTCCGCCATCAACTCTTTGTGGGTTACCGAAAAACAACGCATCAACCCTTCCAGCTACCGCGACGGTATTTTCGACTTCAACGTCGGCTACATCACCAGCGCGATTTTGGCGGTCGTTTTCCTCGCCTTGGGTGCATATGTACAATACGGAAACGGCGAAGCCGTACAAATGGCCGGTGGCAAATATGTCGGCCAGCTGATTAATATGTACGCCGTGACCATCGGCGACTGGTCGCGTCCGCTGGTGGCATTTATCGCCTTTGCCTGCATGTACGGCACCACCATTACCGTAGTGGACGGCTACGCACGCGCGATTGCCGAACCGGTACGCCTGCTGCGCGGCAAAGACAAAACCGGCAATGTCGAATTGTTTGCCTGGAACGTCTGGGTCGCAGGCTCAGGCTTGGCCGTGATTTTCTGGTTCAACAGCGCGATGGCCGAGTTGCTCAAATTCGCCATGATTACCGCCTTCGTTGCCGCCCCTGTGTTCGCTTGGCTGAATTACCGCCTCGTCAAAGGTGACAAACGCCACAAACTGACCATGGGCATGAATTTCCTTGCCATTATCGGTTTGATTTATTTGACCGGCTTTACCGTTTTGTTCCTGCTGAACCAAACAGGCATCTTGGCTGCGCCTAAATAAGCCCATATAAAAAAGGCCGTCTGAAACTTCAAAACAGTTTCAGACGGCCTTTCCAATCCATCATATCTTGTTGAATTTTCATTCAAACCCATTATAATGACTCCTTATTTCGCCGTTGCAGACCACTCGACGGCATCCGTATTTTGGAAAATTTATGAAGCCGTCTATCTTAGAAAAACTACAACAACTCAGCGACCGACTGGAAGAAGTCACGCACCTGCTCGGTCAGCCTGAAGCCACGTCCGACATGGACAACTACCGCAAACTCACACGCGAACACGCCGAACTGACCCCCGTCGTCGAAGTCTTTCAAAACTATCAGCTGGCACAAAGCGACTTGGCAGATGCCGAAGAAATGCTGTCCGACCCTGAAATGAAAGACTTTGCCGCCGAAGAAATCGAAGCGGCAAAAGCCAAAATCGACACGCTCGATACTGAATTGCAAAAACTGCTGCTGCCAAAAGATGCCGATGACGATAAAAATATCTTTATCGAGGTACGCGCCGGTACCGGTGGCGACGAAGCCGCGCTGTTTGCAGGCGATTTGCTGCGTATGTACAGCCGCTACGCCGAGCGCAACCGCTGGCAGGTTGAAATTGTTTCCGCAAACGAAAGCGAATTGGGCGGCTATAAAGAAGTCATCGCCCGCATTATCGGCTTGGGTGCATACAGCCGTCTGAAATTTGAATCGGGTGGCCACCGCGTACAACGTGTTCCAGCCACCGAAAGCCAAGGCCGTATCCATACCTCCGCCTGCACCGTCGCCGTCATGCCCGAAGCGGACGAACTCGAAGACATCGAGTTGAACCCCGCCGACCTGCGCATCGACACCTTCCGCGCATCCGGTGCTGGTGGTCAGCACATCAACAAAACCGACTCCGCCGTCCGTATTACCCACTTGCCGACAGGCATGGTGGTCGAATGCCAAGACGGCCGCAGCCAACACGCGAACAAAGCGCAGGCGATGAAAGTCCTCGCCGCCCGCTTAAATGACGCACAAAAACGCGAAGCCCAAGCCAAAGAAGCCGCCGAACGCAAATCCCTGATCGGCAGCGGCGACCGCAGCGAACGCATCCGCACCTACAACTACCCACAAGGCCGCGTGACCGACCACCGCATCAACCTTACCCTGCACAAACTGGATTTTGTGATGGACGGAGATTTGGAAGAAATCACCAATGCCCTGATTGCCGAGCATCAAGCCGAGCTTTTGGCGGCAATGGGGGATTGATGGATTTGGTCCATTGCGTTTATACTTTTCAGACGGCCTGATGACATATGTCAATATAGCCGTGTATATGTTATCCCAAAGTGATAAAATGCAGCACCAGCTGCACAACAGCAACACCCTTCTACAATCACCGAATGAGAGGACACAAAATGGCAAAAATCCTGATCGCACCGGTATCTACCGGCCTGAGCGCCGATGCAGCGGCAAAAGCATTTGTAGCGGCATTGAATGCGCAAGTTTTCCAAGCCGTTGACTCCACTACAGAAGCCCTGTTGGCTCAAGGCAAGAGCGACGACTGGTTTGACGCACTTGTCGGTAAAGTTGCAGCATTGAACTCAGATAACCTCGTTATCGAAGGCATTACTCCTGATGCAGACAAATTGTTCTTGGCAGGCAAAAACGTTGAATTGGCACTGTCTTTGGACGCAGGCGTTGTCTTGGCGCTGAAATCCGACAACACCGACGCAGCCGCCGTCACCCAACAATTAAACCTCGCCAAACAGCTCTACACCAACTCCCCGGGCTTATTGGAAGGCTTTATCATTGACGGCGCAGCCGCTGCTTTAGGTGCACAAGTTGCCGAGCAAACCGGCCTGACTTTCTTCGGCTCCAGCGACAAACTGCAAGATGTATCCGCTTTGGCCAAACGCGAAGCCAAACGCCTGTCTCCAGCCCAATTCCGTTACAACCTGATCGATTTCGCCCGCAAAGCCGATATGCGCATCGTCCTGCCTGAAGGCGCAGAACCACGCACCGTCGCCGCTGCCGCTATCTGTCACGAAAAAGGCATCGCCCGTTGCGTACTGTTGGCTACCCGCGAAGAAGTTGAAGCCGTAGCGAAAGAACGCGGCATCTCCCTGCCTGATTCTTTGGAAATCATTGATCCAGCTTCTTTGGTTGAGCAATACGTTGAACCAATGTGCGAATTGCGCAAATCCAAAGGCCTGACTCCTGAAGATGCACGCAAACAGCTGCAAGACACCGTCGTACTGGGTACCATGATGATGGCTCAAAACGACGTGGATGGTTTGGTTTCTGGTGCAGTCCACACTACTGCCAACACCATCCGCCCTGCCCTGCAACTGATTAAAACCGCTCCGGGTGCAAGCCTTGTATCCAGCGTATTCTTCATGTTGCTGCCTAACCAAGTTTTGGCATTCGGCGACTGCGCGGTTAACCCGAACCCAACTCCGGAACAACTGGCCGACATCGCCATTCAATCTGCTGACAGCGCCAAAGCTTTCGGTATCGATCCAAAAGTGGCCATGATTTCCTACTCTACCATCAACTCAGGCAGCGGCCCTGATGTCGATGCAGTGATCGAAGCAACCAAACTGGCTAATGAAAAACGCCCTGATTTGGCCATCGAAGGCCCGTTGCAATACGATGCGGCTACCGTTCCATCTATCGGCCAATCCAAAGCTCCGGGCAGCGCTGTCGCTGGTCAGGCAACTGTCCTGATTTTCCCAGACCTCAATACCGGCAACTGTACTTACAAAGCCGTACAACGCAGCGCCAACGTCCTGAGCGTAGGCCCTTTGTTGCAAGGTTTGCGTAAACCGGTTAACGACTTGTCACGCGGCGCATTGATTGAGGACATCGTCTTCACCATCGCCCTGACTGCCGTTCAAGCCAAACAAATGCAAGGCTGATTGACAAGCTGATGCTTTGAAATCAAAGGCCGTCTGAAACCGATGTTTCAGACGGCCTTTCGTATCTTTGCGCCAACTATATTATAATTCGCCATTATTTTCTGAAAGACTGCCCTAATGACTGCCTACCAGCAACAACTAGCCGACAAAAAGCAATATCTTCAGCAACTTTTCCAAGGACTGGATTTTCCAGAAATCGAAGTCTTTGAATCTCCGGAACAGCATTACAGAATGCGTGCCGAGTTCCGCATCTGGCATGAAGGCGGCGAAATGTTTTACGCCATGTTTGAGCGCGGGCAAAAGGCAAGCGGGGCAAGCCTGATTCGTTGCGACCAATTTCCTGCCGCGTCCGAATCCATCAATACCTTAATGCCAAAACTGATTGAAGCTGCATCCAATCATCCCGAGCTGAAAAACCGCTGGTACGCCGTCGAATTTTTATCCACTTTAAGCGGCGAAATGCTGGTAACCATGATTTACCACAAGAAGCTGAACGAAGCATGGCAACAAGCCGCGCAAGAGCTGGCGCACAATTTGGGCATCCACATTATCGGCCGCAGCCGCGGACAAAAAATCGTATTGAGCCAAGATTTTGTGACCGAAGCATTAGAAGTCAACGGCAAGACCTTCCGCTATCGTCAAATCGAGGGCAGCTTTACCCAACCCAATGCCCACGTGTGCCAAAAAATGCTGATGTGGGCGTGTGATGCTGCGCAAAACTTAGGCAAAGACCTGCTTGAGCTGTACTGCGGCAACGGCAATTTCACCCTGCCGCTTTCGCAACATTTCAATCAAATATTGGCGACCGAAGTTTCCAAAACCTCCGTCAACGCCGCCCAATGGAATATTGAAGCCAACCAAATTACCAATCTCAAAATCGCCCGCCTGTCTGCGGAAGAATTTACCGAGGCATACACGCAAAACCGTGAATTCCGCCGCCTGCAAGAACAAGGCATCGACTTGAAAAACTATGATTTTTCAACTATTTTCGTTGATCCTCCACGCGCCGGTGTTGATGATGAGACGCTCAAATTGGTTGCCCGATTCGACAACGTCCTCTATATTTCCTGCAACCCTGAGACCCTGCGTGCTAACCTCGACACGCTCTGTCAAACCCATACCATAGAACGCGCCGCCCTGTTCGACCAATTCCCATTTACCCACCATATCGAAAGCGGCGTTTGGTTGAAGAAAAAATAAAACCATACAAAAAGGCCGTCTGAATGTTCAGACGGCCTTTAATTAACGGCATATTAAGCGATTTTCAAATCAATCCGCTTCCAAAACCACTTTCATGGCTTGGTTTTCAGCAGCGTGTTTGAATACATCGTAAGCTTTTTCCAATTCGCTGAATTTGAAATGGTGGGTCATCATTTTGGTGTAATCCACTGAGCTGCTGGAAATGGCTTTCATCAGCATTTCGGTGGTATTGGCGTTAACCAAGCCGGTAGTGATGGCAAGGTTTTTAATCCACAGTTTTTCCAGTTTGAAATCAACGGATTGACCATGTACACCGACCACAGCAATATGGCCGCCGGGTTTCACGATGTCTTGGCACATATTCCAAGTTGCAGGGATACCGACTGCTTCGATGGCGCAATCTACGCCGTCTTCGCCGACAATATCGGCAACTTGCTTGCTCACATCGCCGGAAGCAGGGTTAATGGTATGGGTTGCGCCCAATTCTTTCGCCAGTTTCAAGCGGTTTTCGTCCATATCGCAAACGATGATGGCGGCAGGGCTATACAGTTGCGCAGTCAGCAGCGCAGACATACCGACAGGGCCTGCACCTGCAATGAATACGGTATCGCCAGGTTTCACATCGCCATATTGCACGCCGATTTCGTGGGCGGTCGGTAAGGCATCGCTCAACAGCAGGGCAACTTCTTCGTTGACGTTATCAGGCAGCGGAACCAAGCTGTTGTCGGCATAAGGCGTACGGACGTATTCGGCCTGAGTGCCGTCAATCATATAGCCCAAGATCCAACCGCCGTTGCGGCAGTGTGAATAAAGTTGGATTTTACAGTTGTCGCAAGTACAGCATTTGCTGACACATGAAATAATGACTTTATCACCGACTTTGATGTTTTTTACAGCATCGCCGACTTCTTCTACAATACCGATACCCTCATGACCGAGAATACGACCGTCGGCAACTTCAGGGTTTTTACCCTTCCAAATACCCAAGTCAGTACCGCAAATTGTGGTTTTAACGATTTTGACGACTGCATCGGTCGGATCGATAATTTGAGGGCGGGGTTTTTCTTCGAAACGGATGTCGTTTGCGCCATGATAAACCATTGCTTTCATGTGAATCTCCTTGAGCAGTTAATAAACTTTAACAATACAGCGTAAATCCACGTTAACTATATTTATATACCCCCCTACCAGATAAGTCAATCCTGATTATTATTTCGTATGTTATAGTGTAACATGCTGTTTTAAAAATAAATAATTAAAAAGTAAATATTAATGAACACACACACATCCTTTGCACAACGACTCATCGATTGGCAACGGCAGCATGGCCGTCACGACTTGCCTTGGCAGATCAAAGACCCCTATTCCGTCTGGCTTTCAGAAATCATGCTCCAACAAACGCAGGTTGCTACCGTATTGGACTACTATCCGCGTTTCTTAGCCAAATTCCCAACCGTGCAATCGCTTGCCGCTGCGCAGCAAGACGAGGTTTTATCCTTGTGGGCAGGCTTGGGCTATTACAGCCGCGCACGCAATCTGCACAAAGCAGCGCAACAAGTCGTCAGACAATTCGGCGGTATCTTTCCATCCGAACGCAAAGACTTAGAAACGCTCTGCGGCGTAGGCAGAAGTACCGCCGCCGCTATTTCTGCCTTTGCTTTTAACCGACGAGAAACCATCTTGGACGGCAACGTCAAACGCGTTCTCTGCCGTGTCTTTGCCCAAGACGGCAATCCGCAAGATAAGAAATTTGAAAACTCGCTTTGGACGCTTGCCGAAAGCCTACTGCCGTCTGAAAACGCCGATATGCCTGCCTACACGCAAGGCTTGATGGATTTGGGTGCAACCGTCTGCAAACGGACAAAACCTTTGTGTCATCAATGCCCTATGGCAGACATCTGCGAAGCAAAAAAACAAAACCGCATTGACGAGCTTCCCCGCAAAAAAACTGCTCCCGAAGTGCAAACCCTACCGCTTTATTGGCTGATTATTCATAACACTGACGGCGCATTATTGCTTGAAAAACGCCCTGCCAAAGGCATTTGGGGCGGTCTGTATTGCGTACCCTGTTTTGAAAAATTAGACGATTTGTATGCCTACGCCAAACGCTTCGGTATCACTTCAGACGACCTTGAAGAACAATCCACGTTTACCCACCGCCTGACCCACCGCTTATTGATGATTACCCCTTTTCAGACGCAACAAAGGCCGTCTGAACATCTTTCAGACGGCCTTTGGGTATCATCGGAACATTTGGCGGATTATGGTTTGCCCAAACCTTTAATCAAGTATTTGGCAAAAGGCTAAACCGCCCTATTCCACAATCTCTTTAAATACAACTTCTTTCCCACCGCGAATCAATACGGCAAAACCATCGCCAATCTGCCAACGCGAGCTTGGATTGGCGTACTCGACACCCTGACTCTGCAAGCGGACTTGCGCCAGTTTCTCAACCGTATTGCCTTCACGCAGCTCAACCATCATCGGGCTGTGGCTGTTGATATAAATTGCAGTAATCGTCCGACCTTGTGCAGATTGATAACGGACAGAATACGTCTGCGCCTGTGCAATAACCGGTAACGGCGCATCAGGGCGCACGGCCTTATACGAACCGCACGCAGCGCACAAACTCACACACAAAGCGCAGATGATTTTGTTCAACATAGGCATAGATTAGTAATGGTGATGCGGAATCTCGCCATCAAGACGGTAATAAGTGCCGCAATACGGGCATTCAATCTCACTGTTGGACTGAATCGGCAAGAACACGCGCGGATGGCCGTTCCATGTTTCATGATTAGGGCCGGAGCAATGCAGCGGCAAATCCTGCGGCTTGATGACTACAACGTTTTTTTCAGACTGTGTACTCATGGTTTGGTTCCTCACTATGTTTTCTTATCTTCCAATATTGTAAAGCAAAACGGCCGATAGGTTCAGACTGAAAACATTATATAATCACTTTTTTCAGACGGCCTTTAATGATTATGACTACCCTGCTCCGCCTTCAAGATTTCGATACTTCCGATTCCGCTTCATTTCTTTATACACTCAGCGCAGCCTATTTGGATCACACCGAACAGGCAGGTGATGAGGAAATGTCCGGCCTCAACGACGAACAGCATACATTGACCGCCCTTTGTTATCTCGACAGCCAAATTCAAGAAGGCGGCTTCGTACAGCTTATCGCTTCAGGATACGGAGAATACATCTTTGGCAACCCGGTTGCCGACAGCCTGCGCCGCTGGCGCATCAAGCCGATACCGAAAATCTTAGACAAAGCCAAAGCCCTGTACGAAAAACACGGCGAAGCCATTGAAAAAATGGCAGACGAGCAAAGGGATTTCGACGAAATCCGCAAAGCTTTTCCTGATTTTGAAGAGCTTGACGGCGATTATTATGACGTTGCCGACGAAGACTTGGAAACTGCGGCAGCGTATGTTCAGGCAAATTGGGATAAATTTGCCAAAATGTCAGACTGAAACCATAAAACTTTGCCGGTTTGAATCATCTGTTCAAACCGGCAAAATTATAAGTACATCAAATTAACGTTTGTTTTTCTGATAAATCGGCATCACTTCAGGCAACATCTTGCGGATCGCATTGATACGCGCTTGATTGGTCGGATGGGTCGACAAAATAGACAATGAGCTGCCGCCCTGTACTTTGTTCATTTTTTCCCACACGCTTACCGCAGCCTCAGGGTTGTAGCCTGCTTCAGCCATCAAACGTACACCGCCGGCGTCCGCTTCGCTTTCCTGATGACGTGAGAACGGTTTGGTCGCCAACAAATCTGCACCCAAGCCGACCAAATCGCCATCCACACCGGTTGAGCTGGCCAAAATCGAACCGCCCAAGCCGGTCAATACTTGTCCGCCCAAAGCTTTTTTACTGTGTTCCAACAGAGCATGGGTCATTTCATGGCCGACAACGGCGGCAATTTCATCATCAGTCAGCTTCAATTTCTCTACTATACCGGTGTACACGGCCATTTTACCGCCTGGCATTGCCCATGCGTTCATTTCATCACTGCGGATAACGTTCATCTGCCAGTTGAAAGGCACGCCGGTTTTGTTGGCGCGCTCAGCATGAGGACGCAGACGTGCAAACACGCGTTGAACGCGTTGAGCAGTTGGAGATGAAACATCCAAAGCTTTTTGACCACGCGCGTTTTGAATGACTTGTGAGTAACTTTTGGCAGCATCTTCATTCAAAGTCGCAGTATCGTAGCCAACCATATCCGCTACAGAAGTACAGCTGGTCAACGCCAAAATCACACCCATGCCGGCCCAATATTTTTTATTCCATTTTTTCAACATGTTTTCTCTCTGTGTTTTAAAATTAATGTAACGACATTGTACCCAAATTTAATACCCTTTACACAAAAGGCCGTCTGAACGGTTTCAGACGGCCTTTAAGCGTAATATTTAAGAACGGCGCTGCAGCATCCAAGACTCAATCTTACGCGCATCGTTCACGCGGGTTGTGGAAGACGGAGAGTTGAGCAATACAATGGTAATCGGCTGATTCTGTACATTGGCCTTAACCACCATAGAACGTCCTGCTTCACGAATATAGCCGGTTTTCTGCAATTCGATATTCCAGCTGCCCTCACGCACCAAGGCATTGGAGTTTTTGTAGTTTTGACGACCATTTGCCGTCCAAACCGAGCCGTAATTTGAAGTCGAATTTTTGCGAATCAGCGGATACTTACTGGCTGCCGCAACCATGCGGTTCAAATCGCGTGCAGTGGAAACGTTTTGGAAATTCAAACCGGTAGGCTCATAGAAACGACTGCTGGTCATACCCAGGCTTTGCGCTTTGGCATTCATAGCCGCAACAAATGCGCTCATACCGCCCGGATACGTACGGCCCAATGCATGAGTAGCACGGTTTTCACTGCTCATCAGGCTCAGGTGCAACAGTTCGCCGCGTGTCAGCGTCGTGCCGATGCTCAAACGGCTGCCCGTACCTTTCAAACGGTCGATTTCAGCCTCGGTAATCGTAATCGGCTCGTTCATATCCAGATGCGCATCCAAAACCACCATCGCGCTCATCAATTTGGAAATAGAGGCAATCGGCATGACACGATCAGGGTTTTTCTGATACAGCACTTCACCGGTTTTATTATTGAAAATCAAAGCAGATTGCGAAGACAGCAGAGGACCTGCCAAAGCGGCTTGAGCTTCGACTTGGTCGGCATGACTCAATGCAAAAGCTTCCAGCGGGTCATTTTGCACTGGGAAATTTTGCTCCAAAAATTGTCCCAATACATCCATATCATTGGCAACGGCAGGCGCAGAAGCAAAGGCCAATGCCACACCTGTCCATACCATTCCTAAAGTTTTATAGATTTTCATATCTGCCAATTCAAAAAAATACATTTAATTCAACATTCTGTTAAATTTTTCGACAATTGTAAAGCGAGTTGAGAAAACTTTGCGTTTGTTAGCAAGATATTCAAATCCAACGCCCGCATCTGTTTCTTAGACGATACGGCGCAATGCCTGCTCTGATTTGAAAAAACACAAGATAGTCATTATACTTAGGCTCCTTTGTCAGAGGCATTCCCTCAATCCGGCAATACGCCCGAAATATCTGTTCCCCCTTTACAACACAGCCTCCATACAACCATACGAAGAAATTATTATGTCTGAAGAAAAACGCACCTGTTCATTCTGCGGGAAGTCCGAAAACGACGTTAAAAATCTGATCGAAGGCGAACACGCCTTTATCTGCAACGAATGTGTAGAAACTTGCGGCATAATGCTGCAAGACAACGAATCCGGCGAAATTGAAAACGAGCTTGCCAAAGCGAAAGAAGAAAACGCCGAGAAAAAACTGCCTACCCCGGCCGAAATTGTTGCCAACCTCAATGACCACGTTATCGGCCAGGAACACGCAAAAAAAGCGTTGGCAGTATCGGTTTACAACCACTACAAACGCCTGCGCCACCCGAAAGCAGAGGGTAAAGTTGAATTGTCCAAATCCAACATCCTCCTCATCGGCCCTACAGGCTCAGGTAAAACCTTGTTGGCGCAATCTTTGGCGCGCAAACTGGATGTGCCTTTTGTCATGGCGGATGCCACAACTTTGACTGAAGCCGGTTATGTCGGTGAAGACGTCGAGCAAATCATCACCAAACTTTTAGGTAAATGTGATTTTGACGTTGAAAAAGCCCAGCGCGGCATCGTCTATATCGATGAAATCGATAAAATTTCACGCAAAAGCGATAATCCGTCCATCACGCGCGACGTATCCGGTGAAGGTGTGCAACAAGCCTTGCTGAAACTGATTGAAGGCACGGTAGCCAGCGTTCCCCCTCAAGGCGGACGCAAACATCCAAACCAAGAATTCATCAACGTTGATACCACCAACATCCTCTTTATCTGCGGCGGTGCATTTGCCGGCTTGGAAAAAGTCATCCGACAACGTACTGAAAAAGGCGGTATCGGCTTTGGTGCGGCGGTGCACAGCAAAGATGAAAACGCCGATATTTCAGCCCTGTTTGAAACGGTTGAGCCTGAAGACTTGATTAAATTCGGCTTGATTCCCGAGCTTATCGGCCGTCTGCCTGTGATTGCCACATTGGCAGAATTGGATGAAGATGCTTTGGTCAACATTTTGACCGAACCGAAAAACGCCTTGGTCAAACAATACCAAACCTTGTTTGAAATGGAAGATGTCGGCCTTGAGTTTGAAGAAGATGCCTTGCGCAGTATTGCCAAACTGGCAATGGAACGCAAAACCGGTGCGCGCGGCCTGCGCTCTATCGTTGAACGTTGCCTCTTGGACACCATGTACACCCTGCCAGATTTGAAAGACGTAGCAAAAGTCATCATCAATAAAGAAGTGGTGGAAAAAGGCGATCAGCCAAAACTTTTCCGTGAAGACGGCAGCGAATATAAGCAATAAGGCTCATTCTCCAAAAAAAGACGTGTACCCGTTACACGTCTTTTTTATTTTCTTAATAAAACCAAAAGCATATCTTTGAATAATGGTCTTATACATGAAAAATAAAGGCCGTCTGAAACATATTCAGACGGCCTTTATTTTCAAGTTGCTCTAAGTCTGCCTTCATCCGGAGTATTGATGATGGTGACTTCCTTGAATTTTATGAAACTTATTTTTTTGCTTTTTTAACAGTAGCAGCTTTGGCGGCAGGCTTAGAAGCTGCAGCTTCAGGAGCAGCTACTGGCTCAGATGCAGCAGGCTCGGAGGCAGCTGATTCAGCCGTACGTTGATAGCCTTTGCCTTTCATGCAAGCATCAAACACAGCGCGGTCAGCATTTTCACCAGATGCTTGATGGCATTGAGTCATTGCTTCTTCGACAGTGATGCGTGGCGCTGCTGCTTCTTCAGGTTTGGAAGAAGAACAAGCTGCCAAGATCAGGCTACCAGTTGCAAGAGCGATTAATAAAGTTTTCATAATTGTATATTCCTAAATTTTATTTTATGGTTTACCGTTAAACGGGAGATACAGGCTACAAAACAAGTTCTGTCCCTCAATATTGAGTACATGAGTGCAATTTAGTTTCATTTCAACCTGTAAGTTTTTGATAAATTAATTCTATTGAAGTTAAGACAAATGCTTAATCCTCAATAAACTCAAAATCTTGCAGACCAGTCATTTTTTCTGTTTTTTCACTGTAAAAATATCAAAACGTGGCTGTTCCTAATCGCAACCATCATTTGGGGAGTCCCTCTTTTTATGGCATAATGGACTACTTGACGGATTATTCCGCTCCCCATTTTTTCAAACCGCAGAATCAACATCATACTGCGGTTTATCCATTTCAGAATCAGATTTTTCAGACGGCCTCATTATTCAAAAGGCCGTCTGAACAGAAAGCCACCATCATGAATCCTTTCTCTTCACTCGGTTTAGGCAGCGAATTAGTCTCTGCCCTCACCGATCAGGGTTATGAAAACCCAACGCCTATCCAAGCCGCAGCGATTCCTAAAGCCTTGGCAGGACACGACCTTTTGGCCGCAGCACAAACCGGCACAGGTAAAACCGCCGCCTTTATGCTGCCCAGCCTCGAACGTTTGAAACGCTACGCTACATCCAGCACCTCCCCTGCCATGCACCCTGTCCGTATGTTGGTATTGACCCCGACCCGCGAACTGGCCGATCAAATTGACCAAAACGTACAGGCATACATTAAAAATCTTCCTTTGCGCCACACCGTCTTCTTCGGCGGCGTCAATATGGACAAACAAACTGCCGACTTGCGCGCCGGTTGTGAAATCGTTGTTGCTACGGTTGGCCGACTGCTCGACCACGTTAAACAAAAAAACATCAATTTAAACAAAGTTGAAATCGTCGTACTCGATGAAGCCGACCGTATGCTTGATATGGGTTTCATCGACGATATCCGTAAAATCATTCAGATGTTGCCCAAACAGCGACAAACCCTGCTTTTCTCCGCCACTTTCTCACCGCCTATCCGCAAGCTTGCGCAAGATTTTATGCACACGCCTGAAATGGTTGAAGTGGCTGCGCAAAATACCACCAACGCCAATGTCGAGCAACACATCATTGCCGTTGATGCACTTAAAAAACGCAACCTACTCGAACGTCTGATTGTTGATTTACATATGAATCAAGTCATTGTATTCTGCAAAACCAAACAAAGTGTCGATCAAGTTACCCGAGACCTCGTCCGTCGCAACATTGCTGCGCAATCCATCCACGGCGACAAATCCCAACAAAGCCGACTGGAAACCCTCAACGCCTTTAAAGAAGGTACATTACGCGTTTTGGTTGCCACTGACGTTGCAGCGCGCGGCCTGGATATTGCCGAGTTGCCTTTCGTCATCAACTACGAGCTGCCAACCCAACCTGAAGACTACGTCCACCGCATCGGACGTACCGGCCGGGCCGGTGCCGACGGCGTTGCCATTTCCTTGATGGATAAAACCGAACAGAAAATGTTTGAATCCATTAAAGAGCTGATCGGCAGCGATTTGAATGTGGAACGCATCGAAGGCTTTGAGCCGCATTGGTGGGGCAACGACAATCAAGATGAAGCCGAAGCGCAACCGGTTCAGCACAACGACAGCCGATCTCGCCGCGATGATAGAAACAAACGCAACGAATACGCGAATAAATCAGACAAAAACTCGAAAAAAGTAGAAGAGAAAAACGATCCGGGTATTGTCTGCGGTAAAATTGCCGGCAGAACACGCCGCAGCCGTCACGAGCGTCAGCCTTGCGCCCTGCTCCAACCTGGTTTTGGCGTAAAGTAAACAATGCTGATTAATCGGTTTTCTGATTATTTATCCTAAGCAAAGGCCGTCTGAAACTTATCTTTCAGACGGCCTTTTATTGAACTAAAAATAAAAAGGACGTGATGAACACGCCCTTTATTTTTCCGTTTCAGACGGCCTTTATTATTTAAGGTCGTCTGAAAATCGGTTTACCTTGCTATATTAAACATTCACTTTCTCGGCTACTTCGTTGTAGCTGTCGATTTCATTGAAGTTCATGTAGCGGTAGATTTGGTCGCCCTGCTCGTTGATGATGCCGATATTGGCTTGGTATTCTTCAACAGTCGGGATTTTACCCAGTTTGGAGCAGATTGCCGCCAACTCAGCCGAGCCGAGGTAAACAAAGGTGTTTTTACCCAAGCGGTTCGGGAAGTTGCGGGTGGAAGTGGACATGACGGTTGCGCCTTCGTGTACTTGGGCTTGGTTACCCATACACAATGAGCAACCCGGCATTTCCATACGCGCGCCTGCACGGCCGAGTACGCCGTAGTGACCTTCGTCAGACAGCTCTTTCGCATCCATTTTGGTCGGTGGTGCCATCCACAGACGTACCGGGATGTCGCTCTTGCCTTCCAAGAGTTTGGAGGCGGCACGGAAGTGACCGATATTGGTCATACAAGAACCGATGAACACTTCGTCAATTTTGGTGCCGGAGCGTTCAGACATGAAGCACACGTCGTCAGGGTCGTTCGGGCAAGCAATAATTGGCTCTTTAATGTCGTCCATGTTGATTTCAATCACGGCGGCGTATTCGGCATCTTTATCCGCTTCGAGCAATTCAGGATTTGCCAACCATGCTTCCATGGCTTTGATACGGCGTTCCAAAGTGCGTGAATCTTGATAGCCGTCGGCAATCATGTTTTTCATCAACACAATATTGGATTTCATGTACTCGATAATCGGCTCTTTGTTGAGCTTCACGGTACAGCCAGCAGCAGAGCGTTCGGCAGACGCGTCAGTCAATTCAAAGGCTTGTTCCACTTTCAAATCAGGCAGGCCTTCGATTTCGAGGATGCGGCCGGAGAAGATGTTTTTCTTACCGGCTTTGGCAACGGTCAGCAAACCTTGTTTAATCGCGTAAAGCGGAATGGCGTTCACCAAATCGCGCAGGGTTACGCCCGGTTGCAGTTTACCGCTGAAGCGTACCAATACAGACTCAGGCATATCGAGCGGCATTACGCCTGTGGCTGCTGCGAAAGCAACCAAGCCCGAACCTGCAGGGAAAGAAATACCGATAGGGAAACGGGTGTGGCTGTCGCCGCCGGTACCGACGGTATCGGGCAGCAGCAGACGGTTGAGCCATGAGTGAATCACGCCGTCGCCCGGACGCAGGGATACACCGCCACGGGTAGAGATGAAGGCAGGCAATTCTTTATGGGTTCTGACATCGACAGGTTTTGGATAAGCCGCGGTGTGACAGAAAGACTGCATCACCATATCTGCTGAGAAGCCCAAACAAGCCAAGTCTTTCAATTCATCGCGAGTCATCGGACCGGTAGTATCTTGCGAGCCGACAGTAGTCATGCGTGGTTCGCAGTAAGTACCTGGGCGCACGCCTTTGCCTTCCGGCAAACCGCAGGCACGGCCAACCATTTTTTGGGCCAAGGTGAAACCAGCTTTGCTTTCAGCAGGCGCTTGAGGCAGACGGAACTCAGTAGAAGCAGGCAGTTTCAGTGCTTCGCGCGCTTTGGCAGTCAGGCCGCGACCGATAATCAGGTTGATACGGCCGCCGGCTTGTACTTCGTCCAGCAATACTTGAGATTTCAGGCTGAACTCGGCAACAGTTTCGCCGTTTTTCACGATTTTGCCTTCATAAGGCAGGATATCGACGACATCGCCCATTTTCAGAGCAGATACATCGACTTCAATCGGCAATGCGCCGGAGTCTTCTTGAGTATTGAAGAAAATAGGCGCAATTTTGCCACCCAGGCATACGCCGCCGAAACGTTTGTTCGGTACGAACGGAATATCTTCACCTGTATGCCAAATGACGGAGTTGGTAGCAGATTTGCGCGAAGAACCGGTACCGACCACGTCGCCGACGTAAGCAACAGGATGGCCTTTGGCTTTGAGTTCTTCCAACAATTTAATCGGACCAACTTCACCCGGTTTGTCAGGATTGATACCGTCGCGCGGGTTTTTCAACATCGCCAGCGCGTGCAGAGGGATATCAGGACGGCTCCATGCATCAGGTGCAGGAGAGAGGTCGTCTGTATTGGTTTCGCCGTCGACTTTGAAGACGGTAACAGTGATTTTTTCTGGAACTTTGGCGCGAGAAGTGAACCATTCGGCATCTGCCCAAGATTGCAATACTTCTTGCGCGTATTTGTTGCCTTTTTCGGCTTTTTCTTGAACATCGTGGAAAGAGTCAAACATCAGCAGAGTATGTTTCAGACCATTTGCAGCGATAGGAGCAAGTTTGTCGTTGTCCAAGAGTTCGATGAGTGCATGGATGTTGTAACCGCCAAGCATGGTACCCAACAGCTCAGTAGCATACTCAGGGGAAATCAGCGGACTGGATGCGCTACCTTCGGCAACGGCTGCCAAAAATGAGGCTTTAACTTTGGCGGCATCGTCCACACCGGGTGGTACGCGGTGAGCCAACAGCTCAACCAAGAATTCACCTTCACCGGCAGGTGGATTTTTCAGCAGCTCAACCAAATCAGCAGTCTGCTGAGCAGTCAGAGGAAGGGGGGGAATACCAAGGGCGGCGCGCTCGGCGGCGGCTTTACGATAGGCTTCTAACATCTCTTTGTTCCTTTTTCTGTTTTTTCTTCTGGGCAATTGCAAATGATTTGCAATTAAAGATTGTAAACAATCCTTTTAAGCATCATAGACCAGTTTTCAAAAAATGGGAACAGTTATGTTACTGAATGTAATAAATTTAAACTATTTTATTTAATGCGTTAATAGTCTAACCTATCTAAAGCTGCCCTCTTCTATGCGTTTTAGCCAAACAGACGGGAAACTTCGGCTGATTTTTTACGGTACGGCAATATGATTTCAACGCGGAACAGGCCGTCTGATTGGATGTTTCTGATTTTCGCGTCGGTGTCATACATCAAAGTCAGGCGCTCTTTCAGATTGCGCAGAGCCATAGAATTGCCTTTATGCGGCTTGGTATTTTCGTTAGGTTCTGTTCCGCACGGATTTTCGATACTGATGAAAATAGATGATTTTTCCAATTTTGTTAATACCGTAATTATCCCTGGACGGTGGATAGATTCGACACCATGAAATACGGCATTTTCCAAAAGCGGTTGCAGCAGCAGATGCGGCGTTTCGGCATCATCAGGCGCATGGTGCTGCCACATGACCTGTACGCGCATATGTCCCATGCGGATTTGCTCGATGGCAATATATTCCTGCGCCCACTCGATTTCCTGTCCTAAGGTGCTGTTTTGACTACCGTCGCGCAGTTGTGCGCGGAACAAGTTGGCCAGATTCTCCAGCAAAGTTTCCGCATCATACGGACGCAGACGGATTAAGCTGATGGCGGCATTCAGGCTGTTAAACAAGAAATGCGGACGGATACGCGCTGTCAACGCGCTCAATCTGGCTTCGGAAATGGAAGGTGCAAGGCTGTTTCGGCGTGCCGCTTCGATGTACATGAAACTGAAACAAAAAAAGGTCAGCAAGAAGAAGTGTTGAATCAGCGGCCAAATCCCTGTCTTCAAAATCACTAGATCGACAAACAAGAAAATCAACAGGTTGGAGACGTAGGAAACCACAACGCTGTACTGCGAGCGAAGCAGGGACGGCGCAAATGCCTGTAAGAAATAGACTTTAAGTAAAATTAAAAGGATGACGGGGCAAGCCCATGAAAAATGTTGGAAAATCTGTTCCGGATAAGGCACGCCCGATACCGTCATCAACGGAAAGATAAACAAACTGATTAACAAAACAATGAGCAGGCGCACCAGAGTTGCGGAATTGCGCAAATCCGGCACTGCGAAATTCTGGTTTATTTGACGTATAATAGACATGATTTCAACCGTTTTCTTTCATAATGTATAGACGGGTCTGCTATATTGAAGACGTAGACCCTGTTTTTTTATTTATATTTTAAGGATGCTGATATGAGCAAGGACAAAACCTGGTCAGGCCGTTTTAACGAACCTGTTTCCGAGCTGGTCAAAAAATATACCGGCTCGATTGATTTTGACAAACGACTGGCAGAATGGGACATCCAAGGCTCGCTGGCACATGCGCAAATGCTGACACAGTCGGGCGTTTTGAGCGAAGACGACCTCTCCGCCATCCGTCAGGGCATGGCCGAGATTATAGCAGAAATCAAAGAAGGAACGATTTCCTGGTCGCTGGATTTGGAAGATGTCCACATGAACATCGAACGCCGCCTCACCGACAAAATCGGCGATGCCGGCAAACGCCTGCACACCGGCCGCAGCCGCAACGACCAAGTCGCTACCGACATCCGCCTGTGGCTGCGTGATCAAATTACCGTTATTCAAAGCCTGATTCAAAACCTTCAGACGGCCTTGGTCGATTTGGCAGAACAAAACGCCGAAACCGTCATGCCCGGCTTTACCCACCTGCAAGTTGCCCAGCCGGTCAGCTTCGGGCATCACATGCTCGCCTACGTTGAAATGCTCGGCCGCGATTTCGAGCGCATGGCCGACTGCCGCAAACGCGTCAACCGTATGCCGCTCGGTGCCGCAGCCCTTGCCGGTACCACCTACCCGATTCAACGCGAAATTACCGCCGAGCTGTTGGGCTTTGAGCAAATCTGCCAAAACTCGCTCGATGCCGTATCTGACCGCGATTTTGCCATTGAGTTCACGGCTGCCGCTTCTCTGATTATGGTTCATCTGAGCCGTCTTTCCGAAGAATTGATTTTGTGGATGAGCCCGCGTTTCGGCTTTATCGACATTGCCGACCGTTTCTGCACCGGCTCTTCCATCATGCCGCAAAAGAAAAACCCTGACGTACCCGAACTCGTGCGCGGCAAATCCGGTCGCGTGATTGGCCACCTGATCGGCCTGGTTACCCTGATGAAATCACAACCTTTGGCATACAACAAAGACAATCAGGAAGACAAAGAGCCTTTGTTTGACACTGCCGACACGCTTATCGACACCCTGCGCATTTACGCCGACATGATGCGCGGTGTAACCGTCAAACCCGACAATATGCGCGCTGCCGTAATGCAGGGTTTTGCAACGGCTACCGACTTGGCGGATTACTTGGTGAAAAAAGGCATGCCTTTCCGCGACAGCCACGAAGTCGTTGCCCAAGCCGTGCGTCATGCCGATGAAGCTGGCGTTGATTTGAGCGAATTGCCGCTTGAAGTCCTGCAAGGTTTCAGCGGTTTGATTGCCGACGATGTTTACAGCGTGCTGACACCCGAAGGCAGCTTAAACGCGCGCAACCACTTGGGCGGTACTGCGCCTGAACAAGTCCGTTTCCAAGTCAAACGCTGGCGTGAATTATTGGCTTAAACCCATCTAAACACATAAGTAAAAGGCCATCTGAAAATTTTCAGACGGCCTTTTGATTACCCGTGTTACACTCAACCTCACAATAAAAACAGATAAACCTAAACTTACCTTCAAACGAGAAAACACGCCTCCTGACTTTGCCGCCATCCTCATACTAAAGGAGCAAGGATGAAAAACATTGTCTTAAAATTGATCATGATCTGCCTATTCAGCGGATGCTATGCCGTATTCGTCGCCTGGGAAAATGGCGGATTCAGCCAGCTCCATGATTTTCAAGCAATAGAGAGCAACAGCATGAGCGCATACCTTCATCAAACCTCCCCCATAGCCATGCAGGCTGAAAAAAACGAGCTGTCGATTTTGCAAAACAACCAAAACAGCTTGGCCTCTTGCGTCGGCATTGAATCTTTATGCGAACAAGCCAAGCCAGGAATCTGGGTTGAACATGCCAAATTCTTACAACACAAAGACACGGGCAAATTATTGGTACTTTCGTTGGACTATTTGGAAAACAATGACACCGCAAAAACCCTACACAACCGCTATTCTGTATCGCTCCTACCCCAAGCAGACAGAACGGAGGCATGGCATTACGCCTGGCGTACATTTTTGAGCTCAATAATATTTCTAATGAGCATCAATCTGCTACCAATGATTTTTGCCCTATTCGAGGAAAAAACAGCCTGAGCATAAAAACATGCCGTCTGAAAACATTTTCAGACGGCATGTTTCATTATTAAAGCTTAACGCGGATGAACCATATCTGCAGGAACGACCAATTCGTCAAACTCTTCGCCTGTCAGCAAGCCCAATTCGATGGCAGTTTCGCGCAACGATTTGTCGTTTTTATAGGCGGTTTTGGCGACTTTGGCGGCATTTTCATAGCCGATTTTACGGTTTAATGCAGTAACCAGCATCAGGGAATGGTGCAGGAAATAGTCGATTTTTTCCGGCACGGGTTCAATGCCGACGGCGCAGTTTTCGTTGAAGCTGTTGCACGCGTCGCCCAACAGGCGAATGGATTGTAAGAGATTATAGGCGATAACGGGCATATAGACATTCAGCTCGAAATTGCCCGACGCGCCTGCCATGCCGATGGTGACGTCGTTGCCGAACACTTGGCAGCACACCATGGTCATCGCTTCGCATTGGGTCGGGTTAACCTTACCCGGCATGATGGACGAACCCGGCTCGTTTTCGGGAATTTTGATTTCGCCCAAACCGCAGCGTGGGCCGCTTGCCAGCCAGCGGATGTCGTTGGCGATTTTGTTCAGGCTTGCCGCCAGCGTTTTCAATGCGCCCGAAGCGGCAACGGCAGCATCGCGTCCGCCCAAGGCTTCAAATTTGTTCGGCGCGCTGACAAACGGCAGACCGGACAATTCGGCGAGTTTGGCGGCGGCTTTTTCGGCGTATTCGGGATGGCTGTTCAAACCCGTACCGACCGCCGTGCCGCCCAAAGCGAGTTCATATAAGTCTTTAAGCGCATCGTTCAGACGGCCTAAACCGTGATCAAGCTGGGAAACGTAGCCGGAAAACTCTTGTCCCAAAGTCAGCGGCGTCGCATCTTGCAAGTGGGTGCGGCCGATTTTGACGATAGGGGCGAATTCTTTGGCTTTTTTGTCCAATGTATCGCGCAAGGCTTTTACCGCCGGAATAAGGTGGCGGTTGATTTCAATCGCTGCGGCGACGTGGATGGCGGTCGGGAACGCGTCGTTGGTCGATTGTGCGTGGTTCACATGGTCGTTGGGATGGACGGGCTGATACGCCGCCAAACCCGTACCGGCGATTTCGTTGGCGCGGTTTGCCAGCACTTCGTTCATGTTCATATTGGACTGCGTGCCGGAGCCGGTCTGCCACACCACCAATGGGAACTGCCCGTCGAGCTTGCCGTTCAACACGTCGTCCGCCGCCTGCGTAATCAAATCCGCCTGCTCAGGCTTAATCCTGCCAAGGGAAACATTGGTGGCGGCTGCGGCTTTTTTCACCAGCGCCAAAGCATAAATCAGCGGCTGCGGTAGGGTTTCACCGCCGATTTTGAAATTGTTGCGGCTGCGCTGGGTCTGCGCGCCCCAATAGGCTTCGGATGGGACTTCGACATTACCCATGGTGTCGTGTTCGGTACGGGTACTCATGCGTTTCTCCTATATTCAAATAGAAATAATAATGATTCGTAAATTTATTATACCCAGCAAAAGGCCGTCTGAAAAGAGAGGGGTTTTCAGACGGCCTTTTGCTTTATTACCCTGAAATATTAATAGTAGACAAAACTCGATTTCGGAGCAAATACAACCTGCGCCGCCGCTCCCCTCTTCTAAAAATTCTCCTCCTTGCCGATTTGTATTTTGCGCTAGGTGTTTATCGACAATAAATACCTTATCGTTTCTTTACTTTATTTCTCTCCAAGAGCATAATAAATAAAAATGATTATCAGGATATAGATAATGAAACAAAACCATTTGATTTGCTTGTTAATGAGCAGTTTTGCCGCCGCAAACGGCTTTGCCGAAACCTTGGCAGACCCTGATGAAATCCAGCCTGTCAAAACCTTCTCCCCTCCCAAACCGATTGCACCGACCGCCGCACAAGGCTATTTCCCCGAAAACCAATTCGACCGCACCGACCGCAGCGATCACTACTTTGTTACCGAAAACATAGACCAAGCCTTCCGTCCGTTGAAAGCAAACAGCGGCTTTTACGGCAAAAGCTTTTACAACTCCGTTACCGCGCAAGCGCGTGGAGCAAAAGTGTACGGCGTGGCCAACCTCAATCACACCAAGGCCAACGGCTATAAAGACGGCGGCGGCAATCAGACCGATTGGAAATACAGCCGTTTCAATCAGGCTTTGGTACTCGGTTTCGTGCCGTCTGAAAATCAGGAATACCGCCTCACCTACCTACACGACGACATCAACAACGACCGCCAGCCGCAGTTCGTCAACGACGCATTGGACACCGAACGCCACATCGCCAAACTCAACGCGCGTTGGGGCAATGCCGATTTGAGCAATACGGTCAGCGCAGAAGCAGGCATTATCAAACTCAAACGCCACGCCGACAATTACTCCCTGCGTCAAAACAACACGCCGCAGCAAGTATTCGTAGAGCTTGACCGCAAAGTGTACGACTTCTCACTCAAACACGATGCGGATTTCGGCAAATTCCACAACACCTCCGCCGTCAGCTACCGCAACGACAGCCAAAACGGCGAACGCAACGCCCACACCGCCATGCGCGATTTCCTCAACGGCTACCGTTTCGCCGATGTACACCTCGACCGCTGGCGCATCGCCGATACCCTGTCTTACAAGTTCAACGACCAACACAAACTGGGCTTGGGCTTAAGCTACGAGCTCAACGAAGCGGACGTTCGAAAAAATACGGCGCAGCCCGCCCATCCGATGAACCGCAACCTTGCCTTCGCCTCATCACAACAAATCTGGAAAACCCATTACGGCTACGACTTCAACGGCAAAGTGCGCCGTCATGCCTTCTCAGGCGAACTCAAATACGATTTCACGCCGTCTGAAGCGCAAAAATACAGCGTTTCCCTTGCTCACTTAGAACGAATCGGCGACAACACCGAACGCTTCAACTCGCTTGCCGCCATCGTGCAAAACCGCATGAACGGCGCGTTGATGAACCAAAATCCCGCCGCCGCTATCGCGGGCAATCCCCTGCTAAAAACCGAAAAACACAACCGCATCAAGCTTACCGCCGACAGCCGCAACGACTACTACAACGGCTACATGAACTCGTTGGCAGGCACGGGCTGGAACGTGGGCGGCACGCTTGTGGCGGACAAAGTCAAAGACCTGATTATTTTTGACCGCGCACGCGGACAAAGCGGCACGGCTTCCAAAGGAGGCGGCATCATCACACGCAACGTGGACGCACGATTGTTTACCGCGCAGGCCTACGCGCGTTACAACTTCAATCCGCATTGGGCGGCAGGCATCAAAGCTACCTACAACTACGGACACAACGAAACCGACGGCAGACCGCTCTATCAAATCCGCCCGTTTGAAGCCGCCGTCCAAGCCGACTACAAAAACTACTTTGCCCACGGCAGCTACAACATCGGTGCGGCAACACGCTTTGTCGCCAAACAAACGCGCGGCGATTTTGACGCGGCAAGCGGTCTGGGCATAGACAAACGCGAAGCCGCCAAAGGCTTTACCGTTGCCGATGTGTACGCAGGCGTAAACATCAAAGACAAATACGGCTTACGCCTGGGCGTGAACAACGTGTTCAACAAAAAATATGCCGAACACATCAGTGGCGACCACGTCCTTGCCCTATCCCCCAGCGTAGTGTATGCACCGGGCAGGACATATTGGTTGAGTTTACATGCGGCGTTTTAAAATCAGGCCGTCTGAAAGAATGCCTACACTGGCTTATTAAGAATTAGGAGATAAAAAATGGATATGAAAAGACGTGATTTCTTAAAAATGACCGCCGCGCTGGCAGCAGCAGGGGTTTCGCCTTCATTGTTGGCAGCCGGTAAAGAACAATTTACCGTGTACGGCGCGCCGGCAATGCCCAGCGTTACCATTGCCGTAGCGGCGTTGCAGGGCAAGCTGGCGAAGCAGGCGGACGTGTCGCTGAAAATCTGGCGTTCGCCCGACCAACTGCGCGCGGGCGTAGCGAGCGGACAATTTAAAGTGATGATGAGTCCGAGCAATGTCGGCGTGAACCTGCGCAACCAAGGACAGAAAGTCGGCATGGTCAATATTTTGACCAACGGCATCACGCAGCTGATGTGCAAAGGCAGCGCGATTGCCTCGCCGCAAGATTTGGTCGGCAAAAAAATCCTCGTGCCGTTTAAAAACGACATGCCCGACATCGTGCTGCAAGCCTTGTTGAAAAAACTGAAAATCGATGCGCACAAAGTCGGCATCACTTACACCGCCACGCCGCCCGAAGCGGTCGGACTGTTTTTGAGTAAGGACTACCACGCCGCCATTCTGCCCGAACCGATGGCAACCGCCAGCCTACTGAAAGGCAAAACCATGGGCGTAAACGTCGTGCGCGGATTTGACTTGGTGAAAGCATGGGGGCAGGCGTTTGACACCAAACCGCTGATTCCGATGGCAGGCATCATCGCCAACGAAGAATATTTCTACGCACACAAGGCACAGTTCGACATCTTCCATCAGGATTTGAAAAACGCGCTCAACTGGATACTCGCCAACCGCCAAAGCGCGGCGAAAATCGGCAAAAACTACCTACCCGCCCCCGAACCCGCCCTAGTCATGGGCTTGGACGGCGCGCGGCTGACGGTAACCAAAGGCAGCGAAGTGAAGAACGAGATTTTGAAGTTTTATGAAATCCTGATGCAGTTCAACCCGAAACTTTTGGGCGGCAAGCTGCCGGATAACGGGTTCTTCTTGGCTTAAAATGGGAGAAAGGCCGTCTGAAAAAAAGGGGAATACCTGATTTATCATTTTTCAAATGACCTATAAGGCAATAATCAGATCGGCATACAAACAGCCGTCTGAAATCAATCTTTCAGACGGCCTTTTTCTAAGAAGTGATTTTAATTAATCCCTTCCACCAAAATTGCACGGCCAGTTGTTGCGCCCAAACGGATGGATTTAAATTGTTCATACTCTGGGCTGTTGTACCATGCTCGTGCGGATGCCATATCAGGGAAACGCAATACTACGGAGCCATCAAAATCTGCTCCTTCAAAGGCTTCATGCTCACCATTTGCCACTAAAATCTCGCCCCCAAAAGGCGCAAGTGTCGGTACACCAAGTTGTCGGTAGTGGTCATAGGCAGATTGGTCTTTCATTTCATCACGAATAAAGATAACGTAAGCAGTCATGATATTTTCCTTTTCAAAAATTATGGGTTGATATATTGGATATTATTATAGAAAGCCGCCTGAAATTTTAGACGGCCTTTATGTCGAAATTAATTATTATGATAATTTTTTATTACAAATCAAACAATTGAATAACATTCACATGTAAGCGTACATCGACATTGCCACGAGTAGCGTTAGAGTAAGGGCAAACTTCGTGAGCACGAGTGATCAATTTACGCGCCTCATCTTCATTCAAACCTGCTACGGTAATCGTGATATCCAAATCCAAACCGAATGCACCATCAGGTTTTTGACCGATGCCCACGCCGACAGTGGTGGAAGATGTTGTGGGTTTCAAGCCGAGTGTCGGTGCTACATGGTTCATTGCGCTATCAAAGCAGGCCGCATAGCCCATGGCAAAAAGCTGCTCGGGGTTAGTGCCATGTTTGCCGCTTTCATTTTGAAATGAAACCAAATCAAAGCCGATTGAACCATCGTCCACTTGGGTACGACCATCACGTCCACCGGTTGCTGTTGCTGATGTTTTGTAGAAAATTTTCATGATATTGTCCTCAATTCAATATTGGTTAAATGTTTTGGCGTACTGCCGTTGAAAGTGAGTTCATTATATTGAACAGCAATATGAAGTGTTATATGATTTATCCAAATTACTTGCCTATTCCTACAAAACCATGTTCTCAACTGAAACGATAGAACGCTTATTAAAAGTTATTCCACATAACGAAACCTATTCATCTCCAATTAAAGGCTTGGTAATGCGCCATGCCGATCAGCCGTTTTGCTATGAGGGTATTATTCAAGAACCGAGCATTTGCATCGTGTTAAGTGGGGAACGTGAAATACAACTAGGCGAACAATGTTACCGTTTTGACAATCAACACTTTATGTTCTGCCCTGTCAATGTGCCGATGCGCGGCGAAATTAAATATGCCGAGCCGAAAAAGCCGTTTTTAGTGATGTCGATGAAAATTGATATTGAAAGCGTTAGCAAGATTTTATTAGCAAATCCAAACCTTGCAGATGATATTCAACAGGGCGACGAAGGTTTTGCACAATGGCATTTGGATGAATCTCTCAAAAATGCTGTTGAACGCCTATTGCTCTTGCACGAAAATCCAAAATATATTGAGTTTCTTGCACCGCTTATCCAACAAGAAATTTATTATCGACTCCTTACAGGCGAGCAAGGTGGCAAATTTAAAGCTATGGTAAGCAATGGATCGCACACCAAAAAAATCGCCCAAGCCACCCATTATCTGCAACAACATTTTAGTGAAACCATCACCGTGGAAACCTTGGCAAATCTGAGCGGTATGTCATTATCTGGATTTCATAGTCATTTCAAGAAGATAACCAGCCTTTCACCGCTGCAATATCAAAAATCCTTACGTTTGATGGAAGCCAGACGACTGATCGCACAAGAAGGGCGAGGCATTACCGAAACTGCTTACCAAGTCGGCTACGAGTCGCCCAGTCAGTTCAGCCGTGAATACAAACGCTATTTCGGGCATGCGCCAAAAAGGGAAGCAGGGGTAAAATAGTCAGCAATGCAAGGAAGTTCAGCCCACCGTTTTTTAGATGATATTGAGCTGGGTTACGCTAGCAGTTAACCCAACCAATATTTTCAGATGGCCTATCATCTCCAAACCATCACTATGAACCAACACTCAAACCATGATTAAAACCGACAAAATACGCAAACCGCAGCCTGCGCTGTTTTACATCATCGACTACCTTTGGAGCGGCTTTGCCGGTTTGAGCGTGGCGATGGTGGTGGTGGCGTTGTGGGCGTGGGGCAGTGCCGTGTTTGGTGAGTTTATGCTGCCCGCGCCGGTCGAGGTGTTTCAAAAGTCGTTTGATTTATTGAAACATTTTCAGGAAAACGAAATCGGGATTTCGCTGTGGCGTTCTGTGGTGGGGATTTCGGTTGCTTTGATAGCAGGATTGGCGGCGGGGCTGGTGGCGGGCAGTTTTAAGACGGCGATGGCGTTGCTTAAGCCTGTGATTACGGTTTTGTTGGCAATGCCGCCGATTATTTGGGTGGTGATGGCGTTGTTTTGGTTCGGTTTCGGTAATCCAAGCGTGTTGTTTACCATCATTGTGTTGGTTGCGCCGCTGACGTTTGCGAGTGCGGCGGTCGGGATGGCGAGCGTGAACAAGCAGCATGAGGAATTGTTTGACGCTTATAAATTAGGCCGTCTGAAAAAAATCTGCTATCTGTATATCCCGCATCTGACGGGCTATGTGATTTCCAGTATTGGTGTTGCGGTGGCGATGGGGGTGAAGGTGGTGATCATGGCGGAACTCTTGGGCGCGAGCGAAGGCGTGGGCGCGCGGATTGCGGACGCGAGGGCGATGCTGGAGACTTCGACGGTGATGGCTTATGTGGTGCTGGTTATCGTGTTTGTATCGCTGTTTGAATACCTGATTACCAAGCCTTTGGAAATTTTGTTTATGCCGTGGAGGAGATGATGCTCTGTCTTGAAAACGTGCGTTTTGAAATTCTCCGCGACCCCATCGTGCGCGATTTCAGTTTGAACCTGCAACATGGCGAAGTAAAAGCTTTGTTCGGGCCGAGCGGCTGCGGCAAGACGACGGTTTTGCGGCTGATTGCAGGCTTGGAAACGCCAAAGTCGGGCACGATACGCAATACTTTCCGCAAAACGGGTTTTCTGTTTCAGGAAAACCGCCTGCCGGAAAACCTGACCGCGATGCAGAATATCGCGATTTTTATGGACAAACCCGATGAAGGCGAAATCATCGCGCTGGCGGCGAAAGTCGGGCTGACTGCGGGCGATTTGAACAAATATCCGACTGAATTATCCGGCGGCATGGCGAAACGGGTGGCGTTTTTGCGCCTGCTGCTGTGCGGTTGCGACCTTGCTTTGCTGGACGAGCCGTTTGTCGGTTTGGACCGCGATTTGCGCGATATTTTGGTCGCCATGTTGGTGGAAAAAATCGAGCGGCAGGGCATGGCGTGTATGCTGGTAACGCACGACCGCTTTGAAGCCGCACGCCTGAGCCATGAAATCATGCTGCTTTCCGCTAAGGGCATGAACGTGCAAAACGTGATTACCCTGCCCACGCCGTTGTCCAAACGCGATTCGGCTTTTGAAGAGGCGGTCGTGGCTAGGGAGTTTCAGGGGATTCATTATTATGAGTGATAGGAATTTAAATTTCTGACAAACCTTGCGGTTCGTTGCCCTCTCCCTAACCCTCTCCCACGGGGAAAGGGGATCAGGTTTCTCAAAATCAGAGAGCCGTAGAATTGGGAATCAGATGTCAGGTAAACCTGAAAATGTTCAGGCTCGACAGCCCAATTCCCTCTCCCCGTGGGAGAGGGCTAGGGAGAGGGTAAGCAAGCCGCAGGCTTGCCTCTTTAGCGAAAGATACGAATCTGTTATCCGAACGCGATTCGGTTTTTGAAAAAGCCGTGGTGCCAAGGGGCAGGGGATTCATTATGAGGTGCTTTATGTTTTCGACTGTGATTACTGCTGCTGTTTTATATATTGCTACAGCAGTAGATTTGTTGGTAATACTATTAATATTTTTTGCTAGAGCAAATACTAGAAAAGAATATCGAGATATTTATATCGGACAATATTTAGGTTCTGTAATTTTAATATTAGTTAGTTTATTTCTAGCTTTTGTTTTGAATTATGTTCCGGAAAAATGGGTGTTGGGTTTATTAGGTTTAATACCGATTTACTTAGGTATTAAAGTTGCTATTTACGACGATTGTGAGGGCGAAAAAAGAGCTAAAAAAGAATTGGATGAAAAAGGGTTGTCAAAATTAGTCGGTATTGTTGCTTTGGTTACAGTTGCTAGTTGTGGTGCAGATAATATTGGACTTTTTGTTCCTTACTTTGTGACTTTAGATCTTGTCGACTTATTAGTTACTCTTCTTGTATTTTTAATATTGATTTTTGTTTTAGTATATACAGCACAAAGATTGGCTAATATTTCAGGTGTTGGTGAAATTGTAGAGAAGTTTAGTCGTTGGATAATGGCTGTTATTTATATTGGTTTAGGATTATTTATTATTATTGAAAATAATACAATTCAAACAATAATATCAATAATATGAATGATACGGGCATTTGAGTATCTGACAAACCTTGCGGTTCGTTGCCCTCTCCCTAACCCTCTCCCACGGGGAGAGGGAATCAGGTTTCTGAAAATCAGCGGGCGCAGGATTGGGAATCAGATGGAAGGTAAACCTGATAATGATCGGACTCGACAGCCTAATCCCCTCTCCCCGTGGGAGAGGGAATTGGGAGAGGGCAAGCAAGCCGAAGGTTTGCTTCTTCAATACAAGATACAACCCTGTCCTCCCAATAAATCTATATCCGAAAGCATCTTCATGCAGAATCAAGCCAAACCATGAATAAATTTTTTACCCACCCCATGCGGCCATTTTTCGTCGGCGCGGCGGCACTTGCCATACTCGGCGCGGTGGTATTTTTCATCAGCCCCGGTGCCGTCATTTTGCACCGCCAAATCTTCTTAGAACTCATGCTGCCTGCGGCATACGGTGGTTTCCTGACTGCCGCCATGCTCGAATGGACGGGTTATAAAGGCCGTCTGAAACCTGTCGCTACTTTGATGGCGGCATTACTGCTCGCCGCATCCGCCATACTGCCCTTTTCGCCGCAAACTGCCTCGTTTTTCGTTGCCGCCTATTGGCTGGTATTGCTGCTGTTTTGCGCCTGGCTGATTTGGCTTGACCGCAACACGGACAACTTTGCCCTACTAATGCTGCTCGCCGCATTTACTGCTTTTCAGACGGCCTATGCCGTCAGCGGCGATTTGAACTTACTGCGCGCGCAAGTACATCTGAACATGGCGGCGGTCATGTTCGTATCCGTCCGCGTCAGCATTCTTTTGGGCGCGGAAGCCCTTAAAGAATGCCGTCTGAAAGACCCTGTTTTTATTCCAAATATCGTTTATAAAAACATCGCCATTACTTTCCTGCTGCTGCACGCCGCCGCCGAACTTTGGCTGCCAGCGCAAACCGCCGGTTTTACCGCGCTTGCCGTCGGCTTCATCTTGCTTGCCAAGCTGCGTGAGCTTCACCATCACGAACTCCTGCGCAAACACTACGTCTGCACTTATTACCTGCTCCAACTCTTTGCCGCTGCAGGCTATTTGTGGACAGGCACAGCGAAACTGCAAAACCTGCCCGCCTCCGCGCCCCTGCACCTGATTACCCTCGGCGGCATGATAGGCGGCGTGATGATGGTGTGGCTGACCGCCGGTCTGTGGCACAGCGGCTTTACCAAACTCGACTACCCGAAACTCTGCCGTATTGCCGTCCCCTTGCTCTTTATGGCCGCCGTCTCGCGTGCTTTCTTAATGAACGTGAACCCTATTTTCTTCATCACCGTTCCTGCGATTCTGACCATCGCCGTGTTCGTACTGTATCTTTTCACATTTGTACCGATATTTCGGGAAAATGCGTTTACGGATGATCCAGAATAAAACAAAAGGCCGTCTGAAAATTTCAGACGGCCTTGGATTTAAATAAATACTTTATTTGTTAGCATTCAAATAAAGATTAATCAGGCGTGTAGTGGAGCTGTCGTGTTTTTGCACTTCGGTCTCGCCGGTCAATTCGGCAAGAATGGTTTTAGCCAGTTGTTTGCCGAGTTCTACGCCCCATTGGTCAAAGCTGTTGATGCCCCAAATAATGCCTTGGACGAAGGTTTTGTGTTCGTACATGGCAATCAGGCTACCCATATTGCGCGGGTTGATTTTGTCCATGAGGATGAGGTTGGTCGGACGGTTGCCGGAGAAGGTTTTGTGCGGAACCAGCTCTTCGATACGCACTTCATCCATGCCTTGTGCTTGAAGCTCGGTGCGTACTTCGTCAGGCGTTTTGCCGCGCATAAAGGCTTCGGCTTGGGCAAAAACGTTGGCCAACAGGATTTCGTGGTGGCCGCGCAGGTTGCTGCGTTTTTCAAGGGAGGCAATCAGGTCAATCGGCGTGATGTGCGTACCTTGGTGCAGCAGTTGGAAGAAAGCGTGCTGGCCGTTGATACCGGTTTCGCCCCAAATAATCGGCGAAGTTTCGTAACCGACGGCTTTACCGTCAAGGGTCACTTGTTTGCCGTTGCTCTCCATATCGAGCTGCTGAATGAATTTAGGCAGGCGGTGGAGATGTTGGTCGTAAGGGGCGATGACGTGGCTGCCACCGCCGTAGTAGTTGATGTACCAGATGCCGATAAGGGCGAGGATGACGGGCATGTTGCGCTCCAGCGGCGTGTTGATGAAGTGTTGGTCCATCAAGTGCGCGCCGTTGAGCATTTCGATGAAGTTTTCTTCGCCGAGATACAGCATAATCGGCAGGCCGATGGCTGACCACAGGCTGTATCGTCCGCCGACCCAGTCCCAAAATTCAAACATATTGGCGGTATCGATACCGAATTCGGCAACGGCTTTTTGGTTGGTCGATACGGCAACGAAGTGTTTGGCCACGGCGCTTTCATCGCCTGCATGATCCAAGAACCATTTACGTGCGGTCAGGGCGTTGGTGAGAGTTTCTTGGGTGGTGAAGGTTTTGGAGGCGATGATGAAGAGGGTGGTCTCGGGGTGGACTTTGGACAATACGTCGCGCAGTTGGGAGCCGTCCACGTTGGAGACGAAGTGCATGTTCAAACGCGGATGACCGAAAGGCTTGAGCGCGGTACACATCATCAGAGGGCCGAGGTCGGAGCCGCCGATACCGATGTTGACGACGTCGGTAATCACTTGATTGGTATAGCCCAACCAGCTGCCGCTGCGGACTTCGTGTGCGAACTCGCCCATGCGTTGCAGGACATGGTTGACCTTAGGCATGACATCCTCGCCATCCACGACGATGGGGGCATTGGTGCGGTTGCGCAGGGCAACGTGGAGTACGGCACGGTTTTCTGTCGTATTGATTTTTTCGCCACGGAACATTTGCTGCATCCGCTCCGGCACGCCTGCTTCACGCGCCAACTCGAACAAAAGCGACATGGTTTCGTCGTTGATACGGTTTTTAGAATAATCCAAAGTCAGGCCGCCAACCTGCAGCCAGTAGCGCTCGGCACGTTCGGGATCTTGCTCGAACATTTCGCGCATGTGTTGTTCTTTGGTTTCGTCAAAATGTATCCATAATTTTGACCAAGCTGGTAAATCGTGAAGGTGTTTCATCGGATGCTCTCCTGGATAGTGGACAGTTTTGTTGAGAAAACGGCCGTGAGGTCGTCTGAAACGGGAACGGGGTGGTTTCCGTTTTTTGAGGTTTCAGACGGCCTTGATGTGGGTTGGGGCCGTCTGAAGATATCAGTGAAGAATCAATCTTTATCGTATTCGATGTGCTTATTATGTATGCTTTTTTTACTTTTTTGCAGTTGCGTGCTGGCAGTATCGCCCAAGCGTAAGGCCAAGCCGATGGCAAGAATGTCGATAACGGCCAGCTGCAGAAGACGGGACACCATAGGCGTATAAAGCTCGGCATTTTCCTGAGTAGCAATGCTCAATACACAGTCGGCCATTTGGGCCAACGGCGAATCATTGCGGGTCAGCGCGATAACGGCTGCACCGTTTTCTTTGGCGATACTGGCCGCGTCCAACAATTCGATAGATGAGCCGGTATTGGAAATCGCCACCAACACATCCTGCTCGGTCAATACGGAAGCCGCCATCAGCTGGGTATGTGTATCGACATAGGCAACGGTGGACATACCGAAGCGGAAGAATTTGTGTTGCGCATCTTGGGCAACGATGCCGGAGTTGCCGACACCATAAAACTCAACGCGTCGCGCGTGCATCAGAATGGCAATCGCGTTTTCCAGTTCGGATTCTTTCAGGAAACGGCGCTCGCCCAAGAGGGAGGCTGCGGCATTGCCCAATACTTTTTCGACCACGCTGCCCATGTTGTCATCGGCGTTTAATTCTTCATGAACGTAAGGCATGCCTTCGTGGCCGATGCTGGCAGACAAAGCGAGTTTGAACTCAGGCAAGCCTTTGTAACCCAAGCTGCGGCAGAAACGGATTACAGTCGGCTGACTGACGGACGCACGCTCGGCGATTTCCGCCACAGCGGCATGAACGAACCATTTCGGCTCGGCCAGCGCAGATTCGGCAACTTTGCGTTCTGCGCCGGAGAGATTGGACAATGATTCGCTGATTTTGCTTAACATATACTCTACCCTTTGATTCTTTGACGTTCAGGACAAGGTACATTTTCGTACCCTGCCCTGCACCGCCGTTTGTGTGTTTAAACGTTATTTAAATGATTGTCTAATGCGACCGCCGCGCCGACGATGCCCGGAAACTCGCTCAATACGACATACACGGGAATAGCGGCAAGATAAGCCTCAAAGCGGCCTTTGTTTTCAAAGCGGCTGCGGAATGGAGACGTTTTAAAGTAATCCAACACGCGCGGGATAATGCCGCCGCACAAATACACGCCGCCGCGCGCACCCAATGACAAAGCCAAATTGGAAGCAACCGTACCCAGCATGGCGCAGAAAATATCCAAAGTCTGACGGCAAATCGGCGATGTTCCGCTCAATGTCTTATCGGTGATTTCAGAAGGCTTCAGACGGCATTGTTTGATGTTGTCGCGTTTGGCCAATGCTTCGTAAATCAGGCTCAAACCTGCGCCGCTCAAGAAACGCTCGGCAGAAACATGGCCGTATTTGTTTTTAGCGTATTGCCAAATCAATACTTCCATATCGTCAAACGGCGGGAAGCTGGTATGGCCACCCTCGCCTGCCAACGCCACCCAGCCGGCAGCGCTGTGCACCAAACCGCTGACACCCAAACCGGTACCCGGACCGATAACGGCTTTAGGCGCAAATTCGATGGGTTTTTGACCGCCGATTTGTATCAAGTCTTTCTTATCGGTTTTTGTTACCGCCAAAGCCTGGGCGGTAAAGTCGTTCAACAGAATCAACGTTTCAAAACCCAAAGCCTGGCGAGTGGTTTCGATGGAGAATGCCCAGTGGTGGTTGGTCATCTGTACCCAGTCGCCCAAAATCGGATTGGCAATCGCAAAGGCGGCGTGCAAGACTTTCGGACTGCCTGCGCGTTCCAAATAAGTTTTAGTGGCATCGACAATGGTGTCGTAATCCTGGCAAGGTAAGACTTCAGCCTTTTCAATGATCTGTGGTGCAGTTTCAAGTGCAAAACGGGCATTCGTACCGCCGATATCGGCAACCAAACGAGGATAAGCTTCAGTGTGCATAGTAGACATGGCAGTTAATTCCTTGGTGATTGAGAATCAGACTGGTCGGATATTCGGTATCGGCCCTTGCAGCAGCTTTGTCGAATACCGCTTTTTTCTCTGCGCCTTGAATGGCCAAAAATACATTCGGCGTTTTGGCAATCGCACCCAAAGTCATGCTCACACGCTCATGCGGCGCGGTAACCGGCGTAGTATGAATCAATGTCGGGTCATCAGCTTCATTGATTGCGGCCTGTAATTGAGGCGCTTGAGGGAATAACGACGCTGTATGCCCGTCTCCTCCCATGCCCAACACCAGCACGTCAGGTTGCTTGTAATGTTTCAATGCATAAGCAACGACAACTTCAGGTTGTAATTCAGTTTCAGACTTTCCGTCTTCAACAACAGGAATCCATGTGGCAACGGCCGCGTTATTTTTGAGCAGATATTCACGTACCAAGCCTGTATTGCTGTCGGCATGCGTGGTCGGGACAATACGCTCGTCCACCAAAGTAATGCCGACATTTTGCCAATTTAAATCTTTTTGCGACAAAGCCTCGAAAAACGCAATCGGCGAACGACCGCCGGAAACAGCCAAAACCGCATGGCCTTTCTCATTCAGCGCGGATTGCAATGCGGCGGCAACAGCATCGGCGAGAGCTTGCGCGGCAGTTGCAGCGTTTTCTTGTTCGTGCCAAACAAACATGTTTCGTCCTTTCATGGTTTCAGACGGCCTTTTGTTGGAAAACAAGGCCGTCTGAAAGAAATATTATTGCTCTTCGTGCCACTTGTTGCCGTCACGGGCCAACAGCGCGCGCGCAGCTTCAGGACCCCAAGAATGGGCTTCGTAAGCATGTGGAGGCGTTGTATTGTTCGCCCAGTTTTCCAAAATCGGCATCACATATTCCCAAGCGGCTTCGAGTTCGTCACGACGGTTGAACAAAGCGAGTTTGCCGTTAATCACGTCCAGCAGCAGACGCTCATAAGCCTCAGCGCGGCGACCCTCTACGGCTGTGCCCAAGTCCACGCCAATCGGTGTCACTTCGACTTTGTTGCCTGCACCCGGGGTTTTTACTTGAGTGTAAAGGCGGACGGATTCGGTCGGTTGTAGTTCAATAACCAAACGATTCGGCGCAGGTTGGCTGTTGTCAAAAATATGGTTTTGCAGCGGACGGAAGTTCAACACGATTTCCGCCACTTTTCCTGCCATGCGTTTGCCGGTACGCAGGTAGAAAGGTACGCCTTTCCAACGCTCGTTTTCGATTTCGGCCTTGATGGCGACATAGGTTTCAGTGAAACTGTCTTTCGGTACATCGACTTCTTCCAGATAGCCGTTCATGCCGTTTGCTGCAACATATTGGCCGCGAATAACATTTTCGTTGACGGATTCGATGGTCAGCGGTTTCAGCGATTTGATGACTTTCACTTTCTCGTCGCGTACGGCATCGGCATCCAAGCTCGCCGGTGCTTCCATGGCAGTCATACAAAGCATTTGCATCAAGTGGTTTTGCACCATATCGCGCAACGCGCCGGTAATGTCGTAAAACTCGCCGCGTTCTTCCACGCCCAACTGCTCGGCGATGGTCAGCTGTACACTTTCAATATATTTGTTGTTCCACAAAGGCTCGAACATCACATTGGCAAAACGCAAGGCCAGCAGGTTTTGCAGGCTTTCTTTACCTAAATAATGGTCGATACGGTAGATTTGCTCTTCTTTGAAATAACGGGCCACATCTGTATTGATTTGTTGGGAAGAGGCCAAGTCCGTACCCAACGGTTTTTCCAAAACCACGCGCACGTTATCGGCATTCAAACCGATTTCGGCAAGGTTTTCACAGGCTTGCGCAAAAAATTTCGGTGCAGTTGAGAGGTAGATCACGACATTCTCAGTATTCTTGCGCGCTTTTACCAAGTCGCCCAAAGCAATGAAGTCGTCTTTCTTTGTCACATCGACTTTTAAATACTCGAGACGTTGGATGAACGATTCCCACGCTTCATCTGAGAAGTTTTGTTTGACATGGATTTTAGAATTCGTTTCTACTTTAGCCAAAAAGCCTGCGGTATCCAATTCGCTGCGGCTTACGCCCAAAATACGACCTTCGGGATGAAGCAAACCGGCTACATGCGCCTGATACAGGCAAGGCAAAAGTTTACGCATTGCCAAATCGCCGGTCGCGCCAAACAACACCAAATCAAAATTTGTCTGTGTACTCATCGTTTCATCTCTCGTTGAGGAAGCTTGCTTCAAAACTTTTGGACTGTCGTCATCTATAAAAATCGATTAAAATCAAAAGCCTTTAAGCAATAAGCAGTAAAAAACCAATCGCCTGCACCAAAATTTCAAACAAGCGGGCTAATGAGTAGTAATACTACACATGGCTACAGATTTTGTCCATTCTCATTTTTACAAATTGTTTGATTTAACATAAAAGTTTGATGACTTTTGCAGCCCATCGTTTTACGAATTGACCATACCTCGATTTAAATCAAATTTCTTCCACTTAGCAAATTATTTTGTAACAAAATTACAGATTTTGTACTATAATATGCGAACGCTTCGAAGAGAAAATCTTCAAATATTCAGACGGCCCATATTATTCATTCCCACAGCTCAAGGCCGTCTGAAAAAAACACCCAATACAAAAATCAGAAACGCGCAAACAAAATCCCTATCATATCGTTTAGCCAGGAGACCGCACATGAACCCCACTCCTATTCACCCGAAACTCGCCGAAATTACCGAGCGCATCATCGAGCGCAGCCGCCCGACGCGTGAAAAGTATCTGGCGAAAATCCGCAGCGCCAAACAGATGGGACGCTTAGAGCGCAACCAGCTCGGCTGCAGCAACTTGGCACACGGCTATGCCGCCATGCCTAAGAGCATCAAAATCGAAATGCTTCAAGAAACCGTCCCCAACTTAGGCATCATCACTGCCTACAACGACATGGTTTCCGCACACCAGCCGTTTAAAGACTTCCCTGACCAAATCAAAGACGAAGCACAGAAAAACGGCGCAACCGCCCAAGTCGCTGGCGGCACGCCCGCCATGTGCGACGGCATCACGCAAGGTTATGCCGGTATGGAATTGTCGCTGTTCTCCCGCGACGTGATTGCCATGAGTACCGCCATCGGTCTGTCGCATCAAATGTTTGACGGCGGCCTGTTTATGGGCGTATGCGACAAAATCGTTCCCGGCCTGATGATCGGCGCTTTGTCTTTCGGTCATATTCCGGGCATCTTCGTTCCGGCAGGCCCGATGTCCAGCGGTATCGGCAATAAAGAAAAAGCCCGTACCCGCCAGCTTTTCGCCGAAGGCAAAGTCGGCCGTGATGCCTTGCTTGAAAGCGAAATGGGCTCTTACCACAGCCCGGGTACTTGTACCTTCTACGGTACCGCCAACTCCAACCAAATGATGATGGAAATGATGGGCGTGCACCTGCCTGCCGCCGCCTTCGTCCACCCATACACCGACCTGCGCGAAGCCCTGACCCGCTACGCAGCCGGACATCTTGCACGCGGCATCAAAAACGGCACCATCAAACCATTGGGCGAAATGTTGACCGAGAAATCCTTCATTAACGCCCTGATCGGCCTGATGGCAACCGGCGGCTCGACCAACCACACCATGCACCTCGTTGCTATGGCGCGTGCCGCAGGTGTGATTTTGAACTGGGACGACTTCGACGAAATTTCCTCCATCATCCCATTGCTGATCCGTGTGTATCCAAACGGCAAAGCCGACGTGAACCACTTTACCGCAGCAGGCGGCCTGCCTTTCGTTATCCGCGAATTGCTGGACGCAGGCTTATTGCACGACGATGTCGATACCGTCGTCGGACACGGTATGCGCCACTACACCAAAGAGCCTTTCCTCATCGACGGCAAACTCGAATGGCGCGAAGCCCCTGAAACCAGCGGCAACGATGACATCCTGCGCAAAGCCGACAATCCGTTCTCCCCAGACGGTGGTCTGCGGCTGATGAAAGGCAACATCGGTCGCGGCGTGATTAAAGTGTCCGCCGTGCGCGAAGGTTGCCGCATCATTGAAGCGCCCGCCATCGTATTCAACGACCAACGCGAAGTGTTGGCTGCGTTTGAACGCGGCGAGTTGGAACGCGATTTTGTCTGCGTTGTCCGCTACCAAGGCCCACGTGCCAACGGTATGCCCGAATTACACAAACTGACCCCGCCTTTGGGCATCCTGCAAGACCGCGGTTTCAAAGTAGCACTGCTGACCGACGGCCGTATGTCCGGTGCGTCCGGCAAAGTTCCGGCCTCCATCCACATGACGCCCGAAGCCTTGATGGGCGGCAACATCGCCAAAATCCGTACCGGCGACCTGATCCGCTTCGACTCCGTTACCGGCGAACTCAACGTCCTGATTGACGAAGCCGAATGGAATGCCCGCGAAGTTGAACGCATCGACTTGAGCGCGAACCAACAAGGTTGCGGCCGCGAACTCTTCGCTAACTTCCGCAGCATGACCAGCAGCGCAGAAACCGGTGCCATGAGCTTCGGCGGCGAATTTGCCTAAACCCTTTTCAGACGGCCTTTTAAAACAAACAGGCCGTCTGAAACCATGTTAACGAACCTATTACGATACAGTCCCCAACGGAGACCTAAAATGTCCAAACTGACCCCACGCGAAATCCTGACCGCCGGCGCAGTTGTACCGGTAATGGCGATTGACGACTTGAGCACTGCCGTCGATTTGTCCCATGCCCTTGTCGAAGGCGGCATTCCCACCCTCGAAATCACCCTGCGCACCCCTGTCGGCCTCGATGCCATCCGCCTGATTGCCAAAGAAGTGCCCAACGCCATCGTCGGCGCAGGTACGGTAACCAATCCCGAACAGCTCAAAGCCGTCGAAGACGCAGGTGCGGTTTTCGCCATCAGCCCGGGTTTGCACGAATCCCTCGCCAAAGCCAGCCACAACAGCGACATTCCCCTGATTCCCGGCGTTGCCACTCCGGGCGAAGTCCAACTGGCTTTGGAACACGGCATCGACACACTCAAACTCTTCCCCGCCGAAGTCGTTGGCGGCAAAGCCATGCTCAAGGCACTCTACGGCCCTTATGCCGACGTACGCTTCTGCCCGACCGGCGGCATCAGCCTGGCAACTGCCCCCGAGTACTTGGCGCTGCCTAATGTCTTGTGCGTCGGCGGCTCATGGCTGACTCCAAAAGAAGCCATCAAAAACAAAGACTGGGATACCATCACCCGTCTGGCTCGCGAAGCTGCCGCTTTGAAACCCAAAGCCTAATCAGGTTATTAAGTTAAAAGAGAAAAGGCCGTCTGAATATGATTTCAGACGGCCTTTTTATATCAATTAAGCCAACACTTTCCGTGCCGCTTCCACCCCCCAATACAAAGCCTCTTCAAATACCGAATAGTTGCTTAAGTCACTGTGTGCAAACAACAATCCGCCATTTCGGTTTCTGATTTTTAATAAAGCCTCATCGCTTAAATAGCCGGGTTTCGGCACGCTCATACCATGCCCGCGAACGGTAATGTCAACATGGGAAACGTGCCGCCAAAAGCCTTCGCCGTAAGCGGCAAGCAGATCTTGGGCGGCAAGCTGGAGCAGCTCTTCATCGCTTGCTTCAAGCAGCTGGCGGCGGACGGCTTGTGGCGTATCGTGGTTAAGCGCAGCATAGGCGGTAAAAATCGTGCGTTCAGGACGGGCAACCCGGATAAACTGATTGGTCGCAACAACATAGCCCAGCCCTTGACTGCCGTAAACCACATTATCCCACGCAAGTTCGCTGTTGTTTTTTTCTTTCGGGAAACTGTGCAACTCAAAATTAGAAACCAGCCATGGCGCGTATTCTGGGATGTCCAGACCAAATTGTTCTGGATGTTCAATAATGCGTGCGGCAACCATCAGCGGCATGGCGGAGATAACGTGTTGCGCAGTGACGGCAACGGTTTCCCCTTTTGCATTATCACGCAGCCACACTTCAATCCGGCCGTCTGAAAGCGGTTTGATTTTGACGGCGGAAGCATTAATTGAAGCAGGCTTCTCCAAACGGATACGGTTTTCAGACGGCCATTGCCAGCCTTCCTGCAAACCGGCATGACGGCGCAGGTTTTCAGAAAGATGCTCCAAACCCTCGGGCCAAGTGAGGACGGTTTCTGCATTGTTGCGGGCGGCAAAATAATGCAATCCGGCAAAGGCAGACACTTGCCCTATGCCTTGCCCGTAATCGTCGCGGCAACAATAATCGAGATACCATAAAAGCTCGGGCGAGGTGTAGCCCTCTTGCTCAAGCCATTGTTTGAACGTCAGATTATCGAGTTTGCGCCATGTCTCATCTGCCGATGACAGCGCGATCGGAATGGCAAAAATTTTCTTACCGTCATCGCCGTAAGCCTGTTTCAGACGGCCTATCAAATCAAAAAACCGTTTGGAATCCGCATCTTCTTTCGGCAATAAATGTTCCACCCATTTATCCTGATACAAAAGGCGTGATTCGGGCGCATAGACTAAATCGGTTTCCCTAAAGCTACCGTCCGGCTGCAAAATACCGAAATCCGCCAACATCTCGCGCACATACACGCTTTCTTTCGACGGCAAAGCCAAATAATGCGCACCACTCGGCGCTTTCAGGCCGTCTGAAGACGTATAGGCAGCATTGTTACCATTGCGTTCAAACCCTTCTGCCAACAATACATCGCGGTGATTATGCTTCGCCAAATACCACAACGCCCCCAAACCAGCCGCACCGCCGCCAAGTATCAACGTATTGCATTCATAACGATAAGCCGGCGCTTGCAACAATTTTCGATCGCGCAACAAATGCCCCAACGGCAAACCTACACGGTTAATAGAAACCGGCGGTTTGCGGTTGAGGTATTTGTAAGTCTGCCAAGAGAAAGCAGAGGCGGCACCAAGCGCGGCGGTATAGCTGAGAAATTGACGGCGGGTTAGCATGTTTTATAAAAAGGTCGTCTGAAAAAATAAAAGTAAAACGGTACAACGAGGTTAAGCAGATCTTACGTTATTTATGCCCCGCCGAATAACCATGATAGAAGCTGCCGGAAGCAGCACAAGGTTTAAGGCCGTCTGAAAACGGATCGAATATGCTTTCAGACGGCCTGTCTTTTAATAAAGAATAAGTTAAATCTTTTTTCTTGATTGTTCTGCCATATGATGAACTTTGTTTTTTTCTTTAACTAAAGCCAAGTTTACTAATCGGCAAAAAATTGTACATCTCTCTCTTTTACCCATCCGGTCGGGCAAACGCCTTTTGCGACAATAAGCAACTGACCTTCATTATCAACATAAGTGGAAAGACGACATTTTTTGCCTTTGGGCGGTTTGATTTTCCATTCAGTCGGGAAATCGGTAGGTTTGGTGCAGTTGTCAGGCAGGCCCATATCATGACAACTGATTTGGTTTTCTTTGATTGCCAAAGGTACTTTTTTTACTTTTATCCAAGAGTATCCTTCTTCGGTATTTTTGCTGTCATTACCGATAACACAAAGGTATTGCATATGGTGCGATTGAGCGATTGAAGATGCTTTATCGTCCGGTTGAGCTTGCAGGGATGCGCCTTGGTTATTACTGACATAAACTTGATTACGGCAATACTCGGTACGATCATGTGTTAATTTTTTTGCTTCGGCACTTTCCACCACAAGCGAAAACAAACCTGCAAGCAAGTAAATAACCAATGGCAAACTTCTGTTTCTCTTCCAATCTTTTATTTTAAGCATTTTGTTTTAAAACCTTTCTATACAAAATTTGTTATCTAATTTGCTATCAGCCATTTTTTTCAGACGGCCTGACAGATTTTATTGTTCAACCGATGGTTGTATATCGTCCAGTATACCTTCGCCACGTTGCACAACCGTCCAAACAGCCCTTTCCGCCGCCAACTCCCTGCACAAGATTTCCTTCACTTTTTCCAATTTCATACCGCCGCAGATAAATGCGTCTATAGCGGCGAAGCGGTGTTCAGGCCAAGTGTGGATGCTGATATGGGACTCGGCGAGCAGTAAAACGCCGGTTACGCCGCCTGCCCCACCGAAGGTATGGAAATGTTCAGTCAATATGGTGGCTTCTGCAGCCTGTGCAGCAGCTACCAAAGCGGTTTTCAGACGGCCTTCATCTTTTAAAATGGCTTCATTGCAGCCATATAAGTCCAATAGGCCATGATTACCGGGCGCATGGGTCATTTATGGCCTCCGGAATAACCACTGCCGCCGTAATAGCCGCCGGAGTGCATACGCGAGCCGTCGGAGTCGGAAGAGCCGTAGCTGATGATCATGGAGATGACGATGATGATGGTGCTGAAAATGATGTAAGTGATTCTCGACATGTTAATCCTCGTCTTCGTCTTTTTTGCCCATGGTCCACAACAACCAGCATCCTATAAAGATGACGGTAAGCGCAGCAGAACTGTCGCCGGTCAGAAACGCAGGGAGATTGACGATAACCAAGATGGCAGTCATTATGATTCTTAATGATTTATCAATACCGTCTGCCGCCATGTTTGCAGTGTAATGCGGAACTTGGCTGGTCAGATTAAACGCGTCCGCAATTTCCCGATAAGCAATTGGTGTACTTCTACTCCATGCCATTTCGTGATTGTTCAATTCGGCACAAAGTTTGCGGTTTTGTCCGTCGCGGTAGTCGCTGTAATAGTTCAAATCGCCGCTTCGGATACGCCAGTAGAACGCACCGGCAGCGACTTCAACCCTGCCGCCGTAGTCGTAAAGTTTGCCGCAGCCTTGCGGTTGGCGGTTGCGGTCGAGGCGCGGCCATGTGTTTTGGGTTTGGGAAAGGTTCCAGCCGTCATCGGATTCGACCAGCCACAGAAACCCCTGCGTCGGGTTGTAAAGCAGATACTCCGACCATTGACCTTCGGGCGTGAGCGTGCGGTTGAGGCCGCTGAACAGGTTTTCAAATGTTTCCTGCGCGTCTGTTTCGGCGTATCTGACCGCGCCCATAACGTAAAATTCGCGGTTTTTCAGACGGCCTTGTCTGCCGACGGGCAGGGTAAACAGGCTTTGCTGCGCCGTGCGCATGGCGTTGGCGGTAATGAGTTCGGCTTTGTCTTTGCCGATTGCCAATTCGCTGCCGCAGCTTGGGCAGTTGAGATGGGCGGTGAGGCCGTTGACCCAGTGGACGGACGAGCCGCAGTTGGGACAGTTTTCTGAGGAAATACTGCCTTTCAGACGGCCTGCGCTTTCTCTAATTTCATCTTCGTGGCGCGTGTTTTCCAGCTTCAAACCATCCAGGTTTACCATCCGTCCGAAGAAGGCTTCAGGTGTTTCGCTGCTGTAATCAAGCGTGATGAAAAGGTTTTCGCAACGCCAGTCGGAAACCCGATTTTCTGTATCCTCTTTCAAAACAAACGGCAACTCACCCTGCGCGGCCGCATGTTTCAAGCTGATGTTGCGGACATCGGAGGCAATATAGCGTTTATCTTGAAAAATCAGCTCGCTAAACCCGGCTCGCGTGTCTTCAAATTTCGGCGGATTATCGATTTCGACCGGCATGGTCATCACATACAAATCGCCCGCCTCAGAAAGCCACCCGGCCCTGCCGTCGTCAAACAGCGCATACCATTCATTCCACGCACTATCGTCGTATTGCACCTGAAGCCGTCCGACCAAGGTAAAGCGTTGCGCGACAAATGTGCCGCTGGTTCCGATTTGCAGCGGACTAAAATCTTCCAGCAATGCGGAATCGCGGCCGGAGTCGACAACGCCGTTATCTTGCCGCACCAGCATGCTGTTGCAATAGCCGCACACCAGCGTCACGGCAGAAGCAGAATGCGCTTCAACAGGTGCGCCGCAGCTTGGACAGTCGGTTTTGAAGAAAGGAGTTTGAGACATGGATTTGCTTTTTCAGAATGGGTTGGAGTGTTTCAGACGGCCTTAATGTTTATATCAACTGGTTTTATCAATGATTTCAGATTAGAAACAAACCAAATCGCCGAACGAACTCACTCAAATGACTCGAAAGGCCGTCTGAAACCTTTTCACAGAAGCAGCTCAACGCTTCTTTGAATGATATTTTTCAGACGGCCTTCAATTGATTAACCAATCAACTGTTTCAACACTTCAGCCTTAGCCTTATCAAAATCTTCTTGCGAAATCAAACCGCCATCCAGCAAAGACTTGAGTTTCACCAATTTCGCCTGCGGATCTTCGGCAGCCGGCTGAGCATTTTGCTGAGCCTGTTGTGCATTCGGCTGCATCATGCCAGACATGGCACCCGCCATCGCCTGACCGATACCGGCACCCACGCCCAAACCTGCACCGATTCCGGCAAGTCCGCCTTCATTTTGTGCCGCAAGCGGGATAGATTCGGCGGTTTGATATTGGGTGTAGCGTCCCAAATCGCCGATAACGCCCATCGAAATTTTCTTATCCAACGCAGCCTGAATAGACGCGGGCAAGGTAATGCTTTCAACAGTGAAGTTTTCCAGCGCCAAACCCAGCTTGGCAAATTCCGCGCCAAGCAATTCACCGATTTTTTGCGACAGCAAAACTTGGTTCGCCGCCATATCCAAGAACGGGATACCGGAGCTGCCAAATGCGGCCGCCAACTGGGTGACTGCAATATTGCGCAGTTGGTTTTCCAACTCTACGCCGCTGTATTGCGCCACCACGCCGCTGACTTCTTTGAAGAATTTTGCCGGATCGCTGATGCGGTAAGAATACATACCGAACGAACGCAGTTGCACCGCGCCAAACTCGGCATCACGCACGGTAACAGGTTGGGACGTACCCCATTTTCGTGCGAGCTGTTGTTTGGTATTGAAAAAGTAAACATCCGATTTAAAAGGGGATTCAAAAAGCTTGTCCCAGTTTTTCAAGTTGGTCAGCACTGGCAGCGTTTGCGTATTGAGCGTGTAACGCCCCGGACCGAACACGTCGGCGGTTACGCCTTCATCGACAAACATCGCCATCTGCGCCTCACGCACAGTCAGGCTCGCACCGTTTTGGATCTCCTCATCGGCAATCGGAAAACGCCACATCAGCAGGCTGTCATCGGGATTCGGCCATTGAATGACGTCGATAAACTGTTTCTTGATAAAGTTGAACATCGCAGTTCCTTATTTGAAGAAGAAGGGATAACTTATGGGCAGTCAGGTCAATTTGCCTAATCGGTTATATCGCTTATTTTATACAAATAGAATGTCATACGATATGAACATTCAAAATGTCTTTATGCATGGGAATAGAGTGGGTTGCTCTATCTATTTTTCGTGTTAAACCCACTAGCCGACCCAGAAACATTAACATATTATTAAAATTCATGCAGACTCTGTTTTACACTATTTTTCTGCTTTTACCTGCGCTATATCATAAAAAAGACAAATACAGGTAGAAAATCATTAAACACCATACCAAGCGTTCACTACACCTGTTAATATTTATCAAATCCTAGAAATTCATCATGCTGTATTTTCAAATTATCACATTGGCTTTCATAAAGTAAAAGGAATTTATATGAAAAATTCTGCTCATTTCTGTTTTGCAGTGTTAGCACTCTCTGCTGCCGTAAGTACACAGGCTGCCCGCCCTGTTGAATTTACCGTTGGTAGCGAATATTACAACGAGACCTATCGCGAATACGAAAAAGATGGTAGTCGCTTAATGCAGCAAAAAGGCAACTTATGGTCTATTAATGCCGGCGTAAAATACCGTTTCAACGATCGCCATGCGGCAAAATTAGAAGGCCGTTATTCGCGCGGTAAAACAGATTACACGGGAAGCGTACAATATATAACTGAGGATTATATCGACGATTCAGCAAGTTATGGCTCAGCCACACTCAAAAATGCACTACGCCGCGCATACGATATCCGTGCCTTATACGAATATACACTCCCAATTAACGATCGCTTTAGCATTACTGCCGGAGCTGGCCTGGGACACCGCGTTCTGAGAGACTTAAGCAGCCGCATTGATCCTGATGATTATGACCGCAAAAACCGAACCACATATGCGCAAATCAATACCGGAGTAAATATCGCCCTTCCTGCAAACTTTGAGATATCTCCCCGCATTGCCTACAATCGTGCCGTGAAAGGCCGCCAATATTCTTACGAACCCGACCAGGTAGAAACCCGAATGAAACAAGGCGGCGGACAAGGTATTGAGGTTGAAGTGCCTATATCTAAAAAATTCGCGAACGGTTCCAAAATCAGCCTCACTCCATTCTATCGCGGCTGGAAAGTTAAAGAATCGAACCTTACCGTTACGGAAGAGTATGACTCATATGAATTGGGATCTATAGAACCTAAAAACCACACCCACGAAGCGGGCGTAAGATTGCAATACTCTTTCTAATTTGATGAACTTAAGTAGTTAAAATGTTTCAGACGGCCTTGTATATAACAGGCCGTCTGAATTTTTTGATGCTTTCAGAATTTCACTATAACGCCAATACCATCATACATAAGACCTTATCAGTCAAAAAAATCTACCGATAATTTTTCTAGGTAGGAGTCAGGATCAGCACATCTTTTGCTATCCAACCGACCATAAAAATCAAGTCAAGCAAGCCGCATTCAAAATGCCGATCGAGATGGACACTGCACCAAACAGCGCGCCGACGGCGACATTGTTGCCGATAAGTTCTGGGGTAGCGTCTTTAATCATCATTGTTGCAGCGAAATAGACAAAAATCTGAATCACTGCTGCGGCAAGTCCCCACAGGATAAAATCGATGAAGCTGACGCTGTGTGCAATGCTTGAGGCAAGCGTCAGACAGAAACCGACCAACGCGCCGCCAAACGATAAAGCGCAGGCAAGGTTGCCGTTTTTAATCAGGCGCAATTCTTCAACGGGTGTAATCCGCAGATATACGGCAGCAAAAACAACGGTCATGGCGATACCTGCCAACATGTATTGCAGGTAGAGCAGATATTGGGACAGAGAAATACTCACGATAAGATTCCTTGGTTTGCAATAAAGTGATTATGCCATATTTTTGAAGATAAACCCTTCGGAAAATATGGCATTTTTAGAAGCACTTCAGGCCGTCTGAAACGGTCTGTTTTTTAATTCATGTTTTATTGTGATAATTGTTGACGATTTTTGTATGTTTATGTAACTATTGCGCACCGCTATTTATTAGAGCAAAGAGGAGAATTATGAGCATACTCGCCGCCATCCGCCCTAAAGAGCCTTTGCGCAATCTGCGCTGGTTTGACATGCTGATTGTTACCGTTATCCTATTCGGTCAATTTGCCTACCGTTCTACCCAACTTTATATCGCCAGCCTGATGCCGCAAGTGGAAACGGCCGCTGTTGCCGAAGAGGCGCGCGATACTGCGGTAACCGGCGTGGCTTATTCGGAAAACATGAGCCTGCAGTTGACGCTGCTTGCTATTGCTCTGATTTACCTCGTTATCCGCCGTTTCGACTTCAAACAGTTGCCGATTCGCTTTAATTTAGGCGTATTGTTTTGGACCCCTGTGATTTTTATCCTGATGGGTCTGACCGCCGATGCGGTGACTTCGTTAAGCGGCGGCTACAATTACTTCACCACTGAAATTTTCCAATACATCAAACCATTATCCATCTTCGACAAATTCGCCGCCCTTGCGCCGATGGCCATCCTCTACGGCCTTTTAAACGGCTTTTACGAAGAATTCTGTTTCCTCGGCCTCTTGACCTGCGTGGAAGACAAATACAAATGGCAGGCATTGGCCTATTCGACCTTGGTGCGTGTCTCCTTCCATACTTACCAAGGTATGCTTTGGGCGACCGTTATCGGCGTTGTTTTCGGCTTGATGTACTACTTCTTCTACAAATATAAAGTCAAAAACCTGCTGCCGTTTTTCCTGATTCACGCCTTGGCAGATATCTTCGGCTCCGGCTTCATCTATTTGATTTGCGCTTAATGCCAACGGTTGACTGAATAAACAAGGCCGTCTGAAACATCTTTTTTCAGACGGCCTTTTATCCTCTATCGGTTTACTTAATCAAAGTAATTGCTACATCGGCATCTTCGGTTGCAACTGCCTCAATCACTGCATCGCCGCCAAAACGCAACACCGATCCTGCGCCGACCGTATGTTTTTCAGTTTGATTCAACGTTACGTCAAAACTTCCCTTTCCAACGGCAAAAATCAGCGTTTTAAAACCCGGATGATCGTGCGGCTTAATCTGCTCCCCTTTCTTCATGTCTTTCTTAACGACCATGTAATTTTCGCCGCTGAAAATCTTACCGTTTTCAGAAGAAACCTCTCCCAAAGGCGCGGCAGAAACGGCAACGGAAAACAAAGCGGACAGCAATACGGCAGAAATATTGGAAACTTTCATGACAAGCCTTTCTTAAAAACAGAACCCCCATTCTATAAAAAACCACTTCATTATTCAATAATAATTCTTATTTCTAATAAAAAGGCCGTCTGAAACCCAAGGATATTTTTCAGACGGCCTGATTGACCTGTATAATATTTCCTTATTAATAAAATCGCTTTACATACCCATCAAATGGAAACCGTCAGAAAAGATCCGCTCGGCTCGGCATGGATGGTTATTGCCGCGCTCGGCTTTACCGTCATGAACCTCTCCGTCAAAGCCGCCTCAACGCAATTCGGCTTTTCCAGCGGCGAGCTGGTCTTTTGGCGCATGCTGGTCTCCACCCTGTTCTTAGGCATCATGGCCAAAGCGCAAGGCAACACGTTTTCCACGCCGCATTGGAAAACCCATCTCAACCGCAGCGTCATCGGCACGCTTGCCATGATGTGCACGTTTTATTCCGTCATGCATCTGCCGCTGGCAACAGGCGTCACGCTCAACTACACGTCCTCCATCTGGCTTGCCATTTTTTCATTTTTCATTTTAAAAGAACGAATCACGCTTTATACCCAAGCCATTTTGGTTATGGGCTTTATCGGCGTTATCCTGCTGCTCAACCCATCTTTTCAAGGCGGACAGGAATTTGCCGCGCTGGTCAGTTTGGCAGGCGGCGCCATGTCAGGCTGGGCGTATTTGCAGGTGCGCGAACTCTCGCTTTTGGGCGAACCGGGCTGGCGCGTGGTGTTTTATTTGTCGCTTACCGGCCTGATTATGGGCGCAGTCTGGAGCACCATCACAGGCTGGCATCCGCTGACCGTGTCTTCCCTGCCCTATCTGGCCGGCATCGGCATCTCCGCCATGATTGCCCAACTGGCCATGACCCGCGCCTATAAGGTCGGCAAGAAATTTACCGTTGCCTCGCTTTCCTACCTAACCGTCGTTTTCTCCGCCCTATCCGGCGTACTACTTTTCGGCGATAAAATCACTTGGCAGGAAGCCGCCGGCATGGTTATCATTGTTGCAGGCGGCGTGTTCAGCAGTTTTACTCCGGCCTCAATCAAAAAATTTCTGATGAAGCAATAATTTAACAAGGAGAACACCATGATTTCCATCCGCGAACAATCTTACGGCTTAAATGTAGCGCTGTACAACGAGTTCACTTTGGACGATTTCCGCCAATTGGAAGAAGCCTTGTTGGCCGCAAAACAAAAAATCCATCTGCCCGACATCCTGCTGGATTTGTCCATGCTGAAAGACTTCACCATCGATATGGCGGTCGAGCAAATCAAATTCCTCAACCAACACGAAACCGACTTCGGCCGCGTTGCCGTCATTACCGACGACATCTGGATCAAACTCGGCGCGCGCCTTTCCAGCCTCTTGACCAACCAACATCCCAAATATTTCAGCGACGCTGCCGAAGCACAGGCTTGGTTGTTGGCAAGCAATTTGAAATAAAGACAAGGCCGTCTGAACGTATTATCTGAGCAAATTCAAAACCGCTTAGACTCAAACAACGGTATGACGACATCTGTCGAAGCATAAAAAAGGCCGTCTGAAACCTTGCAACCTGCAAAGTTTCAAACGGCCTTTCATCGTTTTTATTCAAAAACTTACATCACATCCAACACATCAATGCCCAACAATTCCAAGCCTTGTTTCAGTGTGTCGCCGGTCAGCTTCGCCAGTTGCAGACGGCTGTTGCGGGTTGCGCCTTCTGATTTCAGGATTGGGCAGGCTTCGTAGAAGCGGCTGAACAAGGTAGCGATTTGATAGAGGTAGGCGGCGAGGTAGTGCGGATACGCAGTATCTGTCACGCTTTGCAGTACGTCTTCAAATTTCAGCAGCTCGGCGGCCAGTTGCTTTTCCAAAGGTTCGGTCAAAACGGTTGGCGCGGTTGCGTCCCATTCGCCGGCTTTGCGGAACACGCTTTGTACGCGTGTGTAGGCGTATTGCAGGTAGGGGGCGGTATTGCCTTCAAACGAAAGCATAGCGTCCCAGTCGAACACATAATCGCTGGTGCGGTTTTTGCTCAAATCGGCGTATTTGACTGCGCCGATGCCGACGGTTTTGCCGATTTTACCTGCTTCGTCTGTGCCCAATTCAGGATTTTTCTCTTTTACCAAAGCAGTGGCGCGCTCGACTGCTTCGGTCAGCAGGTCAACCAGTTTTACGGTGTCGCCGCTGCGCGTTTTGAACGGTTTGCCGTCTTTGCCCATCATGGTGCCGAAGCCGATAAACTCGGCTTTTACATCTTCCGGTAGATAGCCTGCTTTGCGGGAAGTGGTGAAGAGTTGTTCGAAGTGCAGGGCTTGTCGGTGGTCGACGACGTACAGCAGACGGTCGGCATGAAGCGTGCCGACACGGTAGCGCAAACACGCCAAGTCGGTGGAAGCATAAAGGAAGCCGCCGCCTTGTTTTTGCACGATAAATGCGGCAGGTTCGCCCTCTTTGTTTTTAAACTCGTCCAAGAACACGACTTTCGCGCCGTCGTCTTCGACTGCCAAACCTTTTTCGACCAAATCATCGACCACGGGCTGCAAATCGTCGTTGTATTTAGATTCGCCCGCCACATCTTCGGGGCGCAACTTCAAGCCCAGCGTGTCGTAAACGGCTTGGGCGTGCGAGAGCGAAATATCAACAAACTGTTTCCACAATGCCAACACAGTTTCATCACCGCCTTGCAGCTTCACAACGTATTCGCGCGCGGTATCGGCAAAGGCTGGATCTTCGTCAAAGCGCACTTTGGCGGCGCGGTAAAATTGCTCCAAATCCGCCAGCTCAAACGCGGCATTGTCTTTTTGCTGCTCGACCAAATAAGCGACCAACATGCCAAACTGCGTACCCCAGTCGCCGACGTGGTTTTGGCGGATGACGGTGTTGCCCATAAATTCCAACACGCGTGAAATGCTGTCGCCGATGATGCTGGAACGCAGGTGGCCGACGTGCATTTCTTTGGCCAGATTAGGCGAAGAATAGTCAATAACGACGGTTTGCGGTTTGTCGGTTTTCGCTACGCCGAAACGCGCGTCGTTCAAGGCCGTCTGAATGTTTTGGGCGAGGAATTCAGGACGCAGGCGCAGGTTGATAAAGCCCGGGCCGGCTACTTCCGCGCTTTCAATCACGGTATTGTCCACCAATGCTTCGGCGACCTTTTGCGCCAACTCGCGCGGATTTTGTTTGGCTTTTTTCGCCGCACCCATCACGCCGTTGATTTGGAAATCGCCGAAGTCGGGATTTTTCGCCGCCTGCAATACGACGGGGCTGTCGGACAAACCGGCAGCGGCAAAGGCTGCTTGGGCTTCACGTTCGACGGTTTGGTATAAATTCATGTTGTCGGTCTCTATCAATTCAAATCAGGCGGTATTTTAAAAGAATTTCGGGCTTTAAAACAGGGCAAGCTGCAATACTTTTCTAGCGGCTTGTTATATGATTGCATTCTGATTCAACGATTTTGCTGTAAAGGCCGTCTGAAAGGAAAAGCCATGAACCCAAAAAATACGCTTTGTCTGATTGTCGATATTCAAGAACGCCTGTTGCCCGCCCTTTCCGGCGCGGACGAAATGTTGGAACGCTGCCGCCTGCTGATTCAAGGCTTGACAGCTTTGGACGTACCCTTTGCCGTAACCGAACAATATCCGAAAGGTTTGGGCAACACCGCATCCGCCGTATCGCTGCTGTTGCCCGAAGGCACGCCTGTTGTCGAAAAAACCCAATTTTCGGCGTTTTTGCCTGAAATTCAGGAAATCTTACGCAAAAACGACATTAAACACATTATTTTAGTGGGAGCGGAAACGCATATCTGTATGCTTCAGACGGCCTTGGATTTGAAGGCGCAAGGTTACGCCGTATCCCTGCCTTTTGAATGCACCGCCTCACGCACAACAGCCAACCGCGACAATGGTTTGGCGCAAATGAGCCGTCAGAGCATTATCATTTCCAATATCGAAAGTATTTTGTTCCAACTGCTCGGCGATGCCAAACATCCGGCCTTTAAGACTATCTCCAAACTGATTCAATAACAGGCCGTCTGAAATGCAATACACCATCCGCCCTGCCCTGCGCCAAGACTTGCCCGCCATCATCGATATTTACAACAGCACCGTGGCCACGCGCCAATCCACGGCCGATTTGTCGCCGACCACGGTTGCCGAACGCGAAATGTGGTTTACCGCGCACACGGACAAACGTCCGATCTACGCCCTTTACGATGCCGACGGCACCGTATTGGCATGGGGCAGTTTCAGCGATTACCATCCGCGCTACGCCTACCACATCAGCGCGGAAGTCAGCATTTATGTCCGCCACGATATGCGCGGCGCAGGCGTGGGCAAAATCCTGTTGCGGCATATGCTCGAACGCGCGCCTTCCTTAGGCATCCGCAACGTCATCGCGCTTGTGTTCGGCCACAACTATCCGAGCCTAAACCTGTTTCACCGTTTCGGTTTTGAAGAATGGGGGCGGCTGCCGCAAGTCTGCGATTTGGAAACCATGTTGGCAGATGTGGTGATTTTGGGTAAAAGGATTGTAGATTGATGACGACAAAGGCCGTCTGAAAACTGAATTCAGACGGCCTTTTTACGGCAAAACCTTTATTCCGGTTTCTTCGCCAGCATGGTGACGAATTTAAACTGAATCGGATTGCCGAATTCGTCTTTTGCGTGCATCGAGCCCAGCTCTTCCTTGTATTCCACCAACTCCCAATCCTTATAATATTCGCGCAACTCGCCCTCTCCGAACTTAAACGGGAACGGCATCGGGCAAGGGAAATCTTCCGTATCCATCGCAGACACGATCAGGTTGTAGCCGCCGGGGTTGGTGTGTTCCTTCATATTGGCAATCACGTCAGGAACGTAACGCGGCATCAGGAACATAAACACCACAGTCGCCACCATATAATCGAAGTTTTCCTGAATATTGGCGGCGTTGAGGTCGTATTCAAACGCGCGGACATTCAGTTCTTCGATACGCGCCAGCTCTTCCACGTTTTGAACCGCGTTCGGATTATTATCGACAGCGGTAACGTCAAAACCTTTCAAACCCAGATACAGCGCATTGCGACCCTGACCGCAGCCCATATCCAAAACCTTGCCGACAGGCACGATGCCTTCGGCGGCACGGACGGCCGAATGTGTCGCACTCATGCCGTATTTCTTATTGAAATAGTCCGCCGCCTCGCAATAAAACGACAGTTGGATTTCCGTGTCTTGCGTTTGCGGCGCGATAAAGTGCCATGCTTGCGGATGGATAATCCAATCATCGCTTTCAGGCGTCAGCTCGTGCGTGGCCGTAACATTGCCCGCCTCGTCCACTTCATTGAAGTTCAAACGGCCTTGGAGGACATTGAGGCAGCCCCAAGTACCGGCAGCGGTATTGTGTTTGGACAACAAAGCTTCGGGAATCTCGTCCGCCGTCCACACCGGCATCTGTTTGTAACAAAACAATTCTTGCTGTTCGCTCATCATATTTCCTTTCTATTTTGACGGTTTCAACACGGCTTCTGCCAAGGCTTTCTGAATGGCAATCACGCTCTTGTCGCTTTTAAACTGCAAGGTTTCAGTCGGCGCTTCGCCGGAAGAAACCCAAATCTTCAGCTCGGCATCCAAATCGAAATGGCCCGAGGTTTCCACCGAAAAGCGCGATACGGAACGATACGGAATCGAACGGTAAGACACTTTCTTGCCGGTCAAACCCTGCTTGTCCACCAACACCAGCCGATATTCGGTAAACACAATCAAATCGCGCACCAGGCTGAATGCCATTCTTACCTGTTCGCCATCAATCAGGATATTCGCCAAATCGCGTTCCACCGCATCGGCGTCTTTTTGCGAAGCATTGCCCAAAAGGCCGCTGAACAATCCCATATCTGCCTGCTTTCTATACGAGTGATAAAGTGCAGGGTATTTTACACGCGCAAACCGTATTTGCCGATATTTCAGACGGCCTTATGTTATGATACCGCCTTATTCGACAAAGACATGCCCATGGATAAACCCGTTTACCTCTACACAGACGGCGCATGCAAAGGCAACCCCGGCGCAGGCGGCTGGGGTGTATTTATGCGCTACGGCACACACGAAAAAGAACTGTTCGGCGGCGAAGCCGAAACCACCAACAACCGCATGGAGCTGACCGCCGTCATCGAAGGACTGAAATCCTTAAAGCGCCACTGCCAAGTCGTCATCTGCACCGACTCGCAATACGTCAAAAACGGCATGGAAAGCTGGATACACGGCTGGAAAAAAAACGGCTGGAAAACCGCCGCCAAAAAACCGGTCAAAAACGATGATTTATGGAAAGAACTGGACAATCTGGTTCAACAGCACGATGTCCGCTGGACGTGGGTCAAAGGCCACGCCGGACACCCTGAAAACGAAAAAGCCGACGAACTCGCTAATCAAGGGGCGGCAAAATTTGCATAACACTTCACCCATGACTGTACTCAAATATCTCAAACCATTCTTTTGGATTGCCATCATTGCATTGATTTGTGTGACGCCCATAGCGCTTATGTTCGCCTATTCGCCCTTTCATGATGTCAATGATTATTTTAACTTTGGATTGTGCGATCACATTGAGAGTGCCGAAGAATGTGACGACTTAATCACGCCTTCCTATTTATTTTGGTGGTTTATACCCAAACCGTGGCTTTTCGCATTCATCACGCTGACTGCTATTTACCTCATTCTAAAAATCCTGATTGAAATCATCCGATTCCTATTCAGACTGAGAAAGAAAAACCCATGACCTGCCCCATCTGCACTGCCGACAACGAAGACATTTTGCTGCAAACGCCCAATCTGCGCGTTATCGCCGTCCACAACGAAGCCGGCGCACCGGCATTCTGCCGCGTTATTTGGAATGACCATGTTTCCGAGATGACCGACCTTTCCCCTGCCGAACGCAACGAAATCATGGAAATGGTGTATCAGGTTGAAGCCGCAATGCGCCAAGTCTTCCGCCCGGCCAAAATCAATCTGGCCAGCCTCGGCAATGTTGTGCCCCACCTGCATTGGCACGTCATTGCCCGCTTTGAAAACGACGCCAACTTCCCCGCGCCGATTTGGGCCGCTCCCGTCCGCGAACACGGTATGGCCTTGCCCGAAAACTGGCCGCAACAAATCAAAAACTTAATCGCTTAAACTTTCAGACGGCCTGTAAGGTCCGACACGCCAAGTTCAGGCCGTCTGAACATATAACGAAAGGAAAACCTCAATGAACTCCACCACGCGCCGCCATTTCCTGCGTACCTGTTCTGCCGCGGTAGGCGCAGGGTTGTTGCAAGCCTGCGGCACAGGCACGACCACCACGCCGCAAACCAAAACCACTTCTACCACCGCGAAAGCCAAAACCGTGCAACCTAAGCAACCCCATCCACCACGTTCCGGCGACAACCTCCTGCGCGTTGTTGCGCCGTCAGGCTTCGCTGAAGACCCCAACCGCGTGACCACCGGCCTGACCCGCCTCTACAACGCAGGCTTTACCGTGACCAACCAACAGGCAGGCAGCCGCCGTTACCAACGCTTTGCCGGTAGCGATGCTCAACGCACCGCCGACTTCCAAGACGTTGCCAGCGGCCGTGTCGAAACGCCTAAAGTCTTGATGGGCCTGCGCGGCGGCTACGGCGCGGCACGCATCCTGCCGCAAATTGACTTTGCCTCACTCGGCGCCAGAATGCGCGAACGCGGCACATTATTCTTCGGTTTCAGCGACGTGTGCGCCGTCCAACTCGCCCTGTTGGCCAAAGGCAATATGATGAGCTTTGCAGGCCCGATGGTGTACAGCGAATTCGGCAAAGCTGACCCCAGCGTCTTTACCATGGATTCGTTCATCCGCGGCACGACCAACAATGTCAATATCGTTGATGTTCCGACTATCCAACGCGCCGATGTCAACGTCGAAGGCACATTGTGGGGCGGCAACCTCAGCGTTCTCGCCTCCCTCGCCGGTACGCCTTACATGCCCGATATTCAAGGCGGCATCCTCTTTATCGAAGATGTCAGCGAGCAACCCTACCGCATCGAGCGTATGCTCAATACGCTTTATCTGTCAGGTGTTTTGCAAAAACAACGCGCCATCATCTTCGGCGATTTTCGCATGGGCACCATCCGCGACGTGTACGACTCCAGCTACGACTTCTCCGCCGTCGTCAACCACATTTCGCGCACCGCCAAGATTCCTGTGTTGACCGGCTTCCCATTCGGCCACATCACCAACAAAACCACTTTCCCGTTGGGTGCTCATGCCAAAGTCCGCAGTACCGGCAACGGCGGTTATTCCGTAACCTTCAGCGGCTACCCTACGCTGAACCCGTCCGCGCTGACGCTCAACAACCTGCTGCCGCCTCCTGTTCCGACTTACGACAGCACTATCTACCGCGACAGCATCACTGAAGAAGTTACCGAATAAGGCTTGTTCAAATCAAAAGGCCGTCTGAAACCCAGTTTCAGACGGCCTTTTTATATCTTCATCTTAACCGTAACGCCGTTGAAAATCTTTCATAAAGTCGGCCAACGCGTTCACACCTTCAAGCGGCATCGCATTGTAAATGCTGGCACGCATACCGCCGACGGTTTTATAGCCTTTGAGCAGGCACAAGCCCTGCAACTCGGCTTCCAACACAAAGCGACGATCCAAGTCTTCGCTTGCGGTTTTGAAGACCACATTCATTTTGGAGCGTGCATCAGGATGGATATCGTTGATGTAAAAACCGCCGCTACCGTCTATCGTCTCATACAAGGTTTGCGCCTTCATTCGATTGACCGCTTCAATTTTTTTCACACCGCCCTGCGTTTGCAGCCAGCGGAACACCAAACCCGACATATAAATCGCATAGGTGGACGGCGTGTTGTACATACCGTCGCGGTTGATGTGAGAGCGGTAGTTGAACACATCGGGAATATCGTTCGGACAACGCTCCAGCAAATCCTCGCGGATAATGACCACGGTCGCACCGGCGGGGCCGATATTTTTTTGCGCGCCGGCATAAATCAAGCCGTAATCGGATACATTAAACTCACGCGACAAAATCTCGCTCGACATATCGCACACCAACGGTGGCAGGCCGTCTGAAAGTTTGGGGACGTTTTGATATTGCAAGCCGTTTACGGTTTCATTAATCGCAAAATGAACAAACGCAGAATTCGGGTTGACATCCCAATCCTCAACCGCAGGCAGGTTTTTATAGGCATATTGCTCGCCGCCATGCGCGGCCAAACGGATTTCGGCATTACTCAAACGGCTCATCTGTTCATAGGCAATACGGCTCCAGTTGCCCGTTACCACCGCGTCGGCAGTCGTAAAACCGTGAGCCAAATTCATGGCCACCATATTGAATTGCGTGGTCGCGCCGCCTTGTAAAAATAGAATTTTATAGTTGGAAGGAATATTCAAAAGCTGGCGCAAGTCTTGTTCGGCATGATGCAGAATGCTCAAAAACATATCCGAACGGTGGCTCATCGCCATCACGGGGAAACCCGTACCGTTGTAGTCGAGCATTTCCTGTTGCGCGGTACGCAATACCGCTTCCGGCAATACGGCAGGACCTGCGGAAAAATTGTAAATCGGGTGTGCGGACATGGCGGCCTTCTTTCTTATTCGGTGGGTATGAAGAAATTGTAGAACCGCCTTGCACATTGTGCAAGCACGAAAAATCAGGAAATACAAGGCCGTCTGAAAACAAAGCAATACCAATTCTTTGTTTTCCAAAATAATTTCAGAAACACCATATCAAAACTTGTCAACAATTTCCTTTTCAGACGGCCTCGACCCTACCCTTTACATTTAAGCAATCACTTCAAAAAATCCACGCCAAATCAACACTTTTCTTTTATCTTGAAAACAGTTATAATAGGCCAATTTTTCAAATCACACGAAAAATGGCCGCGCGGCCATTTTTTTGTTTATGTACTTCTGGAGAAGCATGGATATTCAAAGCATTCTTGATAAAACCCTGCCCGGCTTGGGTTACGAGCTGGTCGATTTCGAACTGACCGCACAAGGCGATTTGCGCGTTTTCATCGATAAAGAAGGCGGCATCACCGTCGAAGACTGCGCTACTGTCAGCAACCATCTGAGCCGCGTGTTTATGGTTGAAGACATCGACTACAAACGTTTGGAAATCTCCAGCCCTGGCCTTGACCGTCCGTTGAAAAAAGCCGCCGACTTCGTGCGTTTTGCCGGCCAGAACGCCAAAATCAAAACACGCCTGCCGATTGATGGTCAGAAAAACTTCATCGGCCGCATCGAATCTTGCGAAAACGACATCGTTACCGTCTCTTTCGATGGCAAAACTGCCCAAATCGAATTGAGCAACATCGACAAAGCTCGTTTGCGCCCCGAATTTAAATTTTAAAAACCGATTACTTGGAGATTCTAGAAAATGAGTCGCGAAATGTTACAGCTGGCCGAAGCGCTGGCAAGTGAAAAAAATGTTGAAACGGAAGTCGTATTCAAAGCCCTTGAATTCGCCCTCTCTACTGCTGCCAAGAAAAAAGCCGACCGCGAGCACATGGACGTGCGCGTCGAAATCGACCGCGATACCGGCGAATACCAAACCTTCCGCCGCTGGCTGATTGTTGCCGATGAAGACTACACCTACCCCGACGTAGAAAAAACCATCGAGGAAATCCAAGAAGAAATTCCCGGCACCACCATCCAAATCGGCGAATACTACGAAGAGCAGCTGCCAAACGAAGGCTTCGGCCGTCAAGCAGCGCAAACCGCCAAACAAATCATCCTGCAACGCATCCGCGATGCCGAGCGCGAGCAAAACCTGAACGAGTTCCTCGCTTCTAAAGAAGACATCGTTTCCGGTACGGTAAAACGCGTCGAGCGCCACGGCATCATCGTTGAAGTCGTCGCGGGCAAACTTGACGCACTGATTCCGCGCGAAGAAATGATTCCGCGCGAAAACTTCCGCAGTGGCGACCGCATCCGCGCCCTCTTCCTGCGTGTGGACGAAATCGGCAATACCGGCCGCAAACAAGTCATTTTGAGCCGTACCAGCGGCGACTTCTTGGCCAAACTCTACGCCAACGAAGTGCCTGAAATTGCAGACGGCCTATTGGAAATCCGCGAAGTAGCACGCGATCCAGGCCAACGCGCCAAAGTTGCCGTTAAAGCCAACGACCAACGCATCGACCCGCAAGGTACTTGTATCGGCGTGCGCGGTTCCCGTGTTAACGCTGTGAGCAACGAATTGTCCGGCGAACGCATCGACATCGTATTGTGGTCCCCTGAGCCTGCCCAATTCGTAATGAATGCACTGTCTCCTGCCGAAGTGAGCCGCATCGTAATTGACGAAGACAAACACGCCGTTGACGTGATTGTTGATGAAAACCAACTGGCGCTGGCCATCGGCCGCGGCGGTCAAAACGTCCGCCTGGCTTCCATCCTGACCGGCTGGCAGCTGAACATCATGACCGTTGAAGAAGCCGACGAGCGTAATGCCGCCGAAGATGCCGTTATCCGCAACCTCTTCACCACCCACTTGAACATCGACGACGAAACCGCCGATATCTTGGTGGAAGAAGGCTTTGCCACATTGGAAGAAGTTGCTTACGTTCCAGCGGCAGAATTGCTCTCGATTGACGGCTTTGACGAAGAAATCGTTGAAACCCTGCGCAATCGCGCACGCGATGCGATCCTGACCATTACCATCGCTGCAGAAGAAAAACTGGGGGAAGTGTCTGAAGACATGCGCAATTTGGACGGCGTAGATTCCGATATGTTGCGCAAACTGGCCGAAGCCGGCGTTACCCAACGCGACGATCTGGCCGAATTGTCTGTTGACGAATTGGTCGAAATTACCGGTGTTGACGAAGAAGAAGCCAAAAAAGTGATTTTGGCTGCACGCGAACACTGGTTTACTGAAGAAAACAACTAAGGGGGTACTGAATGAGTAATACAACCGTAGCGCAATTTGCCGCCGAACTAAACCGCCCCGTCGATGATTTGCTTAAACAATTGAAAGAAGCCGGGGTCAATAAAAACAGCGGTAATGACAGCATAACCACTGACGACAAACAACTGTTGACTGCTTACCTGCAAAAGAAAAACGGCAGCAACAGTGGCACCATCAGCATCCGCCGCAAAAAAACCGAAGTCAGCACCGTTGACGGCGTAAAAGTGGAAACACGCCGCCGCAGCCGTGCCGTTACCATTCCTTCTTCCGAAGAGTTGGCAGCGGAAGCCAAAGCCAAAGTAGCAGCGGAAAACCAAAAAGCCGAAGCAGAAAAAGCAGCCGCCCAAGCTGCCGAAGAAAAAGCCAAAGCTGAAGCAGAAGCTGCCGCAAAAGCCGAAGCCCGCGCCAAAGCAGAGGCCGAAGCAGCCAGACTGAAAGCTGCCAAAGCCGCACCAAAAGCGGAAGGCAAACCTGCCGAAGCTAAAAAAGAAGAAGCCAAACCGGTTGAAGCTGTAGAAGCCAAGACCGAAGTAAAAGTTGAAGCTAAAGCAGACAACAAGCCGTCTGAAAAATCCGTTGAAGCTGAAAAACCAGCCGAAGCCAAAAAACCTGCCAAAGCCAAACAAGACAAAGGCGGCAAAGGCAAAGAAGCGAAAAAGGCAGCCAAACCTGCCGCTCCTGCCGTACCGCAACCTGTCGTCAGCGTGGAAGAACAGGCTCAACGCGATGAAGAAGCCCGTCGTGCCGCTGCCCTGCGTGCGCATCAAGAAGCCTTGTTGAAAGAAAAACAAGAGCGTCAAGCGCGCCGTGAAGCCATGAAACAACAGGCCGATCAAGACTCAAAACCTGCTAAAGAAGCCAAATCAGGCGAACGCAACAAACCTGCCGAGAAAGCAAAAGCGGCATCCGGCGAAGGCAAATCCGAACACAACGCGCGCGGTAAAAAAGAAGACCGTCGTGACCGTGATGAAGACACTCAAGGCCGCAATACTAAAGGCAAAGGCGGCAAAGGTGGTCGCGACCGCAACAATGCACGCAATGGCGACGACGAGCGCGTACGCGGCGGCAAAAAAGGTAAAAAACTCAAACTTGAGCCAAACCAACACGCCTTCCAAGCGCCGACCGAACCTGTCGTACACGAAGTTTTGGTACCTGAAACCATTACCGTTGCCGACTTGGCACACAAAATGGCCGTTAAAGGCGTCGAAGTGGTTAAAGCCCTGATGAAAATGGGCATGATGGTAACCATCAACCAATCTATCGACCAAGACACTGCCCTGATTGTGGTCGAAGAACTCGGCCACATCGGTAAACCTGCCGCCGCCGACGATCCTGAAGCATTCTTGGATGAAGGCGTTGAAGCAGGAGAAGCCGAAGCATTGCCACGTCCTCCGGTTGTGACCGTAATGGGTCACGTTGACCACGGTAAAACTTCCCTGCTGGACTACATCCGCCGTGCCAAAGTGGTACAAGGCGAAGCGGGTGGCATTACCCAACACATCGGTGCATACCACGTTGAAACCCCTCGCGGCGTGATTACCTTCTTGGATACTCCGGGTCACGAAGCGTTTACTGCCATGCGTGCGCGCGGTGCGAAAGCAACCGATATCGTGATTCTTGTGGTTGCAGCCGACGACGGCGTGATGCCGCAAACCATCGAGGCGATTGCCCACGCCAAAGCCGCGGGCGTACCGATGGTGGTTGCCGTCAACAAAATCGATAAAGAAGCTGCCAACCCAGAGCGTATCCGCCAAGAGCTGACTGCGCACGAAGTCGTGCCTGACGAATGGGGCGGCGATGTACAGTTCATCGATGTTTCCGCTAAAAAAGGCCTGAACATCGATGCATTGCTCGAAGCCGTCTTGCTCGAAGCCGAAGTTTTGGAACTGACTGCTCCAGTCGATGCACCTGCCAAAGGTATCATCGTTGAGGCTCGCTTGGACAAAGGCCGCGGCGCGGTTGCCACCCTCTTGGTACAAAGCGGTACGCTGAAAAAAGGCGATATGCTGCTGGCCGGTACTGCATTCGGTAAAATCCGTGCGATGGTTGACGAAAACGGCAAAGCCATCAATGAAGCCGGCCCATCTATCCCTGTCGAAATCCTCGGCTTGTCCGACGTTCCGAACGCAGGCGAAGATGCAATGGTATTGGCCGACGAGAAAAAAGCGCGCGAAATCGCCCTCTTCCGTCAAGGCAAATACCGCGACGTGCGCTTGGCCAAACAACAGGCCGCGAAACTGGAAAACATGTTCAACAACATGGGCGAAAACCAAGCCCAATCCTTGTCCGTCATCATCAAAGCAGACGTACAAGGTTCTTACGAAGCTTTGGCGGGCAGCCTGAAAAAACTGTCCACCGACGAAGTGAAAGTGAACGTGTTGCACAGCGGTGTTGGCGGTATTACCGAATCTGATGTCAACTTGGCCATCGCTTCCGGCGCATTCATCATCGGCTTTAACGTCCGTGCAGATGCTTCCGCACGCAAACTGGCTGAGAATGAAAACGTGGAAATCCGTTACTATAACATCATTTACGATGCCATCGACGACGTGAAAGCCGCCATGAGCGGTATGCTCTCTCCGGAAGAGAAAGAGCAAGTAACCGGTACGGTCGAAATCCGTCAGGTTATTTCCGTTTCCAAAGTCGGCAATATTGCAGGCTGTATGGTTACCGACGGTGTGGTCAAACGCGATTCCCACGTCCGCCTCATCCGCAACAACGTGGTTATCCATACCGGTGAGCTGTCTTCTTTGAAACGCTACAAAGACGACGTCAAAGAAGTCCGCATGGGCTTCGAATGTGGTCTGATGCTCAAAGGCTACAACGAGATTATGGAAGGCGACCAACTCGAATGTTTCGACATCGTCGAAGTTGCCCGTACTCTGTAATCAGACAGGCCGTCTGAAAAATCAGAAGCAGGTTTTGCAATGCGAAACCTGCTTCTGATTTTTCAGACGGCCTTTTTACAACCATTCATAGTTTGAAACTATGAAAATTGATGTGTGGTATATAAGAAACAAAACAACCGCACAAGGCAAAGCCATTTGGCAAAAGAATAGACGGCAAACTAAGCCTGATAAGGCTCTCTACATATTGTCATATCTTAACGTTTCTGTTGTTTTTATCAAATTTCGGCACTAGTATATACAGCCTAAACACAATACAAATTAAGCAATACCGGCCATATGCCGGATACGTTTACTTCCTTGTTACTCTCATCAATATCTAAAGAAAATATCATGACAATCGAAAAAGCAATGCGCATCCGCAATGCGCAATTTGAATTACGACATTTAGAGCAATTGCAGCCGTCCCCCCTTGCACAAGCAACAACAGGCACATCGGGAGATGACGTTTATTATGTAACCCGCAGTGACGATAAAATCATTGAAAACCCAAATGGTGGCGATGATACGGTTTACAGCAACGTCAGCTATACCCTTCCAAACCACGTTGAAAACCTTGTTTTGACCGGTATAGCCAACATCTTCGGCGCAGGCAACAACAGCAACAACATCCTCATCGGCAATGAAGGCAGCAACCGCCTCAACAGCGGCCGCGGCGACGACATCGTTTACGGCGGTGGTGGCAACGATTTCATCAACGGCGGCGAAGGCAACGACCGTCTTTTCGGCGAAACAGGCAATGACACCCTCAACGGCGAAGCAGGCAACGATGTGCTTGAAGGTGGCGAAGGTGACGACACCTATCTTTTCTCTGCCAAAAGCGAGCAAGACACCATCATCGACAATCAAGGCCATAATAGCATCCGCTTTCATACCGACCTAAGCCTTAACGATTTGACCGTTGAAGCCCGAAACAACGAAACCGGCGGTCAAGACTGGCTGATCGCCGTGAAAAACAGCAACGCCGTTTTAACCATCAAAAACCAATACACTCAAAACGGTACAACACCGGCAGTCTCCCAATTCATCATCGGCACACAAAAACTGGATGTAAACAGCTTTGCCAAATATTTCGATATTTCCCTGACTGAACATACCGAAAACGGCAAGACCATAGATGGCAGCGACGGCAATGACCATCTTATCGGCACATCCGGCGATGATATTATCGACGGAAAAGCCGGTGCCGACATTATGGAAGGCGGAGACGGCAATGACACTTACTACGTTGATGATGTAAAAGATGTGGTGATTGAACAGGCTGGCGGTGGCGAAGATACCGTATTCAGCAGCATTTCCCACACCGCCGCTACCCACGTCGAAAATGTTACCTTGACCGGCTCGGCCAATATTTTTGCCGCCGGCAACAACAGCAATAACATTCTGACCGGTAACGAAGGTCGCAACCGCCTCAATAGCGGACGCGGTGATGATACCGTTTACGGCATGGGTGGCAACGACAACCTCAACGGCGGCGACGGCAACGATTATCTGGATGGCGGCGACGGCAACGATGTCATCAACGGTGATGCAGGCGACGACATTTTGGTGGGTGGCAACGGCAAAGACATTCTGAAAGGCGGCGCCGGAAACGATACCTATATCTACGGCGACAACGATACCATTATCGACAACCAAGGCATCAATACCCTCAAGTTTTCAGACGGCCTGAACAATGCCAAGTTCAACCTGAAGACCATTCATAACGACGATGACAGCCAAAGCTGGGAAATTACTTCGGAACAAGGTTCAGCCCTGATTCAAAACCAAATCGGCGCGGATGGCAGCATTTCCATCGACCGTTTCCAGTTCAACGACCAAACCTACACTGCCGCACAGTTCCAACAAACCTTCCAAGCACTGAAAGCCGAAGCCATTAAATTTGTCGGCACAAACGGCGACGACATCTTGCATGGCAATGCAGGTAACAATGAAATTGACGGCGGCAATGACGGCCAAGACACCCTCTATGGCCATGACGGCGATGACATTTTGCGCGAACACAGCGAAACCTATTACGGCAACGAACCTGCTTCCGACGATAAACTCTACGGCAGCAATGGTAACGACAAACTTTATGCCCATGTAGGTGCAGACTTACTCGACGGCGGTGCAGGCAATGATTATCTGGAAGGCGGCGAACACAACGACACCTATGTTTTCGGAAAAGGTTACGGTCACGACACCATTTTCGACTACAACTTCGGTTTCGACAGCGAGGCCGGCCTGCACACGCTCAACGCCAACGTCGTGAAATTTATCGGCGGCATTACCCTTGACGACCTTGAAATTACCGTTGAAAAAAGTTACGACAAAACCGGGATTGCCGACATGCCCGACAGCAACCAATTTGTATCACCTCCCCTGTTGGATGGCGATACTTGGCATATCCGCATTAAAGGCACGGACGATGTTTTAACCATCAAAAACCAAAGCGGTATTTATGGTGCGATTTCAGAATTCCAGTTTGACGGCAATACCTCATACAGCACGGGCGAGCTAATCAACCACTTCAAACTGTCTATCCCGCACATGATCGGTAACACAAACATCGTCCAATACACCAGCCAACCTGTTGAAGAACTCAACCGTGATGTGTACAACAACTTCAACCACACCATCCATGCCGACAGCGACAACAGCGATTTAGATTTGTCGCATTACACTTCTGTTGTCGAATACAGGGGCAATCGCAGCGATGAAACCATTACTTTGGGCCGAGGCATCAACATCGTTGATACAGCCGGCGGCAACGATACCATTACCGACCCGGGTGCCGAAAACACCGTTATCATGTTTGGCAGAAACAGCGGCAACGACACCTTCAATCCGTATGGTGGCAGTGATACCCAAGTCCTTTTCAAAGAAGGGCTGACGCTGAAAGATTTACAGTTGAAAACCGGCGATGATTGGGTCTTAACCATCAAAGATACAGGCGACACCCTGACCATCCATGACATTGCCAACAATAATGTCGACAGCTTTGTATTCGGAAACGGTAAGAGCTACACCGCCGACGAAATCAGCAAAGCACTGATGACTGAAAATACACAAAACAACGGTATCCTGTAAAACTCAAAGGCCGTCTGAAACCTTAATTCAGACGGCCTTAGTCCTTTGCTGATTTATTTATCGTTCTGCTATATAATTGTTCTCATTCGAATTCACAAGAAAGAATAAAAATGGATGCCTTAAATCTCCTCACCACGCGTCGCTCTTCCAAAAAACTGACTGCTCCGGCACCCAATGCCGAGCAACTGGAACAAATGCTGCAAGCGGCAACACAAGTACCTGATCACGGCAATATGCGCCCTTTCCGCTTTACCGTTATTCAAAGCGAAGCCGGTTTACAACGTTTCCGTGAGCTTTTGAGCAAGACCGTTACCGAACTCAACTTCGGCGATGACGCCATGAAAAAAGCCGAACGTGTCGGCAACATGGCGCCTATGATTATTGGCGTTACATTTGCGCCAAACCGTGAAGTGGCGAAACCCAAACCTGAATGGGAGCAAATGCTGACTGCAGGCTGCGCCGCCTATGCTTTACAACTGGCTGCTTCTACTCAAGGCTTCGACAATGTTTGGATTACGGGCATGTGGGTCAACAGCCCATTGTTGCGTGAAGCATTTGAGTGTGCCGACAAAGACAAAATCATCGGCCTGATGATGATTGGTTCGCCGACCGAAGAAGGAAGCGGCCCAAAAAATACCAACTTAGAATGTTTTACAACTTATTGGTAAAGCCTGAAAATACTAAGGCCGTCTGAAAAACCTGATCTAATGGTTTTCAGACGGCCTTTTTATGTCTCTTGTCAAAATATCAAGCAGGATTCATAAACGCTTCAACTTCTTCCAAAGAAATATCCGCCGTCGCGCCATGACGTGAAGCCACCAATGCACCCAGCGCACAAGCAAAAGCAATGGCTTCTTGAGGAGGCGCATTATTGAGCAGCTTGTAAGTCAAACCACCAAGAAAGCTGTCGCCGGAGCCAACAGTATCCACCACTTTGACGCGGAAACCGCAATGACGGTACAACTCGCCGTCCTTATACAAAACCGCGCCATGACTACCCAAAGTCACACACAAGATTTTGACACCTGTCAGCTTAACAAGGTAGCTGATATTTTGTTCGATACTGTGATAAGGAGAACCGTAAGCCGCAGCCAACTCATACAGCTCATCATCATTGAGTTTGACCATATCGGACTGTTTCATGGTCTCCAACAAGCGGTCAATATCGTAATGAGGCTTACGCAGATTAACGTCAAAAATTTTGAATTTGGCTTCTTTCAGCAAAACCGCCAAGCTTTTACGCGAAACTTCATCGCGGGTTGCCAAGCTGCCAAAAACGAAAGCATCTGATTCTGCCACACGTTTGATTGCCGCATCATCAACCGCAATCCTGTCCCACGCGCAAGGATAAACAATCTCATAAGACGCACTGCCAGACTTGTCCAAGTGTACTTTCACCAAACTGGTCGCACATTCGTGACAAACCTGCAAATAATCAGTATTGACGTTTTTACTTTGAATTTGACGTAGTAATTCTTCGCCATCGGCATCATCGCCGCGACGACTGATGATGGCAGCATCGATACCCAAAGACTGCAAACGGACAGCAACATTTAGGGGTGCACCACCCAATACCTTTCCGTTTGGAAAATCGTCCCACAGCACTTCGCCGAAACTGGTTACTTTCATTCTTGGCCTTCCTTTTTTGAGGTTGATTGGCAGGGTCTGCACACCCGACAGATTTTTGCAAATCATGTACTTGTAGTAAAACTCCAGCATCGGGGGCAAAAGTATTATGTTTTAAAATATTGGGACTGACAAGCAATTAAGGGGATATTAGACAATAAACTTGATTCATCACAAAATTATATTGTTCCTATTTTTTTCTTTTTCTTTCACATTTATCTCCTCCCATTTCATTAAAACAAAATATTCTGAAATTTAAATACAAAAGGCCGTCTGAAAACTGATTCAATCAATTTTCAGACGGCCTTTATCGCAGCATTGCAACGATTAAACTACAACTTCTTCTTTTTTCTTAACTTCTTTGGCAATGTTCTCGCGGCTCAAACCGAACATCAGCAAGAGCGGGCTGGCAACCAATACGGAAGAGTAAATACCGAATACGATACCGATGGTCAGCGCCATAGAGAAACCGTGCAAGGCTGCGCCACCGAACACCAGCATAGAAACAACCATTGCCTCGGTCGAACCGTGGGTAATGATGGTACGGCTCATGGTTGCAGTAATCGCATTGTCGATGACTTCCGGCACGGTATGGCCGCGCATATGCGGCTTACGGAAGTTTTCACGAATACGGTCAAACACAACCACAGATTCGTTCACGGAATAACCCAGAACTGCCAAAATACCTGCCAAGACAGTCAGAGAAAATTCCCATTGGAAGAAGGCGAAACAGCCGAGAATAATCACGATATCGTGCATATTCGCAATAATCGCGGACACTGCAAAACGCCACTCAAAACGCATGGACAAGTAAATAATAATACCTGCCACCACGAAGCCCAATGCCATCAAACCATTGGTAACCAATTCTTCACCAACCTGAGGGCCGATAAATTCGACTTGGCGCAAGGTAACATCAGGATTGTCTTTTTTCAGCAAATCCATCACTTGGTTGGACAGCTGGGCTGACGTTACGCCTTCTTTGTTCGGCAGGCGAATCATGATGTGCTTGTTCGTACCCAATGCCTGAACCTGTACATCACCCATTTTCAGCGTATCGAGGCGTTCGCGCGTTTTATTCACATCCACGCCCTGCTGATATTGGACTTCCATTACCGTACCGCCGGTAAATTCGACGGAGAAATTCAGGCCTTTGGTTACCAAAAAGAACACGGCGGCGATAAACGTAACCAACGAAATAAAGGTCGTCAGTTTGCCGTAGCTCATAAACGGAATATCGCGTTTGATTTTAAATAATTCCATGTTTTACTCCTTGCCTTCTGCCATTTCAGCTTTCGGCTTCCATACCGCACCAATGGAAATATTCCGCAATTTGCGACGGCGGCCGTACCACAAGTTGACCAAAGCACGGAACACGACCACAGACGAGTACATCGAGGTCAGAATACCGATACAGTGTACAACGGCAAAACCGCGTACAGGGCCGGAACCGAATACCAACAAAGCGATACCGGCAATCAGAGAGGTCAAGTTAGAGTCGACAATGGTTGCCCAAGCATGTTGAAAACCCAGATTGATTGCCTGCTGAGGTGGCATACCTCCGCGTAATTCTTCACGGATACGCTCATTAATCAATACGTTGGAGTCAATCGCCATACCCAGTGTCAATGCCAACGCAGCAATACCCGGCAAAGTCAGCGTTGCCTGCATGGCAGACAAAATGCCTACCAAGAACAAAATATTGGTACTCAAAGCGATGGTAGAGAAGAAACCCATCAGGCGGTAGTAAACCACCATAAATGCGGCAACGGCGGCAAAGCCCCACAAGGTGGAATTGAAACCTTTTTCAATGTTTTCTTTACCCAAAGACGGGCCGATGGTACGTTCTTCGACAATCTGCATAGGAGCAGCCAGCGAGCCGGCACGCAGCAACAATGAAGTATCGTTGGCTTCGGCAGTTGTCATGCTGCCGGAAATCTCCACACGGCCACCGGTAATCGCGGAGCGGATGACAGGCGCGGTTACGACTTCAGATTTACCTTGGTCGATCAACACCATAGCCATACGTTTACCCACATTGGCCGAAGTCAATTCTCCAAAAATGCTGCCACCTGCGCTGTCCAAGCTCAGACTCACGGCAGGCGCGCCCATTTGGTCAAAACTAGGTTGCGCGTCGTTGATGTTGTCGCCGGTCAGTTCAACTTGTTTGTTGACCAAGATAGTTTCCGGATGATCGCCACCGCTTGACAGTAACTCATAACCAGTCGGTACATTACCGTTTAAGGCTTCCTGCAATTTAATCGGATCGTCTTCCACCATGCGTACTTCCAAAGTCGCGGTACGGCCGATAATGTCTTTGGCTTTGGCAGTATCTTGCACGCCCGGCAGCTGTACAACAATACGGTCAAGGCCGGATTGTTGGATAACCGGTTCGGCTACGCCCAATTCGTTCACACGGTTGTGCAACGTATTGATGTTTTGTTTAACCGCATCAGAACGTACTTTATTGATTGCCTCTTCAGACAAAGTCAGCACGATATTGTTGCCGTCCGGCAGCAGCGTGGCTTCAGGGAACAATTTTTGCAACTGAGGCAAGGCTTTTTGTACATCGGCAGCATCTTGCAAAGGCACGGTCAGACCGTTTTCAGTCTGATGTACCGTGCCGGTACGGATTTTTTCGCGACGCAATTCGCGGCGGATATCGCCGGAATAACGTTCAAACGTTTTCTGCATCGCGGCTTTCATGTCCACCTGCATGGTGAAATGCACGCCGCCACGCAAGTCCAGACCTAGGAACATCGGATTGGCTTTGATTTTCGCCATCCACTCAGGACTGTCTGCCAACAGGTTGAGCGCGGTAATATAGCCCTCACCCAAAGTATTTTCGATGACGTCGCGCGCTTTCAATTGCGTTTCGGTATCTTTGAAACGCACTTTCAGCGAGTTGTCGACGATGAACATACCATCAGTCTGAATACCTGCCTGTTTCAGCGCGGCATCCACTTTAGACTGGGTTTGATCGTTGATCACGATGGCTTGTCGGTTGGTCGATACCTGTACGGCAGGCGTTTCACCGAAAAGGTTGGGCAGCGAGTAAACAGCCGCAACCACAATCGTGAACGCAATCAGCAGGTATTTCCATAAAGGATAACGGTTCATGGTAAACCTTTGCTTTATTTATAAAGGCAAACAGCCGCGCTCGGAAAATGAGGCGGCTTTTTGCAAAAAAACGGATTATTCGGCTTTCGCGGCAATCGCGTTGCGCTCAACTTCCACTTCGATTTTCGCACCTTGACCGATGTCGACAGTGTAGAATTGCTCGCCGACTTTGGTCACACGGCCTTTGAAACCTGCTGCCAAAACGACTTTATCGCCGACTTTCAAAGCGGCCAACATCGCTTGGTGCGCTTTGAATTTCTTTTGTTGAGGACGCATAATCAGGAAGTAGAACACCACCATGATCAGCACTAAAGGGGCAAATTGAGCCACTGCTTGATTCATAATATATCCGTTCTTTCAAGTTTTAGATTAAGTAAAAAACTGCACACTGCAATCAAATACATTGGTTGGACTGCAAAATTGAGCTATTCTAAAGGCCGTCTGAAAAATTTCCAAGTATTTCCGTATTTATTAACCATATTTAGCAGTCTTTACGACTTGTCCGACATATACTGTTCCATGTTCAAAAAAATCCTTTGGCGCATCAGCACCCGCCTACGCCGTTTGTTTGGCAAAAACGCCCGCACCGTATGGATTTCGCATCCGATATTCCTACAGCACCAGCCGGGGTCCAACCATCCCGACAGGCCCGAACGCATCAGCGCCATTCAAACCGCCTTAAAACAAGAAGGCATTTGGCGTCGCCTGCAAACCACCGAAGCACCGGAAATCAAAGATGCGCAGCTGGCATTGGTCCACTCGCGCAACTATCTGCACGAGTTGGAAGCCGCCCAGCCGCTCCCCGGCAAAATCCACCGCATCGATGACGATACGGTCATCTGCCACGACTCCCTTCAAGCCGCCCGTTTTGCGGCCGGAGCCGTTGTCAAGGCAGTCGATATGGTGATGAATAAAAAAGCCTGGCATGCTTTTTGCGCCATCCGCCCGCCAGGTCACCATGCCCACAGCAACAGCGCCGGCGGATTTTGCCTGATCAACAACGTTGCCGCCGGCGTGATGCACGCCATTGCCCAATACCGCTTGCAACGCATCGCCGTCATCGATTTCGACGTCCACTTCGGCGATGGTACGGCGGAGATTCTCCAAGACGATCCGCGCGTGATGTTTTTCAACCTGTTTGAAACCGACATCTTCCCCTTCCCTCAGGCGGAACAATACGCCGGCAATAAAAATATGCTGCATACGCCCCTCAAACCGGGCACAGGCAGCCGTATCTTCCGCACGACCATCCGTGAACAATGGCTGCCCAAGCTGGAAGCTTTCCGTCCTGAGTTGGTGTTGCTTTCTGCCGGTTTTGACGGGCACAAACAAGACGAAACAGGCCGTCTGAACCTGCATGAAGCCGATTTTGCCTGGCTGACGCACAAAATCGTCCAAGCAACGGCAAGCTGTCAGGGACGTGTCGTTTCCGTACTGGAAGGCGGCTATACCTTGGAATCCATGTCCAAATCCGCCGCCGCTCACATCCGCGTATTAGCAGGCTTGAGCAAGGCCGACTACGTCATCGCCTACCAAAAGCATCTGAAGCGCGGCAAAAGTAATAATCCTACACCATAACGCATTCAAACTATTGCCCTAGGCCGTCTGAAAACAGATTATCCATTTCAGACGGCCTTTTTTTTCATTTACAAACTTTAATTTGAGCAAAGACAAACCATTTCCATATTATCAGTAGTAAAATAACAAACATAAAACATATCAATAAAAACATTTCACACGCCACACTGCTTCCCTTTCCCCAATTGACCGTCTTTTTCAGACGGCCTCCACTTTAAAAAAGGAGCGTTACAATGAAAGCAGCACGTTTTTACAACAAAGGCGACATCCGCATCGAAGACATTCCCGAGCCAACCGTAGCTCCGGGTACTGTCGGCATCAATGTTGCTTGGTGCGGTATCTGCGGTACAGACCTGCACGAATTCATGGAAGGCCCGATTTTCATTCCGCCTTGCGGCCATCCGCACCCAATCTCCGGCGAGTCAGCGCCAGTAACAATGGGTCACGAGTTCTCCGGCGTGGTTTATGCCGTAGGCGAAGGCGTGGACGACATCAAAGTCGGCCAACACGTTGTTGTCGAACCCTACATCATCCGCGACGACGTACCGACCGGCGAAGGCAGCAACTACCACCTCTCCAAAGACATGAACTTCATCGGCTTGGGCGGCTGCGGTGGCGGCTTGTCTGAAAAAATTGCCGTCAAACGCCGTTGGGTACACCCTATTTCCGACAAAATCCCATTAGACCAAGCTGCTTTGATTGAGCCTCTGTCTGTCGGCCATCATGCTTATGTACGCAGTGGCGCGAAAGAAGGCGACGTCGCATTGGTCGGCGGTGCAGGCCCAATCGGTTTGCTGTTGGCTGCCGTACTGAAAGCCAAAGGCATCAAAGTCATCATCACTGAATTGAGCAAAGCGCGTAAAGACAAAGCACGCGAAGCCGGCGTGGCCGACTACATCCTCGACCCATCCGAAGTCGATGTCGTTGAAGAAGTGAAAAAACTGACCAACGGCGAAGGCGTAGACGTTGCATTCGAATGCACCAGTGTCAACAAAGTGCTGGACACCATGGTCGAAGCGTGCCGTCCGACTGCGAAAGTCGTCATCGTATCCATTTGGAGCCACCCCGCTACCATCAACGTCCACAGCGTTGTGATGAAAGAGTTGGACGTGCGCGGCACCATCGCCTACTGCAACGACCACGCCGAAACCATCAAATTGGTTGAAGAAGGCAAAATCAACCTTGAGCCTTTCATCACCCAACGCATCAAACTGGACGAATTGATTTCCGAAGGCTTCGAGCGCTTGATCCACAACAACGAATCCGCAGTAAAAATCATTGTCAATCCTAATCTTTAATCCTAAGGATTAAAGAATAAATAGGCCGTCTGAAATTTTTCAGACGGCCTGTGTACTTGATAAATTCCCGAATGGCCCAATTCTATGCCGACCATTCACTTATCAAGAGTAAAACTCCATGAATCCAAAATACGCCCCACTCTTTCAAACATACACCCTCAATAACGGCGTAACCATCAAAAACCGCCTTGTCGTCGCCCCCATGACCCATTTCGGCTCACAAGCCGACGGTTTGATCAGCGACCAAGAGCGTACCTTCCTCAGCAACCGCGCAGGCGATATGGGCTTGTTTATCACTGCCGCCACTTTGGTTCAAAAAGACGGCAAAGCCTTTCACGGCCAACCTGAAGCCACAGGCGAACACTGCCTCGACAGCCTGAAAGAAACCGCACAAATCCTGCAACAACAAGGCGCAAAAGCAATTTTGCAAATCCATCACGGCGGTTCCAAAGCCATTGATGAACTTTTGGACGGTCTCGACAAAATCAGCGCTTCCGCCAGCGAAGCCGAACACGCACGCGAAGCGACCGCAGAAGAAGTCGAAGCACTCATTGCCTCTTATGCGCAAGCCGCCGATTTGGCGCTTCGTGCCGGTTTTGACGGCGTGGAAATCCACGGTGCGAACGGCTATCTGATCCAACAGTTTTACTCTGCCCAAAGCAACCGCCGCAACGACCAATGGGGCGGCAGCTTGGAAAACAGAATGCGCTTCCCGCTGGCCGTTGTCGATGCCGTGGTTGCCGTCCGTGAAAAACACCAGCGCAACGACTTCATTATCGGCTACCGCTTCTCCCCCGAAGAACCGGGCGATGACGGCTTAACCATGACCGAAACCGGCGCACTGATTGACGCATTGGTACAAAAACCGCTGCAATATCTGCACGTTTCCTTGTGGGAATTTGATAAAAAAATCCGTCGCGGCGGCGATACCGCCCAAACCCGTATGCAGTTCATCCACGAACGCATCAACGGCAAACTGCCGCTTATCGGCGTGGGCAACCTGTTTACCGCCGACCAAATTTTGGCCGCTTATGAAACCGGCTGGGCAGAATTTATCGCATTGGGCAAAACCGTGATGATTAATCCGCACATCGCCACGCAAATCCGTGAAGGCCGCGAAGATGAAATCGAAACGCAACTCGACCCGACGCGTGCCGACCATTACGGCCTCCCCGACACCTTGTGGGGATTTGCCTCCAGCGGTACGCAATCATGGCTGCCGCCGGTAAAAGGCACAGAATGGAAACCACTGGATATTTAATCATCGATTCATAACCGAAGGCCGTCTGAAACTTTTCAGACGGCCTTTGTTTTGGTACAAACATTGAATTATCAAGCATTTTTTTGTACAATTCCGCATCTTTCAATCTATTGCAGGGCGTGTTGCACACGCCCTTATTTTAGCCTGTTTTCCAACACCCATATCCTTCAGGCCGTCTGAAAAAGCGGCCTGAAACTTTTTGCAAAGAAAACCATGTCCCAAGAAATCCTCGACCAAGTGCGCCGCCGCCGCACGTTTGCCATCATCTCCCACCCTGACGCGGGTAAAACCACGCTGACCGAAAAACTGCTGCTGTTTTCAGGTGCGATTCAGAGCGCGGGTACGGTGAAAGGTAAGAAAACCGGCAAATTCGCCACCTCTGACTGGATGGACATCGAGAAGCAGCGCGGCATTTCCGTGGCTTCGTCCGTGATGCAGTTCGACTACAAAGACCATACCGTCAACCTCTTGGACACACCGGGACACCAAGACTTCTCCGAAGATACCTACCGTGTATTGACCGCCGTGGACAGCGCATTGATGGTGATTGATGCGGCAAAAGGTGTGGAAGCGCAAACCATCAAACTCTTGAACGTCTGCCGCCTGCGCAATACGCCGATTGTCACGTTCATGAACAAATACGACCGCGAAGTGCGCGATTCTCTGGAATTGCTGGACGAAGTGGAAAACATCCTGCAAATCCGCTGCGCGCCCGTAACCTGGCCGATAGGCATGGGCAAAAACTTCAAGGGCGTGTACCACATCCTGAACGACGAAATCTATCTCTTTGATGCCGGCGGCGAACGCCTGCCGCACGAGTTCGACATCATCAAAGGCATCGACAATCCTGAATTGGAACAACGCTTTCCGTTGGAAATCCAACAGTTGCGCGACGAAATCGAATTGGTGCAGGCGGCTTCCAACGAATTTAATCTCGACGAATTCCTCGCCGGCGAACTCACGCCCGTGTTCTTCGGCTCGGCAATTAACAACTTCGGTATTCAGGAAATCCTCAATTCATTGATTGAATGGGCGCCTGCGCCGAAACCGCGTGATGCGACCGTACGCATGGTTGAGCCGGATGAGCCGAAATTCTCCGGATTTATCTTCAAAATCCAAGCCAATATGGACCCGAAACACCGCGACCGTATCGCCTTCTTGCGCGTCTGCTCCGGTAAATTCGAGCGCGGCATGAAGATGAAACACCTGCGTATCAACCGCGAAATCGCCGCCTCCAGCGTAGTAACCTTCATGTCCCACGACCGTGAGCTGGTGGAAGAAGCCTACGCCGGCGACATCATCGGTATCCCGAACCACGGCAACATCCAAATCGGCGACAGCTTCTCCGAAGGCGAACAACTGGCATTTACCGGTATCCCATTCTTCGCGCCCGAACTGTTCCGCAGCGTACGCATCAAAAACCCGCTGAAAATCAAGCAACTGCAAAAAGGTTTGCAACAGCTTGGCGAAGAAGGCGCGGTACAGGTTTTCAAACCGATGAGCGGCGCGGATTTGATTTTGGGTGCGGTCGGCGTGTTGCAGTTTGAAGTCGTTACCTCGCGACTGGCCAACGAATACAGCGTAGAAGCCGTGTTCGACAGCGCATCCATCTGGTCGGCGCGCTGGGTATCGTGCGAAGACAAGAAAAAACTAGCGGAATTTGAAAAAGCCAACGCAGGCAATCTGGCGATAGACGCAGGCGGCAACCTCGCCTACCTCGCGCCTAACCGCGTAAACTTAAATCTGACACAAGAACGCTGGCCCGACATCGTATTCCACGAAACACGCGAACATTCGGTTAAACTGTAAAACGCAAAGGCCGTCTGAAACTTTCAGACGGCCTTTTTTTCATTCGATATCAACCCAATAAATCCCAAGCAAACTTCCCAATGGTCAGGCACAGCAGCAACATAAATCCGTAACGCAGCTCAAATATTGTCTTATTTTAGCTTTTAGCACCTCACCAAACATTTTCGGAATAAATGTTGACTTTAACTTTAGGTCAAAGTTTATAATTTGTGCTCCTTCAGTTATCACATAGGCGAAAAACATGAAAAAACTTATGACTTTTATCACACTTAGCGCTGTTGCAATTTCAAATTATGCCCAAGCTAATGAACAACCGCATCAAGCACACATGAATATGCCAATGTCGACAAATTCTGCAATGCAACAAGAATTAATGCAAGGTATGAATCAAATGAATCAAGACATGATGGCAGCTGCGCAATATAAAGATCCTGATGTTGCTTTTGCAGCAGGTATGTTGCCACACCATATTGGCGCAGTAAAAATGGCGGAAGTTGAATTAAAATACGGAAAGGATCCTGAGATGCGTAAGCTTGCTGAGGATATTATTAACGCACAACAAGCGGAAATTGAACAAATGCAAAAATGGCTTAAAGCACACAACAAAAAAAGCTCCGTAAAATGATCTGACCCCAAAAGTTAGACTGATTTAGTTCAAGGACTGAGTTCTGTAATTCACAGAGCTCAGTCCTTTTAGTTTCCCCTGAATGCGCTCATGGTTGTAATAATGAATGTACTCATGAATCGTTTTTTCCAGTTGTTAGAACGTCTCAAATCATTTACCGTAATAACATTCCATTTTTAATCGTCCAATTGATGACCTTTGCCGAGGCGTTGGCCGCTAAAAAATCATAGCCGTAAAAGCGGACGAACACAAAAGCCAACAGGCTGCCCGTTCCCGGCCCGAACACACCGTCGTAAAACCCGATTAACGCGCCGAAAAATAAGCCCCATAAAGTTTCGCGGCGCGTCAGCTTTTCAGTGCGTACCGTCTGCCCCAGGTCTTTTTTCAAAAAAGTGTACAGGCACATGGCAATCATGATGACCAGCATTGCCGGTTTCATGTATTGCACAGGGAAATACACCACCGTTTTCGCGCCCAAATATGAAGCGGCAAATGCCAACGCCGCGGCAGGCAGCAGTATTTTCCACGGCACAGGAATTCGGCGCAGATATTGTCCCGTCGCAGTCAGCGTGCCGCAGCAGGAAGCAAATTTATTGACACCCATCACCGAAGCCACAGGCGTAGCGTTTGGCAATAGGTTGAACAATCCGGGAATCTGCAACAGCCCGCCGCCGCTAACCGCCGCATCCATTAGCCCGGCAGCAAAGCCGACCAACACCAGATAATAAAAAAACGAATCTGCAAGCATAATATCCATCTCTAAAAAGCAAAGCGATTTTGCGCGTGTTTGCCTGTCCTGACAACCTACAAGGCCGTCTGAAAAACAAGGAACGATATTCTGTTTTCAGACGGCCTTTCTTTTTAAATTCAGCCACTCAAATTGCAGCTTAAAAACTTTTCCATTAAAATGCCGCCCCTTATCTTTCCCACACACAACACATTCTATGGAACATTCCACCCCGACCAAACGCACAGCCCACGACCGAATGGGCATCTTCGCGCATTTCATTTTTGCCAGCCGCTGGCTGCAACTACCGATTTATATAGGCTTGATTATCGCCCAAGTCATTTATGCCTGTAAGTTCCTCAAATCATTGTGGCACTTGGTATCCAATTTCAGCATCATGGATGAAAACACCATCATGATCGCCGTATTGAACCTGATTGATGTTGTGATGATTGCCAACCTGCTGACCATGGTCATTGTCGGCGGCTACGAGACCTTCGTCTCCCGCCTTCACGTTGACGAACATCCCGACCAGCCCGAATGGCTCAGCCATGTCAATGCTTCGGTTTTGAAGGTTAAGCTGTCGATGTCCATCATCAGCATTTCCTCCATCCATCTGCTGCAAACCTTCCTCAACGCCGCCAATCTGTCGGAAAAACAAATCATGTGGCAATGTATTACCCACATCTGTTTCCTGATTTCCGCCCTCGCCATGGCTTTAACAGACAAAATCGTGTACAGCACGACGCATAAAGCGCATTGATAATAAAAGGCAATCAAAAGGCCGTCTGAAATGTTTTAGACGGCCTTATCCTATCCGTTCATGATCGATTTATTCGATATTTTGAACCTGTTCGCGCATTTGCTCGATCAAAACTTTCAGTTCAACCGACGCTTGTGTGCATTCGGCGGCAATAGCTTTGCTGCCCAATGTGTTGGCCTCGCGGTTTAACTCTTGCATCAAGAAGTCTAAGCGTTTGCCTGCGCTGCCCTTGCCTTCGGTAACAATGCGGCGTACTTCGGCGATATGGGTGCGCAAACGGCTGAATTCTTCATCCACATCAGATTTTTGAATAAACAAAGCAAATTCTTGTTGCAGGCGGTCGTTGTCGATATTGCCGACGGCTTCTGCCAAACGGGTTTTAACTTTGTCCATATGCGCTTGCAGTAGGCTTGGGAACAGCTCGTTCAAAGCATCCACAATCTCTTCCATAGCGGTCAGACGTTGCAGCAAATGTTCGCCCAGTTTTTTGCCCTCGCGTTTGCGGGCGGCTGTGAACTCTTTCAACGCGCTGGTCAATAAATCTTTGACACCTTTCGCCAAGGCCTCAGAGTCTTCACTCTGACCTGCCAAAACGCCGGGGAAACGCAAAACGTCGGCCACACTCAGCTTGCCGAAATTGTGTTCCTTGCGCCATTCTTTGTTCAACTTAGCCAGCTGTACGACCAAATCCTGATTGACTTCCAAAGTCTGACCGCCCGAAGCCGCATCTTGCAGCTGAACACGGCATTCCAATTTACCGCGCGTCACAGCAGCGGCAATCTGTTCGCGCAATGCGCCTTCCAAATAGCGCAACTCTTCCGGCATACGGAATTGGACATCCAAATAACGATGGTTGACCGCGCGGATTTCCAAATTAATCCGTTTGCCGCCGCATTCGCCTGCGGCATTGGCAAAGCCGGTCATGCTGTGGATTTGAATAGTTCGTCTTGTAGCCATGGTTTTACTCCGTTTCCAAATACGAGTGAAAGTATGGACACTATAACACACCCGACCGACGATTTTCAGACGGCCTTTGGTGCCAAATTCCTCTATAATTCAAGGCAACCTGTTTTTTATTCTCCCCAAAGGACCATCATGAGCGACTACACCCGCACCGGCCGCGCCACCGACAGCCTACGCAACATCAAAATCACCCCCAATTTCCTGCCACACGCCGACGGCTCCTGCCTTATCGAGTGCGGCAACACCAAAGTGATTTGCACTGCCTCCATTGACGAAAACGTTCCCCCTTTCCTGCGCGGTAAAGAACAAGGCTGGGTGACTGCCGAATACGGCATGTTGCCGGCTTCCACCGCCTCCCGTATGCGTCGTGAAGCCGCCGCAGGCAAACAGTCTGGCCGCACACAAGAAATCCAACGCCTGATCGGCCGCTCGCTGCGCGCCGTCGTCGATATGGAAAAACTCGGCGAACGCCAAATCCTGATTGACTGCGACGTTATCCAAGCAGACGGCGGCACGCGTACTGCCTCCATTACCGGTGCCTACGTTGCCCTGCAAATCGCCGTGGACAAACTCCTTTCAGACGGCCTTATCAGCGAAAATCCGATCCGTGAAGCCGTTGCCGCCGTTTCCGCCGGCGTGGTGGGCGGTGTACCGCTTTTGGACTTGGACTACCCCGAAGATTCAGGCTGCGACAGCGACGTCAACATCATCATGACCGCATCCGGCAAAATCATCGAAATCCAAGGTACGGCCGAAGGCGCACCGTTCAGCATCGAAGAATTGGGCAAGCTGATTGCCTTAGCGCACAAAGGCATTGCCGAATTGGTTCAACACCAGCAGGTCGCCCTTTTAGCCCGATAATCAGCACGGCCGTCTGAAAACTTTCAGACGGCCTTTTTTAACCCAACCCTTTTATGCGTATTTACTCAAAAAAGCGCGTTCCATCCTTGAATTCCATGTAAAAAATAGTAATAATAACCCTTTTTCCAGCAAACCAAGCTGCCCGACAACCCCCACAAGAAAGCACGAAACATGGCGTTAATCGTACATAAATACGGCGGCACATCAGTAGGCTCGCCCGAACGCATCAAAAACGTAGCCAAACGTGTCGCCAAAGCCCGCGCCGAAGGACACGACATCGTAGTCGTCGTATCCGCCATGAGCGGTGAAACCAACCGACTGGTCGCACTGGCGCACGAAATGCAAGAGCATCCCGATCCACGCGAACTCGACGTCGTTCTCGCTACCGGCGAACAAGTAACCATCGGCCTGCTGGCCATGGCCCTGAAAGACATCGGTGTTGACGCCAAGAGCTACACCGGCTGGCAAGTCGCCCTTCAAACCGACACTTCCCACACCAAAGCCCGCATCGAAAACATCAACGGCGAAAAAATGCGTGCCGATTTGGCCGCCGGTAAAGTCGTTATCGTAGCCGGTTTCCAAGGCATCAGCAGCGAAGGCAATATCTCAACCCTCGGCCGCGGCGGTTCGGACACTTCCGCCGTTGCCATCGCCGCAGCCCTCAAAGCCGACGAATGCCAAATTTACACCGACGTGGACGGCGTTTACACCACCGACCCACGCGTCGTACCCGAAGCGCGCCGCATGGACACGATCACTTTTGAAGAAATGATCGAACTGGCCAGCCTCGGTTCAAAAATCTTACAAATCCGCTCCGTAGAATTCGCCGGAAAATACAAAGTGCGCCTGCGCGTACTCAGCAGCCTGCAAGATGGCGGCAACGGCACCCTGATTACCTTTGAAGAGGACGACAACATGGAAAGAGCAGCCGTAACCGGTATCGCATTCGACAAAAACCAAGCACGCATCAACGTACGCGGCGTACCTGACAAACCCGGCGTTGCCTACCAAATCCTCGGCGCAGTTGCCGATGCCAACATCGAAGTCGACATGATCATCCAAAATGTCGGTAGCGAAGGCACAACAGACTTCTCCTTCACCGTTCCACGCGGCGACTACAAACAAACCATCGAACTGCTGCAACAACGCCAAGACAGCATCGGCGCCGCCTACATCGACGGAGACGACACCGTATGCAAAGTCTCCGCAGTTGGCTTGGGTATGCGTTCACACGTCGGCGTAGCCGCCAAAATCTTCCGCACCCTCGCAGAAGAAGGCATCAACATCCAAATGATTTCAACTTCCGAAATCAAAGTATCCGTCCTGATTGACGAAAAATACATGGAACTGGCTACCCGCGTTCTGCACAAAGCATTTGATTTAGGCAACTAATTCCAGCCTATTAAAAAGGCCGTCTGAAACTTTATTGTTTCAGACGGCCTTTTTTATTTCATCGCTAGTTAACAACATCTTAATAAAAAAATCTACTTTAATTCAAAACAGCACAGTTTGCCTTATTATTACCCTTGTTAATTTCATTATATGTTCAATATTTCACAACCATCCATCTTGGCCATTTAATTCCAAAAACATACCACTTAACCTAATTTAAGAAAAATAAACAAATTTGTAATAAAATAGGACAAAAGTACAAATAATTATCTACGCTCATCAATAAAAACAAATTTCCCCAATTTTCCCCTAACTTAAGAAGGAATCCTAATATGAACGTATTAAACAAATTCGGTATGCTGATCTTGGCCGCTTCCCTACTGGCAGCTTGCGGCGACTCCGGTAATAAAGGCAGCAGCGACAAACCAGCCGAACAAGTCGCTCAAAGCGAATCTAGCCCGGCCAATAAATACGAAAAAGCCCTGAGCGAATTCCCGGAAGCAGATCCTAAACTGGCCGAACCTATCGTCATTTCCGATAAAAAATCTCCAGACGGTCTTGCCGAATTACAAAAATTCATTCACTTCACCACCGGTGAAGAAGCTCAAAAAATTACTCAGCTAGGCCTAGAATTGCAAAACTTGGCTAACCAAAATAAAGAAAAAGAAGCTTTGGAGCAGATGAACAAACTGACTGCCGCACTGGAACAATTCCATCAGAGCGCAGCTGCCCTCGACATCAAAGATCCTGAAATCAAAGCAGTTCTGGATCGTGCATTACAAGTCAGCAGTGCTGCCAACAACATGATGATTTATGCAGGCAAACATGCTTCTGAGCTGACTATCAACGGCAAAGATAAAGATTCGCTCAAATTTGCCAATGATTTCCAAGAAAAATCTCAAAAACTGCAAGAAACCCTGCGTGCAGCCAATCAGGAAGTAGAAAAGGCTGCCACAGCCTTAGGCAAGAAATATTCCCAATAAGCCTATTGTTTCCAATAAATCGCAGAAAGGGACATCATCAAAATGTCCCTTTGTTTATATTCAGACGGCCTTGAATATCTTCAACACTCAATCCTTCCCTTCTCTCGAAAAATGTTCAATCTCAAATCCGCTCTGACGATAAGCTCGGAAACGGTCTCGGGCTTCGGCCAAATCTTCTAAGCTGTTGCCCACAATTTCAAGGATACGGTTTGGAATGGCCGGGGCTTGGCTCCAAAAATCGGCAGACAGGTTTAAAACCGTGCAATCCTGCGGAATATTCGGCAATGCATTTCCAAACGCAAGCAATACCGGCGTTTCAGACGGCATGGGGTCGGTAGGCAGCCAAACTTCATGCGGAATAAAGCTTTCGGGAATCTGCTGCCACAAATCAACGTCTAGTTGCTGTACTGCCGCAGCAGAATCCGACCACACCAAAATCTGCCCGCCATCGCGTATGGCGCGCGCAATTAGGCGGCAGGCAAAGGCGGCCGGCTGGGCGACGTGTGTATAAAAAGTGGCTTTAGGCATGGCGTATTCTTTCGTTTAGGCAATGGATTTGCCGTTTTCAGACGGCCTTTTTGGTTTTCAACAATCTCAAGGCATTGCCCAACACCAGCAGTGAGCTGAAACTCATGCCGAGCGCGGCGATCCACGGGGTAACGTAACCAAATACGGCCAGCGGAACGGCAACCAGATTGTATGCGCTCGCCCAAGTCAGGTTTTGGCGGATGATTTGATGGGTGCGACGTGCCTGTTTCATCATTACAGGCAAAACATTCAAATCATCATTGAGCAGAACCACATCCGCACCGTCTCGCGCCACATCGGCACTTGTAGCCACTGCGGCAGACACGTCGGCTTGGGCAAGGACGGGGGCGTCGTTGATACCGTCGCCGATCATCATGACTTTACGTCCTTGTTTTTGCAGATTTTCTACATAAGCCAGCTTATCTTCAGGCGTGGCTTCGGCGCGATAGGCATCCAAACCCAGCTCTTGCGCGACTTGTGCTACGGCAGCCTGACGGTCGCCGCTTAAAAGGTGCAGACGGATGCCATGTTGTTTCAGGTTTTGCAACATTTCAGCGGCGCTGTCTTTGATTTGATCTTCCAGCAAAAAGGCCGTCTGAAAACCGCTTTGATTACCCAAGAAAATAATGCCGCCTGTGTGGTCGATATGGGCAAATGCTTCGGGAAGATTACCGGCGATTTCCGAAACAAACGCCGCTTTGCCCAAAGCCCAAACTTGGGTTTCGCCATCAAATTCGATTTGCGCGCTGACACCGTGTCCGATGCGGTTGACCCGTTGCTGCACTTTCACATCAAGCGCGGATACCAGGCCGTCTGAAAGCGTATGGTTCAAAATGGCACGGGCAATGGGGTGTTCGGATTGCTGTTCCAATGCTTGGGCGATAGCAAGGGCTTGGACTTCGTTCAGACGGCCTGCGGACAACATACGGCTGACGGAGAGCTGCCCTTTGGTCAGCGTACCGGTTTTATCGAACACGACATCGTCAATTTGGGCAAGCGTTTCCAGGCTTTGTTTGCCGCTGATGAGAATGCCGTCTTTGGCAAGCGCACCGGTAGAAGCGGCCAGCGCGGTCGGGGTAGCGAGCGACAAGGCGCACGGGCAGGTAATGACCAGCAGGGCAACGGTAATCCACAAGGCTGTGTGTGCGTCGGCATACCACGCCCAGCCGATAAAAACAGGAATCGCAAGCAAGAGTTCGCCAAACACAAAACTGGACGCGTATTTTTCGGCCAACTCGGCGGCACGCGGTTTTTGCGCCAACGCGCGGTCGAGCAATTTGACGATATGGGACAGGCGCGTGTTGCCGCCGGTATGGTCGGTGCAGATGATTAAAGGACTGCTGGTGTTGAGCGTGCCGGCGGTTACTTTTTCAGACGGCCTTTTCACGATGGGCAGGCTTTCGCCGGTCAACATGGCTTCGTTAACTTCGCTCTCGCCGGACAAAACCGTACCGTCCACCGGAATGACTTCGCCGGGTTTCACAACAATCGTATCGCCGATATTGAGGCGGACGACTGCGGCTTCCTCGATGGCATCGCTTTCCGGATAAGAAGGCAAACGGTGGCAGAATGCCGGAACCAGTTTGACCAACCGCTCCGCCGCATCGCCTGCTTTGCGTCGGGCAATCTGTTCCATAAAACGTCCGCCCAACAAGAAAAACAGCAGCATGGCGATGGATTCAAAATACATACCTTGCCCTGCGTTGGTAGCCAAGCTATAAATACCGGCGATAAAGGTCATCACAATGGCAATGGCAATCGGCGTATCCATGCCGACACGGCGGTTTTTCCAGTCGCGCCATGCGCCGCGGTAAAACGGCAACGCGCTGTAAAACACAACGGGCAACACCATCAAAAAGCCGCCCCAATGCAGGATTTCCAAATAAAGCGGCTCGATGTCGCCGCCGTAAAAATAAGTCGGCAGGGCAAACATCATCGTCTGCATCATACCCAGACCGGCCACGGCCAATCTGACGATAAACTGTTTGCGTTCCTTCTGTGCCTGCACTTCGATTTTTTGCGCATCATAAGGCGCGGCGGTATAACCGGTTTGGCGAATTTTCAGCAAAATATCCGACAGTTCGATGTGGGCGCTGTCCCACACCACGCGGCAGCGGTGGGTACTATAATTCAAATCCACGCGCACCACGCCCTTCATACGCAACAACTGCTGCTCAATCAGCCACACACACGCGGCGCAGGTAATGCCGCCCAGCATCAACACTGCCTCGCGCTCATCCCCTGCGCCGACCTCGACAAAATCAGCCTGCACTTCGGGCAAATCGTATAGCTTTAATTGCGACAACACTTCCGGCGGCGGCAATTCGGATTTTTCCGCGTCGGCAGTACGCTGTTTGTAATAATTGCCCAAACCGGCATCAATAATACTCTGCGCCACTGCTTGGCAGCCGGCGCAGCAGGTTTCGTGTTCTACGTCTTCAAAACGAACCGTCAAATGCAGATGATCCGGGACTTCAAGTCCGCAATGGAAACAGTTTTTTTTAGGATGTGTGGGAGATGTCATCATGTGTTCGATTTATTTTTCAGACGGCCTGAAACAACCGTCCCAGGGTGTTACATTTTAGCAAAAAGCGTTTTTCCGCCTCATTTCATTTACTTTTGAATCAATAGACTGTCGAATTTTATAAAAAACATGGAAAACAAAGTATTGACCGTTTATCAAATGATGAACGGTAACATATAAATACCGTTTATCTTTAAAAACTTCCAATTATTTTAATGTAAAAATGGAACTTTTTTAAAAATCCTAATACATTTTTTATTGACCTCAATCCATTTAAGCAGCATACTTTAGGCATTCCGCGAAGACGGAAATCAAAAAACACACATTTACTTATAAAACTAACTTATTGGGAAACCTCACCATGATTGATCGCCTTATGCCTATCTTCGCCGTTATCGGCATTTTGTCCAGCACCGTATACCTGAGCCTCGCCGCTTGGATGCTTTACGAAAGCGTGTTCAAAAAGAAAAGCCCTCTGTCGGCATAATCCTCAGATTTAGAATTTTACGGTAAGGCCGTCTGAACATTCAGACGGCCTTGTTTCATTCCATACTATCAAGCACTTGGCTGTACGGCCAATTCAATCATCGCTTCGCGCAAACCGTCCAATCCCAAACTTTCGGCAACGGAAACATTCACACCGACGGCATGCCCGGAATTGTCGCGCAAAATGCCTGCTTCACGCATACCCGACGGCAGCAAATCGATTTTGTTGTACACCACCAATTGCGGAATTTCATGCGCGCCGATTTCTTCCAAAACTTCGTTGACATCGTCCATCTGCCGTTCAAAATCAGGATTGGAGGCATCAACGACATGCAGTAGCACATCCGCCATCGCCGTCTCTTCCAAGGTAGCGGAAAACGCCGACACCAGCTTGTGCGGCAAATCGCGGACGAAGCCGACGGTATCGGTCAAAATCACGCTCGCCTCGTACGATAGGAAAAGCCGACGCGCAGTGGTATCCAAAGTGGCGAACAACTGGTCTTTCGCCAATACGTCCGCTTTGGTCAAGCGGTTGAACAGGCTGGATTTTCCGGCATTGGTATAGCCGACGATGGCAAAGGTTTTCAGACGGCCGCTCATGCGCGATTTGCGGCGCGTGGCGCGTTGTTTGCGGACATCGGCAAGCTGTTTTTTCAATGCCGTGATTTTTTGTCCGATTAAACGGCGGTCGGTTTCCAACTGGGTTTCGCCCGGCCCTTTCAAGCCGATACCGCCTTTTTGGCTTTGCAAATGTCCATAACCGCGTACCAGCCGTCCGCTCAAGTGGTTCAGCTGAGCCAGCTCCACCTGCAACTTACCTTCCTGCGATTGGGCGCGTTTGGCAAAAATCGCCAAAATCAAACCCACTCTGTCGAGGACGCGGCATTGAAGCTCTTTTTCCAGATTACGCTCTTGTGTCGGCGTGAGTTCGTGGTTGAACACGACCAACCCGACATCATACTGCTCGACCACTGCCGCCAACTCTTCCGCCTTGCCCGTACCGACAAACAAAGCCGGATGCGGTTTGTCACGGCGTGAAGTTTCGATAGAAACCAAATCACCGCCGGCCGCGCTCACCAATTCTGCCGCTTCGGTCAAGGCTGTCTGAAAGCCGCGCTCGCGCGTTTCGTTTGCGCCGGAATAGTCCGCCGTCAACATCACACCGACCAAGAGGACGCGTTCGGGCTTTTCCAAAGATTTATCGACGGAAAACAGATTGCGCTTGCTCAAAAAATTTCCTTTCAGACGGCCTTATGGCCGGGGCAAAGTGCTGATTAACGATTTTTCAAAATATCGGCAAAATATTCGGTCACTTCTGCCAAACGTCCGCCTTGCGCGGCATAAGGCTGCATTACGGCCACCAGCTGCTCCAATACTTCGCGCGTTTCGGTTTGCGCGTGTTCACGGTAGAGCCACATATTTTGCATGGTCACCGTGGTCAACGCCTCGCGTACATTAAGCAAGAGCAAGTGACGGCAAGACTCATAGCCTTGGCGTAAATCGCCGGCCGCATAGGCGGTAACCGACAATTCATAGTCGATGTCCAACTGATAAATATTGCTTTGGACAAAAAGAATATCGTCTGTTGGGAACGGAATGCGTTTCGCCATCAGGCCGATCGCATGGGAAATGCGGTATTTTCCTTCCTGGCGCAACATGGTTTGCGCCAGGTAGAGACACTCGGCACGGCGCGGATTGTAATCGTAGCCTGCCAACCAAGTCGCCAAGGCTTCATCGCGTTTGCCCATTAATTTGTAGCACTCGCCCAGCTGTTGGTAAGAAACCGACACTTCCTCGATCCAACCGCCCAACTCGATGCGTTTTTTAAACCATTCGCTCGCACGCTCAGGCATATCAGAATCCCAATAAGAACGCGCCGCGTAAAAGGCGTAACGCGGTTTCAGGTCTTCATCTTCAGGGCTGTAAAACGCTTTTTCCAAAGAAACGGCGTCAAGCAGGTATTTGTTCGCCATATTGCTGCGTGCGCCGAAACGACCGCTGAGAACCGTATAGTCGCCATGAAGCGTGGCTTCGCTGGTATCTTGTTTGTCGGTTTCAATAAATTCGTGCAACACGCCGCGCCAGTAGAATGTGCCGTCATTGCGCAACAACAGCGGACGATAATAAACCACGCTGCCCATGGCATTTCTCATGCGGAGGCGGTAGCGGTCGGCGGTCAGCTCGGGCAATTCCAATTTGCCTTCAAAGCGGTCGTCCGCATCAAAAATCAACACGTAATCGGTTTTGTCTTTTGCGTGTTTCAACGCTTGATTGCGGTTGTATGCAAAATTTTGCCAACCATCATGATGAATCTCGCCTGCGATGCCCTTTGCATCGAAAAAGCGGCGGATCACGCCGGCGGTATCATCGGTCGAGCCGGTGTCGCTGATGACATAGTAGTCAAGTTTGATGTGGTCGGTGATGTTGGCCAGTGTTTCTTCGATGATTGCCGCTTCGTTTTTGACAATCATATTCAAGCAGATGGTTTGGGACATTTTCAATAGCCGCATTGGTTTGGAAAGGTATTATTTTACTTTAGCATTTTGTTTTTTGCACACAAAATACTCAGGCCGTCTGAAGATTGCCTTTCAGACGGCCTGAAGTTTATTTTGCCTTATCTTTTTTCCTGACGGCGTATCAGATACACCGCCAACAGTGCAAACAAAACCGTCGGCAATGCGCCTGCCAAAAACGGCGGCACGCCGTACAACTGGCTGGTAAAGCCGAAGAGCCGTCCGGCAAAGTGAAACAGCAAACCGAGACAGATACCACCGAAAAGTTTCAAGCCCATATTGCCGTGGCGCGTGGTTTGCGGGGTAAAGGCGAAGGCAACAAGCGCCATCACCCATGCGGCAACGGGATACACCAGCTTGCGCCACCATGCGATGGCATAGACTTGGGTATTTTGGTTGTTTTTTTCCAGATGGTCGATGTAGGTAGTCAATTCGCCGACAGACATTTGGTCGGGCTTGACGAGCAATACATCCATCAGGTTGCGTTTGACGGAAATCGGCCAGTTTTCTTCGGCGGCAGTAGAAACCTCGACTTTATCTTCTCCCAATATGCTGCGGCGGATATTTTTCAGCTGCCAGCTACCGTCTGGATTCAAAACAGCGGATTCGGCTTCTGCCGCTTGGATCAGTTCGTTTTTATCGTTGCGCTGCCAAATTTTGATGCCCAAAAGCGTATGGTCGGGCAACATTTCGCGCACGTTGATGATGCTGTTTTTTTCTTTCAGCCAAAGGCCGGTATTGCCGGTACTGATTTTGCCGTTGATGGCGGCGGCTTTGATGTTTTCGGCTTTTTGGCTCAGCGTGGGGGCGACCCATTCGCCAAGTGCGACGGTGGCAATGGCGAAAATCAAACCGAACTGCGACAGAATCAACAGCAGCTTTTTGGTGCTCATGCCGCTGGCTTTGATAACGGTCAGCTCGCTGCCGGAAGCCAGTTGGCTGAGGGAAATCAGGCCGCCGATCAAAACGGCAAGCGGCATCAGTTCATATGCGCGCGCAGGCATCTGCATTAAAACATACTGCCCCAATTTTGCGCCGTTATAGCTGCCTTTTCCAAGATCACCGACTTCATTGATGATTTCAAAAAAGCTGTACAAAGCGAGGAAGGCTAGGAGGGCGTAAACCGCCATAACCGCCATTTGACGGATGATGTAACGTGAAATCAGGTTCATTTTCCGCCTTTCAATGTCAGACTTTTGGCAACCGCCTGCCAGAAGGGTTGGCTGGGCATGCTGCGCACGCGCAGCAGGACGACGGCAATCACAAACATGATGATGTGCATAGGCAGCAGTCCGAGCCAGAAATGGATTTTGCCGTCTTCCACGGCGTTGCGCAGGAAGGTCAGCCCGTTTTGGTAAACCAAAAACAAACCGATGGCAATCAGGATATTGTAGGTGTGGCCGCTGCGCGGATTGAAATAGGAAAGCGGCACGGCAAGCAGGCACAGCAACAAAACGCTGACGGTCAAGGAAATACGCCACATCAATTCCGCCTGGTGTTGGGGATTGCTGCTGCCAATCAGTTGGGCGGTCGGAATGGTACGGCGGTGGGAAACGGGGTCGATGAGTTTCGGCGTGGTGCTGATAATCAGGCTGAGGTGCTGGAAAGAAACGCGGTTGTAATCGGCTTTGCCGGGCGTACCGCTGTAACGGTAGCCGTCGCGCAATTCAAGCGTGCGTCTGTTGTCGGTCAGCGAAAAATTGCCCTCTTTGGCAAAAACGATGTTGTCGTTGCCGTTTTTGTCCTGCTCGCGCAGGAACAGGTTTTTCATGATACCGGATTCGGTATCGAAGGTTTCGACAAAATAAACCCTGCCGTTACGCTTGCCCAAGTTATTGAACTCGCCGGCTTCCACCAAAGACAATTCCTGCTTCTGCTTCAAAATTTCGGCATATTCACGGCTGCGCAACTCTGCCCACGGCATTACCCAAAGCTGCATGACGGCAATCAAAATGGCAAACGGCACGGCAAACTGCATGACCGGGCGTATCCATTGTTTCAATGCCAAGCCGCAGGAGAGCCAAACCGACATTTCGCTGTCGCGCCAGTAGCGGGTCAATACGGTCAACGTACTGATAAATGCGGTCAACACCAGCAAAAGCGGGGTCATGCCGATGACCCAGAAGCCGACCAAGGCCAACACGGCATCGATGGCGACACGCCCGTCGGCTGCACGGCCAAGCAGGTTGATGGCCTGCGTGGACACCAATACCGCCAAGAGAACGACAAAGATGCCGACGGCGGTAAAGGAAAGTTCTTTAATAAAGTTTCTTTGGTAAATCATAAGATTGAGCGTGGTATACGGTTTATAGGAAACCTATATTTATTAATAAGGCTTCAGACGGCATGACACAAATGGAGTACAATGATTTTCATCTGTTCGGACGGTTGGTCAACAGGCCGTCTGAACAACCGACAACCGTTCCAATCAGGAGAATAAACGTGAAATTTAGCACAAAAGCCGAAACTTTGCAGGCTCAACAGGCAGGTGCGCAATTATTTGTCTGCGCCGAAGCATCTCAACTGAGCAACCCGACTGCCCTCGCCCTCTTCTCCTCCCTTGAAGAAGGTCAAAATTTCGCCGACACCAAAATCCCGACGGACAACGGTTTGCAGGCAGTTGCCGTCGTCCGCCTCGAAAAAACCGACCGCGCCGCGCTGAACAAAGCTGCTGCCGAAGCCGCCAAATGGGCGCAAAATCAGGAAACGGTCAATGCGGACACCCATGCCTTCGATGAAGCGCAAGCTGCTGCCGTAGCCGAAGCCTTCGCCATCGCGTTCGGCAACGCTGCCTACCGTTTCGACCGCTACAAAAAAGAAGCCAAGCCTGCCAAATTCTCGCAAGCCGTGTTCCACACCGCACACGAAGCCGCCGTCGAAGAAGCCCTGCGCGTTGCCGAAGCGCAAGTTTACGGTCAAAGCCTCTGCCGCGACTTGGGTAATGCCGCACCCAACGAATGCACGCCTGAATTCCTCGCGCGTACCGCCAAAGCCGAAGCCGAAAAATTGGGCGCACACGCCAAAATCATTGAAAAAGACTACATCAAAGAAAACATGGGTTCGTTCTGGTCTGTCGCCAAAGGCAGTGTCGAAGATCCATATTTGGTCGAACTGAGCTATTTTGGTGCGGCCGACAAAGAAGCCGCGCCTGTGGTATTGGTCGGCAAAGGCATTACCTTCGATACCGGCGGCATTTCCCTCAAACCCGGCCTGAACATGGACGAAATGAAGTTTGACATGTGCGGCGCGGCAACCGTCATCAGCACCTTCTGCGCCGCCGTCAAACTGCAACTGCCGATCAACCTGATTGCTATCGTCGCCACCTGCGAAAACATGCCTTCCGGCGCGGCCAACAAACCTGGCGACGTCGTGAAAAGCATGAAAGGCTTGACCATCGAAGTGTTGAACACCGATGCCGAAGGTCGTCTGATTTTGTGCGACGCGCTCACTTACGCCGAGCAGTTCAAGCCCAAAGCCGTCATCGACGTCGCCACTCTGACCGGCGCGTGCATCATCGCCCTGGGTCATGACGTCAGCGGCGTGATGGGCAACAATCAAGATTTGGTCGACAGCCTGCTGGCCGCTTCCCGCAACGTGGACGACAAAGCATGGCAACTGCCGCTCTTTGAGACCTACAAAGACCAACTCAAATCTAACTTTGCCGACATTCCAAACATTGGTACGCCGGGTGCAGGCACGATTACCGCCGCAACATTCCTGTCTTACTTCACCGAAGACTATCCATGGGCACACCTCGACATCGCAGGTACCGCATGGAAATCCGGCGGTGAAAAAGGCGCGACCGGCCGCCCTGTTCCTTTATTGCTGAACTATCTGCGCAATGTGAAATAAATCTTGGGGGAAGCCTGCGGGGTTACACATTTCAACCCCGCAGGCCGTCTGAAAACGGAATCCGCATTATCTGACTCAACCTGACAAACGGAGAACCACCATGAAACCACTATTTGCCGCATTATCTGTCGCCCTTCTACTCGGCACATCCATAAGCGCCCAAGCCGCCGAACAAACCACCCCCACCGACCGCAGCATCCAAGTGTACAAAAAAGCCGACTTAGCAGAATGGAACCGCGAAAACGCAGCCGGAGGCCAAGGCCCCTTGCTCGGCAACTTTGCCTTCACGCGCCATCAAACCGCCGACCAAGACGCATTCAAAGAAATCGGCTGGCTCACATTACCGCCGGGCGCTTCCATCGGCCAACACAAACATACCGGCAATGAAGACGTTTATATCATCGTATCCGGCAAAGGCCTGTTTACCGATAGCAAAGGCAAACAAACCGAAGTCGGCGCCGGCGACATTACCATCGCCCGCCCCGGCCAGTCCCACGCACTCAAAAACATCGGCAAAAAGCCGTTGGTATTCTTGGATTTGATTGCCGAGACCGCTGGCGCTAAAGCCGCCGAAACCAAGTAATGCTTTCAATGAAAGCAAACAATCTGCCATGACTTTCTGCCTTACCCAAACCAGGCAGCAGAGAGATTGTTCCGTTTTCATTTAAACCTACATACAAGCTAAAGGACGTCTGAAAACCACGCTTCGTTTTCAGACGTCCTTTTTTCTCAAAAATCTTATCATATATAATGAAATGTTATATAATAACAGTCTTTCGAAATATGATGAGAAACTAAAATGACACAAACCACACTCAAACCCATTGTTTTATCTATTCTTTTAATCAGCACCCCCATCCTCTCCCAAGCGCATGAAACCGAGCAGTCGGTTGACTTGGAAGAGGTTACCATCGTCGGCAAAAGCCGTCCACGCGCGACTTCGGGGCTGCTGCACACTTCGACCGCCTCCGACAAAATCATCTCCGGCGATACCTTGCGCCAAAAAGCCGTCAACTTGGGCGATGCTTTGGACGGCGTACCGGGCATTCATGCCTCGCAATACGGCGGCGGCGCGTCTGCTCCCGTCATTCGTGGTCAAACAGGCAGACGGATTAAAGTGTTGAACCATCACGGCGAAACGGGTGACATGGCGGACTTCTCGCCCGACCATGCCTTAATGGTGGACAGCGCCTTGTCGCAACAGGTCGAAATCCTGCGCGGCCCAGTTACGCTCTTGTACAGCTCAGGCAATGTGGCCGGTTTGGTCGATGTTGCCGATGGCAGAATCCCCGAAAAAATGCCTGAAAACGGCGTATCGGGCGAAGCCGGATTGCGTTTGAGCAGCGGCAACTTGGAAAAACTGACATCCGCAGGCATCAATATCGGCTTGGGCAACCACTTCGTGCTACATACCGAAGGCTTGTACCGCAAATCGGGCGATTACGCCGTACCGCGCTATCAAAAAGAAGAAGGCCGTCTGAAACGACTGCCCGACAGCCATGCCGATTCAAAAACAGGCAGCATCGGCCTGTCTTGGGTTGGGGATAAAGGTTTTCTCGGTGTAGCGTACAGCGACCGTCGAGACCGCTACGGCCTGCCTGCCCACAGCCATCTCTACGACGACTGCCACGCCGACATCATCTGGCAGAAAAGTTTGATTAACAAACGCTATTTGCAGCTTTATCCGCACCTATTGACCGAAGAAGACGTCGATTACGACAATCCGGGCTTGAGCTGCGGCTTTCACGACGACGATAATGCACACGCCCATGCCCACAACGGCAAACCTTGGATAGACCTGCGCAACAAACGCTACGAACTCCGCGCCGAATGGAAGCAGCCATTCCCCGGTTTTGAAGCCCTGCGCGTACACCTGAACCGCAACGACTACCACCACGACGAAAAAGCGGGCGACGTGGTGGAAAACTTCTTCAACAATAAAACACACAACGCCCGTATCGAGTTGCGCCACCAACCCATAGGCCGTCTGAAAGGCAGCTGGGGTGTGCAATATTTGGGACAAAAATCCAGCGCACTTTCCGCCATTCCCGAAACCGTCCAACAACCGATGCTGATTGACAACAATGTGCGCCATTACAGCTTTTTCGGTGTAGAACAGGCAAACTGGGACAACTTCACGCTTGAAGGCGGCGTACGCGTGGAAAAACAAAAAGCCTCCATCCAGTACGACAAAGCATTGATTGATCGAGAAAACTACTACAACCAACCCCTACCCGACCTCGGCGCACACCGCCAAACCGCCCGCTCGTTCGCACTTTCGGGCAACTGGTATTTCACGCCACAACACAAACTCAGCCTGACCGCCTCCCATCAGGAACGCCTGCCGTCAACTCAAGAGCTGTACGCACACGGCAAACACGTTGCCACCAACACCTTTGAAGTCGGCAACAAACACCTCAACAAAGAGCGTTCCAACAATATCGAACTCGCGCTGGGCTACGAAGGCGACCGCTGGCAATACAATCTGGCGCTCTACCGCAACCGCTTCGGCAACTACATTTACGCCCAAACCTTAAACGACGGACGCGGCCCTAAATCCATCGAAGACGACAGCGAAATGAAGCTCGTGCGCTACAATCAATCCGGTGCCGACTTCTACGGTGCTGAAGGAGAAATCTACTTCAAACCGACACCGCGCTACCGCATCGGCGTTTCCGGCGACTATGTACGAGGCCGTCTGAAAAACCTGCCGTCCCTACCCGGCAGGGAAGATGCCTACGGCAACCGTCCTTTCATCGCACAGGACGACCAAAACGCCCCTCGTGTTCCGGCTGCGCGCCTCGGCTTCCACCTGAAAGCCTCGCTGACCGACCGTATCGATGCCAATTTGGACTACTACCGCGTGTTCGCCCAAAACAAACTCGCCCGCTACGAAACACGCACGCCCGGACACCATATGCTCAACCTCGGCGCAAACTACCGCCGCAATACGCGCTATGGCGAGTGGAATTGGTATGTCAAAGCCGACAACCTGCTCAACCAATCCGTTTACGCCCACAGCAGCTTCCTCTCTGATACGCCGCAAATGGGCCGCAGCTTTACCGGCGGTGTAAACGTGAAGTTTTAAAATCGGATAGGCAAACAAAAAAGGTTTTCAGACGGCCGTCTGAAAACCTTTTTCTTGTTTTAACCAATCATTTAAAACTGACTATTAATCTTTCAACACATCTTGCACAGCCGCTTCAATCTTAGCCGCCGCCGCTTCAATTTGCTGCTGTTCGGTAGATTGGCTTGCCACTGTTTCAACCGGAGTCGCTTGAGAAGCCGGAGCAGCTTGTGAAACTGGCGCGGCTTGTGGAGCTGCGGCTTTAGGCTCAGATTCAGTTTGCGGCGCAGTCAGCGGCAAACGCGCCAATACAGTGCTGACGCCGGTAACTTTATCGCCAATCGCCACTTGCGCCTGCGCATCGACAGGCAGATACATATCCACGCGCGAGCCAAAGCGGATAAAGCCATAACGTTCGCCGCGAGACAGTTTTGCACCTGCTTGGGTGTAGCACAAAATACGGCGCGCCACCAAACCGGCCACTTGAACAAAAGTAATTTCACGACCAGAAGCCGTAGTCGCCAAAACCGCATTACGTTCATTTTCCGTGCTGGCTTTGTCCAAATCCGCATTCACGAATTTGCCTTTGTTATAGACCACTTTCGTTACCGTACAATCGGCAGGCGATTTTTGCGAATGCACGTTGAACACGTTCATAAAAATACTAATTTTCAAAGCATCGACATCACGATACGGATCGCGTGCGCGCTCAACCACCACGATACGGCCGTCAACCGGGCTCAACACCGCTTCAGGATTTTGCGGAATCTCACGCGCAGGGTCGCGGAAAAACTGCAGAGCAAATACGGTAAACACCCAAAACGGCAAAGACCACCAGCCGCAACACATCGACACCAGCAGGCTCAAAGCCAAACCGCCGCCGATAATCGGCCAGCCCTCACGGGCGATAATCGGGTGGGGATACAAACGGTTCATCACTTATCCTTCATTTAATAATTTCAAAATTGCCGCCATTATATCTGAAACTCCAAACATTGAGGCCGTCTGAAATGTTCAGACGGCCGGTGTCTTTTGTAAAAAATACTCAACATAGATAAAGTTTCAGTTTCGGCAACACAATGACGCAGCGTCCTCAACCAGCGGCTCACACGAGCCAACAACTCGCCGCAAATATCATTTAGACCAAACCACTGCCCTCGATTATCTCGACAAACCCAGTATGACCGCCAACACCAGCCAAATCCAATGCCGACGGCGTGATGTAGAGAACAAAGAGCGTTGAGACAGCAAACGCGTTTGGCTCAACTGATACGCCACATCTGCGAGCTTAATCAACTGATTGCCCTGTCGTATTTTGCTTTCTTCCGCTTTACGCAGTTTCAAATTTTCCGCTTCAATCCTCAGCCGCACCAGCTTGGCTTCTAAAAGCAGCAGCTCGCGCGCTTCTTCATACTCCTGTCGCTTCATCGTCCGTATCCTTGTCTATCTCACCGCGTAAATACGCAATATCCGATCGAATATCCTGCAAGGTTTCAGCCACACGACTGCCCTGCTCCCGATAATCTGCCGATACTTTGCGGAACAATACAGCAATAATCAACAGGCTTACAAAGAAAATGCCGAAAAATACCCACAAAGCGGCCACATCTGACAGCACGCGGTTCAAGCCGAACAGCAAACCGACCAAGCCCACCATCAACAGCGCGCCGGACAACACCAGCCAAATCGCCAAACGAAACACATTCTCCGCCTGACGCGTCAAATCCAAGCTCAATACCTGCAAACGCAACAGCAGCAAATCCGCGCCCTGATTCAACAAAGCCTTGCCATGTTCAAAACGCTGGCGAATTCCCATCTCGATTATCCTTTTTCTCAGGAACAATAAGGCTAAGGCCGTCTGCACGGCGCAATGAAATCCACGATTTCATGTGCACGCCTGTTCAGACGGCCTTAACATATTCACATTAACGGCGGTTCAACAACACACCGACAACCAAACCGGCCAATGCGGCAAAACCCATCGCATAGTATGGTTTTTCATGCACCACTTCATCAGCGTGTTTGGCACCGCGTTTCAAACGCGCACCTGCATCGGCTTCAAATTCGGCAAAACGCTCTTTGCCTTCTTTAAAACGTTCCTGAGCCGCTTCTTCAAACTGCTCGTATTTTTCACGCGCACGCTCGGCATGATGGCGCAAACGCTCACCGGCCTCTTCTTCAAAACGGTTCAAACGCTCTTTGGCCACAGCCAATTTCTCTTCCAATTTGGCTCGGGCTTTGCTGCCCTCTTCCGAACCGGCTTCAACACCATTGCGGTACAATTCTTCCACATCATCCATTACTTCTCGGATGTCTTTCAGCAAAGCCTCGCGACGTGCCTCAAAATCGTGTTTTTTCATGGTTTTCTCCTTGATATAGGTTGATATGGTTACAGATTGTTCATCTGTTAATAATATTATAACCATTTATTTCCAAATAAACGTTAATTTAAATTAAATTAAGTGCTTATTCTGAAAACAACCCAATGGAATTTAAAAAAGGCCGTCTGAAGACTTCAGACGGCCTTTTCAATTCAGTTTAAAGACTTAAGTCTTATGCCAAACCTTTTGCTTTCAACACTTCCAGCATGGTAGTGCCCAACTCGGCAGGGCTGCGGGTGTAAGCGATACCGGCTTTTTCAAAAGCGGCGAATTTTTCTTCGGCAGTACCTTTACCACCGGAGATAATCGCACCGGCGTGGCCCATACGTTTGCCTTTAGGAGCGGTAACACCTGCGATGTAACCTACAACAGGTTTGGTTACGTTGGATTGGATGTATTCGGCTGCTTCTTCTTCCGCAGTACCACCGATTTCACCGATCATGATGATGGCGTCGGTATCTGGGTCTTCTTGGAAGAGTTTCAGTGCGTCGATTTGGTTCATGCCAGGAATCGGGTCGCCGCCGATACCGATACAGGTTGATTGACCCAAGCCCAGTTTGGTGGTTTGTGCCACAGCTTCGTAAGTCAATGTACCGGAACGGGAAATAATACCGATGCGGCCCGGAGTGTGGATGTGGCCCGGCATAATACCGATTTTGCACTCACCCGGAGTAATCACGCCCGGGCAGTTAGGGCCGACCAAGCGGGTACCGTTGCCGTTGGTTTCCAAGTAACGTTTGGCTTTGAGCATGTCCAAAGTAGGCACGCCTTCGGTAATCACAACGACCAAGCCTACGCCTGAATCAACGGCTTCAACGATAGAATCCAAAACAAACGGAGCTGGAACATAAATTACAGATGCGTCAGCGCCGGTTTCTTTAACGGCTTCTTTCATGGTGTTGAATACAGGCAGGTCCAGGTGGGTTTGACCACCTTTGCCTGGGGTAACGCCGCCGACAACTTTAGTGCCGTAAGCCAGAGCTTGTTCGGAGTGGAAAGTACCGTTTTTACCAGTGAAACCTTGAACCAATACTTTGGTGTCTTTATTAATCAATACGCTCATTCTTTTCTCCTTAGGCGTTTACGGCTGCAACAATTTTTTCGGCTGCGTCATTCAGGCCGTCTGCAGAAGTCAGTTTCAGACCTGATTCGTTCAGGATTTTTGCGCCGAGTTCGGCGTTGTTACCTTCCAAACGAACAACGACAGGAACGTTGACGTTGATTTCTTTAACGGCTGCCACGATGGCTTCCGCAATCATGTCGCAACGTACGATACCGCCGAAGATGTTGATCAATACGCCTTTAACGGATTTGTCTTCCAAAATCAGTTTGAACGCTTCAACCACGCGGTCTTTGGTTGCGCCGCCGCCAACGTCCAAGAAGTTGGCAGGTTGGCCGCCTTTGAGTTTGATAATGTCCATAGTGGCCATCGCCAAACCGGCACCGTTAACCATACAGCCGATGTTGCCTTCCAGGGCAACATAGTTCAGGTCGAATTCAGAAGCTTTCAGCTCACGCTCGTTTTCTTGAGATTTGTCGCGCAATTCAGCGATTTTTGGCAGGCGGTAGAGCGCGTTGCTGTCGATACCGATTTTGCCGTCCACGCAAGCCAGCGCGCCGTTTTCGCGAACTGCCAATGGGTTTACTTCAAACAGGGCGAAGTCGTTTTCGATAAACGCTTTGTACGCGCCGGTCATCAGTTTGACGAACTCGTTGATTTGTTTGTCTTTCAAGCCCAGTTGGAAGGCAACTTCGCGAGCTTGACAAGGTTGCAGGCCAACCAGCGGATCAACGGTTACTTTGAAGATTTTTTCTGGAGTTTCGGCAGCAACTTTTTCGATTTCCACGCCACCTTCGGTAGAAGCCATGAATGTAACGCGGCGGGTAGAACGGTCAACCACTGCGCCCAAGTACAGCTCGGTTTGAACCGGATACATATCTTCGCAAACCAAAACGCTGTTGACAGGTTGGCCGTTGGCATCGGTTTGGTAAGTTACCAAGTTGGTGCCAATCAGGCTTTCAGCCACTTCTTTAGCTTCTTCGCGGCTTTTAACGACTTTTACGCCGCCCGCTTTACCGCGGCCGCCAGCGTGTACTTGTGCTTTGACAACAGCGAATTTGCCGCCCAATTTGTCGTAAGCTGCAGCGGCTTCTTCGCCGTTGTGTGCCAAAATACCGCCTTGTACGGGCAAACCGTAGCTAGCCAGCAGTTCTTTAGCCTGATACTCGTGTAAATTCATGGATTTCTCCTTAAGGTGAGTGGGTTTTAGGAATCGCCCTGCGGCCAATCCCATATTTTCAGACGGCCCTACTATTTACTGAAGGGCAACCATATCCGCGCCAGCAGATACATGGTTGCACCGCCTCCCCCGAGAATAAAAAAGACGATGCCTTTTTTACGCGAATTCGGGCAGAGCAGATAAACGGCAAGGCTGAAACTGATAAACAACAATGCCACGCGCCAAACCAATTCTTTATCTTTGAAACGGTTGAGCGTATAAGTTTCGGTCATCATCACATACATCTGCCACAATGCGGCCATACACATGCTGATGATGCCCATCGGTATAAAGAAAATACCGACTATTTCTTTGTTCATAATGAATGTAATGCTGTTTGTTTGCCTGACGAAATTATAAATCAGAAAACGAAGCTCTCGAAACATTCAATTTCTCGAAGGTCTTAAAGCCGTCTGAAAAGTTTCAGACGGCTTTAATGTCTATCAACCGTGCAAAGCGCGTTTGTCGGCCGCCAATGCAGCTTCGTGAACCACTTCGGACAAGGTTGGGTGGGCATGGATAATGCGGGCGATGTCTTCGCTGCTGGCGAAGAATTCGAGCGCAGTCACGCCTTCGGTAACCAATTCGCTGACAACCGGGCCAATCATGTGTACGCCCAAGATACGGTCGGTTTTTGCATCTGCCAATACTTTAACCGTACCTTTGGCTTTGCCCATGGCCAATGCGCGACCGTTTGCGCCGAAACCTGAAGTACCTTTTTTGTACTCCACGCCTTCGGCTTTGAGTTGCTCTTCGGTTTTACCCACCCAAGCGATTTCAGGGTCGGTGTAAATCACGAACGGTACGTTGTTGAAGTCGATATGCGGTTTTTGACCGGCAATGCGCTCGGCAACGGCAACACCTTCGTCACTGGCTTTGTGTGCCAACATCGGGCCGCGAACCACGTCGCCGATTGCCCATACGTTAGGCAGGTTGGTACGGCATTCGCCGTCTACTTTGATAAAGCCGCGCTCGTCTTTTTCCAAGCCTACGGCCTCTGCGTTCAGGCCTTTGGTGTTTGGAATACGGCCGATGGCAACGATCAGTTTGTCGAATACTTCGGTTTTGGCTTCGCCGGCAGCAGTTTCGTAAGCAACGGAAACGCCTTTGCCTTCAGATTTGATGTCGCCGATTTTCACGCCCAATTCAATGCTTAAGCCTTGCTCTTTGGTGAAGTATTTGAAGGCTTCTTTGGCGATTTGTTGGTCTGCGGCAGCCAGGAAGGTCGGCGCGGCTTCAAGAATGGTAACTTCTGAACCCACGCGGTTCCATACGGAACCCATTTCCAAACCAATCACGCCGGAACCGATTACACCGAGTTTGGCAGGCACTTCGGTCAGGTTCAATGCGCCTTCGTTGTCCAATACGTTCACATTGTCGATAGCGACTTGTGGCAGCGGACGCGGTACGGAACCGGTGGCTACGATGACGTGTTTGGCTTCGATAACGGTTTTCTCGCCTTTGTTATCGACTTCGATTTGGTAAGCATCGCCATTTTTACCGGCAAAGGAAGCAGTACCGAACAGACTGGTTACTTTGTTTTTTTGGAACAGGAATTTCACGCCGCCGGTCAGTTTGGTTACGATGGCATCTTTGCGCTCAATCATTTTGGCCGCGTCGAATTTTACGTCGCCGACAGTGATACCGTGTTCGGCAAACTCGTGTTGCGCAGCGTGGAAATGTTCGCTGGATTGCAACAGGGCTTTGGAAGGGATACAGCCTACGTTCAAGCAAGTACCGCCCAAGGCAGGGGCATTGCCTGCTTTGTTAACGCCTGCGTCAACGCAAGCGGTTTTGAAACCCAGTTGCGCGGCACGGATGGCGGCAACGTATCCGCCCGGGCCTGCACCAATCACTACTACATCATATTGAGACATCGTGTCATCCTTTGCTTTAGCAGTATCTCAAAATAAAAACGATACTTTTGTTTCTTTTTTATTTTGAATGACTGCGTTTTGATGGTTTTAAGAAAAGGCCGTCTGAAAGTCCATATCTGCCGATTCATTCGAATCAAATGTTTCAGACGGCCTCAATCGTTCGTTGAGCCTATTGTAGCACGATACTACATTACGCTACATCTAAATAAAAATTCAGACGGCCTTTTCATTAACAAATAAAAGGCCGTCTGAAACGATTACAGATCCAACAACAGGCGGGCTGGGTCTTCCAACGCGTCTTTAATGGCTACCAAGGTCAATACAGCTTCGCGGCCGTCGATGATACGGTGGTCGTAAGACAGAGCCAGATACATCATTGGACGGACAACAACTTGACCGTTTTCAACCACAGCGCGCTCTTTAGTGGCGTGCATACCCAAAATCGCAGATTGAGGCGGGTTGATGATCGGGGTGGACATCATAGAACCGAAAGTACCGCCGTTGGTAATACTGAATGTACCGCCGGTCAGATCTTCGATAGCGATTTTGCCGTCTTTTGCTTTTTTCGCGTAATCAACAATTGCTTGTTCGATGTCGGCAATGCTCATTTGGTCGGCATCGCGCAGGATTGGTACAACCAAACCGCGTGGGCTGCCAATTGCGATACCGATGTCGAAGTAGCCGTGGTATACGATGTCTTTGCCGTCAACAGAAGCATTCACAACCGGGTATTTTTTCAGAGCTGCAACAGCGGCTTTAACGAAGAAGGACATAAAGCCCAGTTTTACGCCGTGTTCTTTCTCGAATTTTTCTTTGTACTTCGCACGCAAGTCCATGATTGGTTTCATGTTGACTTCGTTGAATGTAGTCAGAATGGCGTTTTCTTGTTGAGAAGCCAAGAGGCGTTCTGCAACACGGGCACGCAGGCGGCTCATTGGTACGCGTTCTTCAGGACGTGCGCCGGCAGGAAGTGCAACAGCAGGAGCAGCGGCTGCGGCAGGTTTGGCAGCGGCATTTTGTACGTCTTCTTTCAATACGCGACCGTCACGACCGGAACCTTGCAATGCGTTTACGTCAACACCGGTCTCGGCAGCCAGTTTGGCGGCAGCAGGCATAGCGGCGTTGTTTTGTGCAGCAGCAGGAGCGGCAGCTGGAGCTGCTTCGGCAGGAGCGGCGGCTGGGGCTTCAGCAGCGGCAGTAGCAGCGGTATCGATGCGCGCCAAAACTTGGTCGGCAACAACGGTTTCACCGTCTTGCGCTACGATTTCAACCAATACGCCGGCTTGTGGAGAAGGTACTTCCAAAACCACTTTGTCAGTTTCGATATCGATCAAGATTTCGTCACGGGCAACTGCTTCGCCAACTTTTTTCTTCCATTCCAAGAGCGTGCCTTCAGATACGCTTTCAGACAGCATAGGTACTTTTACATCAATAATCATTTTGTGTCTCCAATGGCCCTTTCAGACGGCCTGTTGTGTGTTTTTAATTCTGCATATGGGCATTCCGCCTGAGCAGACTCAGACGGAATGCTACTTGATTTACAATGCCAAAGCGTCTTCAACCAATTGTTTCAATTGAGCAATGTGTTTGCTTGAGTAGCCCACTGCAGGCGATGCGCTGCTTGGACGACCGGCATAAGACAGTTTTTGCTCTTCGCTGATAACGTCTTCGATGCGGTGGCGGATTTGGTAGAACGCGCCTTGGTTTTTCGGCTCTTCTTGTGCCCAAACCACAGATTTTGCGTTCGGATATTTCGCCAGTTCAGCTTTAACCTCGTCGTATGGGAACGGATACAGCTGCTCAACGCGGACGATAGCAACATCATCTTCCAGTTTACGCTCGGCACGGCCAGCTTCCAAGTCATAGTAAACCTGACCGGCACACAATACCACGCGTTTCACGCTATCGTTGCTTGCGCGTTCGGCGGTATCGCCGATAACCGGACGGAAAGTCGAACCTTCGGTGAAGTTTTCCAGCGGGCTCATTGCACCTTTGAAGCGCAACAGGCGTTTGGACATGAAAATCACCAGCGGTTTACGGTATGAACCCAAGACTTGGCGTTGCAAGAGGTGGAACATTTGCGACGCTTCAGACGGCATGATGACTTGCATATTGTTCTCGGAACACAGTTGCAACCAACGTTCTACGCGTGCAGAAGAGTGCTCAGGGCCTTGACCGTCGTAGCCGTGCGGCAGGATGGTGGTCAGGCCGCACAAACGACCCCATTTGGTTTCACCTGAAGACAGAAATTGGTCAATAGTCACTTGCGCGCCGTTGGCGAAGTCACCGAATTGAGCTTCCCAAATGGTCAGCTTGTCAGGTGCGGAGCAGGCAAAGCCGTACTCGAACGCCATCACGGCTTCTTCGTTCAAGATAGAGTCGATAACCAGGAACTCGCCCAAGCCTTCGCCCATGTTACGCAGAGGAACATAAGTACCGTCGTCCCATTTTTCGCGTTTTTGATCGTGCAGAACGGCATGACGGTGTGAGAATGTACCGCGGCCGGAGTCCTCACCGGAGATACGCACGCCATGACCTTTGGTCAGCAGGCTTGCGTATGCGAGGGTTTCGGCCATACCCCAGTCGATGGCTTGTTTTCCGGATGCCATGGCTTTACGCGCTTCAATCACACGTTTTGCAGTCGGATGCAGGGCAAAGCCTTCCGGTACGGCAGTAAATTTCTCGGTAAGACGCTCAATATCTGCGGCAGGCAAACCGGTTTCGATGTGTTCGCGCCAATCTTTACCTTGGTATTTACTCCAGTCGATTTGTGTGCGTTGGAAGTTGCTCAAAGTTGTTTGTTCAACATGTTCGCCTTTGTCCAAAGCATCGCGGTAAGCTTGGATGTAACCGTCAGCCTCAGCTTGAGTTACCACGCCTTCAGCAATCAGTTGCTCGGTGTACAAAGCACGCGCACCTGGGTGTTGCGATACTTTTTTGTACATCATCGGTTGGGTCAAGGTCGGATCATCGCCCTCGTTGTGGCCCCATTTACGGTAGCAGACAACGTCGATCACGATGTCTTTATGGAATTTTTTGCGGTAATCCAAAGCGGCTTGGATAGCAAAGCAAACGCGTTCAGGGTCATCGCCGTTCACGTGGATAACCGGAGCGGAAACCATTTTCGCGATATCGGTACAGTATACGGTAGAACGGGTATCGCGGGTATCGGAAGTCGTAAAGCCGATTTGGTTGTTGATCACGATGTGAACAGTACCGCCGGTGGTATAACCACGTGTTTTAGATAGGTTGAATGTTGCTTGGTTAACACCCAAACCGATAAATGCGGAGTCACCATGAATCAATACCGGCAAGACTTTATCGCGGCCGTTTTCGCCCAAACGTTTTTGTTTGGCGCGCGCAGAACCTTCCACTACTGGGTTAACAATTTCCAAGTGTGACGGGTTAAATGCCAAAGAAACGTGCATTGGGCCATGCGGAGTGGCGATGTCGGAGCTGAAGCCCATGTGGTATTTCACGTCGCCGCTAGGCAATTTGATTTCGGCACGGCCTTCAAATTCGGCAAACAGATCAGCCGGTTTTTTGCCCAAAATGTTAACCAAAACATTCAGACGGCCACGGTGTGCCATACCGATGATGACTTCTTCCACGCCGTCTTTACCAGCGTTTTGAATCAGGTAATTCAAACCGGCAATCGCGCTTTCACCGCCTTCTACACCAAAGCGTTTTTGACCGACATATTTGGTATGCAGGTAGCGTTCCAGAGTTTCGGCAGCAGTCATTTCTTTCAAGATACGGCGTTTTTGTTCAACGTTGTAGCTTGGCGTAGACAGTACGCTTTCAAAATAATTGCGAACCCAGCGGCGCTCTTCGGTATTTGGGATGTAGATATACTCTACCGCAATATGGCCGCAGTAGGTTTGTTTGAGGTTGCTGATGATTTGGGACAGAGGCAGTTTGCTCTGACCGGAAAAATCGCCCTCGCCCATATTGAACTGAAGCGCCATATCGGCATCTGACAGACCGTGAAATTTAGGATCGAGAGCTTCGATATTTTGAGGAGGAATACGTTTGAGCGGATCAAGTTGGGCTGCACCCACGCCTTGGATACGATAGGCAGAAATCAGTCGCAAAACGCTGACTTGCTTTTTCATCATTGCCTCATCCACACCGCCTGCGACGGCTGCGGCAATTTTCTTTTTAGCCAAAGTGGCAAATGATTCACGAATCGGTGTATGGGCAACATCGACAGCGACTGCGCCCGGCTGTTTACTCAAATCGGTAAAGTACTGTTTCCATTTTTCATCGACAGATTCCGGATTATCCAGAAACTTTTCATACAACTCCTCGATGTATGGCGCATTAGAACCAAACAGATAAGAGAAATTGAGTTTTTCGTCCATCATGGCGTGAGCTCTTTTCTTTAAAATATAAACAAAGGGTAGAATCCCGTGTTCTCCGAACGGAATTCAGGCCGTCTGAAATGACACTTTATTCTACCCTATTTCAAATCAAATTACCTGCTATCAACTTAATTAATTACGACCAACCTCATTGAAAACGGCAATTCGATTTTTTCAAACGACTTTTCAACAATATATTAATGTATTGTCTATTAGCGTTTATCTACCGGAACGTAATCGCGACGCTCTGCACCGGTATACAGTTGACGTGGGCGGCCGATTTTCAGTGCCGGATCGCTAATCATTTCATGCCAATGAGAAATCCAACCTACACTGCGCGACAATGCGAAGATAACGGTAAACATTTCAGTTGGAATGCCCAATGCGGACAAGACGATACCGGAGTAGAAATCGACGTTTGGATACAGCTTGCGTTCAACAAAGAATGGATCTTTCAGTGCGATTTGTTCCAATTCCATCGCCAGCTTGAATTTAGGACTGTCTTCCAAGCCCAATTCTTTCAAGACTTCATAACAGGTTTCGCGCATGATGCTGGCTCGTGGGTCCATATTGCGGTATACGCGGTGACCGAAGCCCATCAGACGGTATTTACGTTGTTTCACACCTTCCATGTATGCGGCAACATTAGATACATCGCCGATTTCGTCCAGCATCTTCAACACAGCTTCGTTTGCACCGCCGTGTGAAGCACCCCACAGACAGGCAATACCGGCAGCGATACAGGCAAATGGATTTGCACCAGAAGAGCCGGCCAAACGTACGGTCGAAGTAGAGGCGTTTTGCTCGTGGTCGGCATGCAAAATAAAGATGCGGTCGAGCGCGCGAGCCAATACTGGATTAGGTTTGTATTCTTCACACGGTGTGGCAAACATCATGTGCAAGAAGTTTTCAGCATAGGTAAGGTTATTTTTTGGATAATTGAACGGCAAACCGTTGGAATAACGGTAACACATTGCCGCAATGGTCGGAATTTTGGAGATTAAGCGGTAAATCGCGATTTTGCGGTGTTCAGGATTGGTAATATCCAAGCTGTCTTGATAAAACGCAGACAGAGCGCCAACCACGCCAACCATCATCGCCATCGGGTGTGCATCGCGACGGAATCCGCGGAAGAACCAAGTCAACTGTTCATGCAGCATAGTATGGCGACCAACTGTGGCATCAAATTCTTTTTTCTGTTCAGGGGTAGGCAGTTCGCCGTAAATCAACAGGTAGCAAACTTCCAAGTAATCAGATTTTTCGGCCAGCTGCTCGATAGGATAACCACGGTAATACAACAGACCTTCATCGCCATCAATATAAGTGATTTTAGATTCGCAACTTGCAGTTGAAACGAATCCGGGGTCGAAGGAAAACAGACCTGTATTTTTAGTCAAAGTACGGATATCAACCACATCATGGCCGATACTTGCTTCCAATACTGGCAGTTCCAAGGTCTCTTGATTTGGGGTGGTGAGCTTGACTGATTTAGACATTCTTAAACTCCTTTGTAAGTTGGGGCTTTCGTTGCCGCCCAAGCGGCACGGTCCTTTTTTTCAGACGGCCTCAGTATGGAAAGAGCTTGTTCGGATTGGCATCGCAAACAAGCTCTATAACACGTCATGCCTGTCTGATTTTTTCAAGCATGGGAATCAGGTGTTTCTTGTCCGTCGCCGAATGTCCGTTAATCAAGGCAAGCAACTCTTGGTCTTGAAATTCGAGGATTTCGGAAAATTCGGACAACTCCTGATCACTCAGGTGCTCGAATTCTTTTTCCATAAACCTACCAAAGATTAAGTCTAATTCCAACAATCCCCGGCGGGTTTGAAAACGGATTTTCCGTTTGGCAATATCGTCAAAAACCATCATTTCTTAAACGGCTCGTTTCAACATAATCTCTTTAATCTTACCGATGGCTCGGGTCGGATTCAAGTGTTTAGGACATACGTCTACGCAGTTCATAATGGTGTGGCAACGGAACAAACGGTATGGGTCGTTCAGGTTATCCAAACGCTCATTAGTGATGGTATCACGGCTATCCGCAATGAAACGGTAAGCATTCAGCAAACCGGACGGACCAACAAATTTATCAGGATTCCACCAGAATGATGGGCAGGCAGTCGAACAGCAGGCACACAAAATACATTCGTACAAACCGTCCAACTCTTTACGCTCTTCCTGAGTTTGCAGACGCTCTTTGTCCGCATCGATAGGGTTATCGTTGACAACGTAAGGTTTGATGGAGTGATATTGTTTGAAGAACTGGGTCATATCCACAATCAGGTCGCGGATAACAGGCAGACCTGGCAGAGGACGGATTTTAACCGGCTGTTTCAAGCCACGCAGATCGGTCAGACATGCCAAGCCGTTTTTGCCGTTGATGTTCATACCGTCAGAACCGCAAATACCTTCGCGGCAAGAACGGCGGAAAGACAATGTATCGTCTTGTGCTTTCAGGCGCACTAAAGCGTCCAAAAGTTTAACGTCGGTTGGTTCCAATTCCAACTCGTAACGTTGCATATAAGGCTTGGCATCAACGTCCGGGTTGTAACGGTAAATTTCAAAACTCATTTTTTCCATGAGAAGTGTTCCTTTTCTCATAAACTGCCCAATGATTTTGTATTATGAATTCAAGCAGTTCAATGTGGGTATGGTTAGGTTTCAGACGGCCTTTAAGGTAAAGGCCGTCTGAAAACTCATCAATAAACGCGTTTAGCCGGTTTGATGTATTCCACGCTCAAAGGCTTGGTATGTACCGGTTTGTAAGACAAAGTATTGGTATCTGAATGATACAGGGTATGTTTCATCCAGTTTTCGTCATCGCGCTCAGGATGGTCGTCTGAAGCGTGTGCGCCACGCGATTCTTTACGCGCTTCGGCGGACACCAAAGTCGCTTTCGCTACTTCAATCAGATTATCCAATTCCAAAGCTTCGATACGCGCAGTATTCCACACTTTGCTCTTGTCTTTGATTTCAGTACGTTTCACGCGCTCGGCAATCGCCATGATTTCTCGAACGCCTTTGCTCAGAATCTCATCGGTACGGAACACACCGGCGTGCAGTTGTACGGAGCGTTGCAGCTCGCGACGCAATGCATCAACGTTTTCACCATCGGTTTGGTTGTCCAAACGCTCGATACGTTGGCGGGTCAACTCACCGGCATTAGCAGGCAGAGGTTTCCAGTCGCTTTGCTCTTTGATGAATTTAATCATACTGTCGCCGGCAGCTTTACCAAATACCACCAAGTCCAACAGGGAGTTAGTACCCAAGCGGTTCGCACCGTGTACAGAAGCACAAGCGCACTCCCCTGCCGCATATAGACCTTTTACAGGCACTTCGTAATCTTCACCTTGCGGAACGACAACTTCGCCATGGTAGTTGGTCGGAATACCACCCATCATGTAGTGGGTAGTCGGTACAACAGGAATCGGGTCTTTAATCGGGTCGATACCGGCAAACTGAATGGAAATCTCACGGATGCCCGGCAGTTTTTCCATAATTTTTTCTGCGCCGATATGGTCGATTTTCAGCAAAACGTGGTCTTTGTTTTTACCGCAGCCGCGACCTTCGTAAATTTCCATTGCCATCGCACGGGAAACCACGTCACGGGAAGCCAAGTCTTTTACAGTCGGAGCGTAACGTTCCATAAAGCGTTCGCCATCGGCATTCAACAGAATACCACCCTCACCGCGTACACCCTCGGTAATCAATACACCGGCACCGGCTACACCGGTCGGGTGGAATTGCCAGAATTCCATGTCTTCCAACGGAATACCTGCACGGGCACAAATACCCAAACCGTCACCGGTATTCATATAAGCATTGGTAGAAGAAGCATAAATACGACCACCGCCACCGGTAGCAAACATCACAGCTTTAGCATGGAAAATATAAACTTCGCCGGTTTCCATTTCCATGGCAGTTACACCGACTACGTCGCCATTTTCATCACGAATCAAATCTTGCGCTGTCCATTCCACAAAGAATTGTGTATTGGCACGGACGTTTTGTTGGTACAAAGTATGCAACATCGCATGACCGGTACGGTCGGCAACCGCACATGCACGTTCTACCGCACGTTTACCATGTTCGGCAGTATGGCCACCGAAAGGACGTTGGTAGATTTTGCCACTTTCCACACGGTCAAAAGGCATACCCATGTGTTCCAACTCAATTACGGCTTCAGGCGCGGCGCGACACATAAACTCAATCGCATCTTGGTCGCCCAACCAGTCAGAACCTTTCACGGTATCGTACATATGCCAATCCCAACGGTCTTCTTGCACATTACCCAATGAAGCAGAAATACCACCTTGAGCCGCTACAGTATGAGAACGGGTTGGGAAGACTTTAGACAAAACAGCACAATTCAGGCCGGATTTAGACAATTGGAGGGCTGCGCGTAAACCTGCACCACCACCGCCAACAATCACGGCATCAAACTTGCGAACAGGAAAACCCATATTTACCCCCAAATTACTTTAACTGAATACACCAAGCAGCCTACCAACCAAACGATGGTGGCAACTTGTAAAAATAAACGCACGCCGAAAGGCTTAATGTAGTCCATCCACAAATCACGGATACCTACCCATGCATGCAGGAATACGGCCAAGAAGCTCACTTGGGTAAACACCTTCACCCAAGTTTGATCAAAAAATGCCTGCCATGCCGAATATTCTTTAGGCAACGTAAACAAAACAACCAAAAGAACCACGGTGTACACCAGCATGATGACCGCAGTTGCACGTTGCATTGCCCAATCGCGCAAACCGTAATGCGCACCTGTCAATTTACGTTCTACCATAACAAAGCTCCCAAAACGACGGTCAGAATCAAAGCAGAAGCAAATACAACTTTAGCAGTAGTACGGGCAGTATTTAATTCCAGGCCTTTATGCACATCCAAAAACAGAAAGCGGATACCGGCAAAAAAGTGGTGCAGATATGCCCACAACAGACCGATAAGGATCAGCTTCACAAACGGATTGGAAATAGCAGAACGATATGCTTCAAACGACGCTTCGCGATCCAGCGTTCCAGAGAAGAAATACAAGAGAACAGGCAGCATCACAAACAAGCCGACGCCGCTGATACGGTGAAGAATAGATACAATCCCCGGTATGGGCAATCGGATATTCGGAATTTCCAAAAATACCGGGCGTGATTTGGCGGACATGGTCAGTTCCTCTAGATTTATTATCAGCTCAAAACCTATAGCTCAGCACTACAATAAGCTACATAAACCATAATTTACCTGTTTTATCTCATTTTGAACAGTGCAATTTATGAATGCTCTAATGATTTTTACCAAAAGGCCAATAAAATCAAATAATCATTCTTAGATTTTTTTTTGTGTGCTTAGCCTTTTTTGTTACTTTCCTGCAATTAAGCCATCTCCCCATCAAAGCACTTACGATAACATCATTATGATTTGAGAATTGTATCTATTGCGAGATAAATTCTCATTCTTGATACCTAATCTTTACAAAGGCATAAGCCATTCCTAACTTATTACCACTGCATTATCACCACTACTCTTACATAGTTATACATTCAAAGACATTTCATTCATTCCTAGATGGACTAAAATACAGTGTAATACCAATAATGTTTCCATACCTTATAAGGAGGCTGTATCATGACACACTCCCCTCATCAAAACACACCCAATCCGGAAGACTACATCCCCTCCTTCCGTCGCCGAAACTTGGACACATCCGGTTTTATGAAAAAACTCGGACGCTTTGCCAGCCGCCTGGGCAAACCTGTCGTCCGTCAACTTTATGCACTTTATTACCTTTGGGAATCCGAACACACGCCCAAACGGGCCAAAATGATTATTGTCGGTGCACTGGTTTATTTCCTCAGCCCTATCGACAGCATTCCCGACCTTCTGATTCCATTTGGCTTCAGCGATGACATTGCTGTCATTGCATTGGTTTATTCTCAAATGAAAAACTATCTGACCGAAGATATTCAAGAAAAAGCCCGTCAAGCGGCTGACAAGCTGTTTGGTTCTTAATTGGATACAATTCGACTACACATATATAAATATAAGAAGAAGGCCGTCCGAATATTCAGACGGCCTTCTCGGTTTATGACTTTTTTATTTCAAAGGCTGCATACCCATAACTTCCATCAGGAAGTTGGTAAACGCAGGATTGCTTGGTTTGGTATCCATGTTTTTCCAACGTTGCTGCCAACCGCGCAAAGCACCTTGAATGTACTGTTTGGATTGCTCGGTAGTAATTTCACCACGTTGGCTGTCAACGGCAGAACGCAGATAAACTTCGTACATACTGTCATCGACAGAGTTGCGTCCCACTTGTTGGATACGGAAGCGGTTCAAATATTGTGCAGCCTGAACTTTGGTCAGACTACCTTGGCTCACTTGGGTACTCAAGCGACGTGCTTCATCATGAATCTTGGAAACATCTGCCCAATGCGAAGGAGCCAAATGATAACCGGTAGCTGAAACTTGTGAATCAGCCTTAGGTTTCTTGACGTTGGTTGGTCGAACTGGCACTTCTTTCAATGTTGGAACATAAATTGATTCACAACCGGCAAGTGCCGCCACAGCAAGGATAGGAAGAATGTATTTTTTCATAATGCGCATTATAAGCATGATTCGTTGAAGAAACCAACTTTTGAATAACGGTATTCAAAGCTCATTAACTGAATTACAACAGATTTCATACGATATCTCAAGCCCATACGCAAAAAAGGCCGTCTGAAAACGGCCTTTTAACAACAATCCTATATTATGCCAAATCGGCAAAAAGCGGCGTAGAAAGATAGCGTTCACCATATGATGGCAACAAGACAACGATCAGCTTACCTTCGTTTTCAGGTTTTTTGGCCAGTTGCAATGCGCTCCATACTGCGGCACCTGAAGAAATACCTACCAAAATGCCTTCTTTTTCAGCCATAGCGCGTGCAGTTTCAAACGCTGCTTCGTTAGGTACTTTGACAATGCTGTCGTAAACAGTCGTATTCAAAACGTTGGGGATAAAGCCTGCGCCCAAACCTTGAATCGGATGTGGGCCTTTTTCGCCACCACTCAATACCGGAGAAGCTTCAGGCTCGACAGCCACGATTTGAACTTCGGGTTTGTATTTTTTCAACACTTCGCCCACGCCGGTAATCGTGCCGCCAGTACCCACACCGGCCACGAAAATATCTACTTTACCGTCTGTATCGCGCCAAATCTCTTCGGCAGTGGTTTTGCGGTGAACTTCAGGATTGGCCTCGTTATCAAATTGGCGCGGCATGAAATAAGTGCCCGGATGTTCGTCCACTAAAGATTGGGCTTTGGCAATAGCGCCTGCCATGCCTTCGGCAGCAGGAGTCAAAATCAATTCTGCACCAAACGCACGCAGCAGCATTTTGCGTTCTTTACTCATGCTTTCAGGCATGGTGATGGCCAATTTATAACCGCGGGCCGCGCACACCATGGCCAAACCGATACCGGTATTGCCACTGGTTGCCTCGACGATAACGGTATCTTTATTGATTTTACCGGCTTGCTCGGCCGCTTCAATCATGGCTTCGGCAATACGGTCTTTCACGCTGCTGCCTGGATTAAAGAATTCAAGTTTAACGGCGATTTGCGCTTTTAAACCTTCGGTCAGGCGGTTCAGTTTCACCAGAGGTGTGTTGCCGATCAGCTCGGTAATATTATTTGCAATTTTCATTTCCTGCTCCTGATTTAGATGTAATACAGCCTGCATATTAAACTCAGGCCGTCTGAAAAACCAATATCGAAAATTTCTTTCTTTATAACTTTTGGTTCAAGCGCGGTCAATATCCACTGCGCTCAAAAATCAATGCAACGGCAACCACAGCCTGCATCACGACGGCAACCATCCAGCCTGCCCACATCTGCCGCATACTGAAAAGAGAGGCAGACTGCTTGCAAACAACCACTCTGTGCAGATAAAACACCAGCATCAGGACGCCCTGCAATGCAAACCAATAAATGGGTTTCAAAGCATAAATTTTCAGTAAGGCCGCCCATGCAAAAACCGCGCCAGCCAGCGGCAAGATGAAATAAACCACGCCTGCCAAGAAAACAAAAGCCAAAGTCATGACGACATTGGAAACCGCAAATAAGGTTAAACCGGCATATTCGCCTGCCGACCAAAACTTTTTGTCTTCCGTTTTACTGCAGTCATCAATAAAGAAGAAAATACTGGCGATTGTCAGATAAAAATGAGGGATGAGCAAAGGGCCTGTATGCGTAAAGCCCCACATTCCGGGCAACAAGCGCGCGCCCAGTGCCGAAATCCCCAGCCACAACAACACCGTAGCCCAAAGCCATTGAAACCGCTGCGCGCGAAAAATAAATGCCAACGATACCGCAGCATACGCGACGGCAAACCAAAAATCCAAAGAAACCATCATGAATACTGCAACTCGCCTTCAAAAACGGTTTCAGCAGGGCCGGTCATTTGCACATCGCCACCTTCTTCCCAACTGATAAACAATTCGCCGCCAGGCAGAGTAACACGCACAGGCACACCCGCTTTCAGCAAGCCATTGCGCACGCCGGCCACCACGGCCGCACACGCTCCAGTGCCGCAAGCCTGAGTTTCCCCCACCCCGCGTTCAAACACACGCAGGCGGACGGACAACTCATCTTCAACCTGCAAAAAGCCGACATTGACCCGTTCAGGAAACTGCTCGTGTGATTCAATAGCGCCGCCCCAATGCTCCACCGGTGCGGTTTCAACATTATCAACCAAAATTACCGCATGCGGATTACCCATATTCACACAGCTTACCGGTACAGACTCCAAACCGACCAAGACAATATGTGTCAACGCATCTTCATTTTCACCATGTGCAGGCACAAACGGAATTTCAGACGGCATGAAACGCGGTTTACCCATATTGACGGTAACCAAACCGTTATCCAACAGCTTCGGCACAATAATCCCTTTGGCCGTTTCGACCAAAATTTCCGTTTTATCCGTCAAACCCTTATCCGCGACAAAACGCGCAAAACAACGCGCTCCATTGCCGCACTGCTCTACTTCCCGACCATCCGCATTGAAAATGCGGTACCGAAAATCGACCGCATCAGAAGAAGGCTTCTCCACTACCAAAAACTGATCAAAACCCACGCCGCGATAGCGGTCTGCCCATTGGGCAAGCGGCGCAGTCAACGGATCAAAGTCCTGATTGATGGCATTGACCACCATAAAATCATTGCCCAAGCCGTGCATCTTCGTAAATTTCAAAGTTTTCATTATTCATTCACATTCTTATTAAATCATTATTCCGGCACATTTTACACCAGAATGATATATTCGTTTCTATCTTGTTTTTCAGACGGCCTTGCGCCCTTTTACCAATACTAACACCAGCCACTCCGCAAAAATACTATACTTCCCACATTACAAACATTTCTTATTACAAGGATACACATTATGAAAAAAGTTCTCTTACCTGCCCTTTTGGCCGCTTCACTCAGCGCATGTACAGTCGGCACGCCCGGCGTTTCCGTCGGTTTAGGCGTCGGCACCAGCATCGGCCGCCATGTCGGCTTGGGTACATCCATCAACATCCCTGTAGGCTTGGACAAAACCAAAACCACCAAAGGCACGGATTCAGACGGCATCCGTATCTCAGAAGAACAAATCGTGACCTATTTTGATGCACACGGCACACCCAGCAACAGCGCAGTCAAAGGCGGCTTCCATCGCCAACTGATCAGCAAACGCAACAACGAATATGTCGTCCAAGACTTTTACAGCGACAACAGCCAAAAACGCACGGATCCCTACGTCCTCAGCCGTAACCAACTGATGCAGTTCCGCGCCACACCAAGCAATGGCTCGTTAACCACTTACGCCTACAACGGTACAGTGATGCAGCAGCAAGTATTCCAAAACGGCAAATTGGTTACCGCCAAATACTAAAGGCCGTCTGAAACGGCTGGGAAGCATGTGAAACTTGATTACAAAATATTTTTAACATTCAAACATTTGAAATATTTTGCACCATTTTCTTAAAAATATTGATTGACACATTTTTTCCAGCCATTATAATACGCCCCATTCCCCGATAGCTCAGTCGGTAGAGCGACGGACTGTTAATCCGCAGGTCCCTGGTTCGAGCCCAGGTCGGGGAGCCAAATTTTAAAAGCCTGAACTTCCGTTCAGGCTTTTTTTACATCAATAAGGAACGATTGTTCTTTCCCAAAGAAAGTCCTGCATCCCCATGAGACCTTTGCAAAGGTCTCTATCTGCCAAACTGGCACGCCTTGCGCCCTACCCGCTTCATCTGGCGAACAGGTGCAAACAGCCCGAAACCTTTTTCAGTCAGGTTTCAGGCTGTTTCGTTTTTTGAATGAACGGCATCTTTTCAGACGGCCTTGTCCATCAAATTTGGCACATTATTTCACACACGGATTGTCTAAAACGACCGAAACATTGCGTTCAGCTTTGTTCATATACGTCATGTGGACTTTCTTGCCTTTGAATTCTACTTCGACGACGGATTCCAACGAGACAACATCTTGAGGGAAGCCAAATTTTTTGTCGTTTGCAGCAATGAATTTGACGGGTTTGTCGCGGAATAGCGAGTAGAACGACACGCCTTTATTACCTGCGGTCACAGCGCATTGCGTTTTGCTGTCGGTGGCGATGACGGAGGAAAGCGTATAGGGCTTGTGGATACGGTCTGCGAAGGTGGTGTAGGAATCATACGATCCTAAGCTAGTCCTTAATACGAAGGTATTGCCAAGCCACTCATAGCTTGTCCTGTCTTCGGGAAGATTTTCCTCGATGGCTTTTTTGCCTGCAAAGAAAGAGCATTCTTGGGTTTTGTGGTTGCAGACTTTTTTAACGCTGAACTGCTTGTCCGGAGAAGTGATGACGGTTTCGGCGGCAAAGCTGTTTGCGCTTGCTGCGGCGAACATACAACTTAAAAGAAGTGAGCGGATGGGAAGGGACGGTTTCATTTTGTTTGGTGTATCGATTGGTTTTTAATATTGGTTGAGCAGATTTGAATGCAATAAACACTCAATATACCTTCGGCGGAATAACTGCCGATATGTTGATTTCAATCTGCAAAACAGATAATCCAAAGGCCGTCTGAAACTGATTTTTAGTGTTTCAGACGACCTTTGTTTGCTTTGCTGCGCGGGTTTAGCGGAAGAAGTCGCCCATACCTGCCGGCAGGCCTTGGGTAAACGCACCCATGGTTTTGTTGGTGGTTTCTTCGGCTTTTTCAGAAGCGGCATTGATAGCGGCCAATACCAAATCTTCCAACATTTCTTTGTCATCAGCGGCTTCTTGAATCAAATCAGGGCTGATTTCAAGTTTGCGGACAACGTGCGAACACGTCATCACAACTTTTACCAAACCATTGCCTGCTTCGCCTTCAACTTCGGTTTCAGCCAGCTTGGCTTGTGCCTTTTTCATGTTTTCCTGCATTTGTTGCGCCTGCTTCATCAGGCCGCCTAATCCGGCTTTTCCGAACATGTTTTACTCCTATGGGTTTGAATAAATGGGTTTCACTCATGCCGTCTGAAAAACGCTATTGCCTTTCAGACGACCTTGTATATCAGTATTTTAAGAATGTCCTGCCAATTCTAAAGAATCCGGCAGCCATTGCGCTTCAAAGGTTTGTAAGATTTTCTGCGCCGTTGTATCCGCTTCCAGCAAATCTTGCGCCTGCTGCCGCCCTTCTTCTTGAATACGTTTGCGGCGTATAACCGGCGTTTCCCAACCTTTATCATCCTGCCAAGGCTCGGTTTGCAGCCTTAAATTGCCAAGATGGTAGGCCTCGCTCAACGTCTGGCAGATTTTATCCAAGCGCTCTTTATTGGCAGTCGCTTTGGCCTCATCCGTCAACGACAGCATGATTAAACCGGCTTCCGCATCATAACTCGTCCATGCCGCATTTTGCGCCAACATCTGCGCCGCGCCTAATTTACGGGCGAAGCGTTCGATAATACTGTGCCAATTCTCTGTTTTAAACTCAGGCAAAGGAGCGAACTGAAGCTCTTCTTCATCGCCCTCCTCTTCTTCAGACTCAGTAGATGAAACCGGCTGCGGTACTTCCATCACATCAGCACGATGCGGATCATCATATGCATATGCTTCATCAAAATACGGAGGCGGAATTTCCTCATCCATGTGCGGATATTCTTCCGGCTCAGAGGCCGTCTGAACTTTTGCAACAGGCAATGGCTCCGCAGTTTCTTGCATCTGCGCCGTTTGTGTTTGAGGCGGCTCAGCCGATATTTGGCTCGGCATGTCTTCCCAAGGCGGCACATCCGCCTGTTGTTGCTGAACAGGCTGAACCGTTTCTTCAGACGGCCTTTCAACGGTATCCTGTTTGCTCGGAACAACCTCTTTCTCAACCGCCGGTGCTGCTATCGGCTCAGATTTCGGCAGCTGAAAAGGCTTTTTTTCGGCCTCAGCTTTCTGATGGTCGGAATGCAAATCCGTGTGTTCAATCTGACTTTGCGTATCACAACCCGAAGCGGCCAACGGCGCAAATGCAAGCATGCGCAAAAGCGTCATGACAAAACCGGCATACTCATCCGGAGCCAGCGGCAAATCCTGTTTACCATGAATAGCACATTGATAATAAAGCTGAATCTGCTCTCCACTCAAAGCCTGACTTAATCGCAGCAAAGTTTCACGTTCAGGGTCGTCATTCGCCAAGGCGGAAGGAATGGTTTGAATCAAAGCCAAACGTTGCAACAGCATGGCCAATTCTGCCAATGCGCTGTCAAAACCAATCGCTCTGGCGGACATTTCCTGAGCTTTTTCCAGCAAGGCCTCACCGTTTTGATTGATGATTCCTTCAAGCAATTCAAACAAGTATTGTTTATCAACTGCTCCGATCATTTGGCGAACATCTTGTTCGGCCACTTTACCCGACCCCATGGCAATCGCCTGATCCAAAAGGCTCAACGCATCGCGCATCGAACCGGCGGCGGCACGTCCTAAAAGTTGCAAAGCCTGTGGCTGATAAGGAACGTTTTCACGATCCAATACATGCGCCAAATGCTCGGCAACCTGCTGGGTTGTCATGTTGCGCAAAACAAACTGCAAACAGCGGCTCAATACAGTAATGGGGACTTTGTGCGGATCGGTGGTCGCCAAAATGAATTTAACGTGTTCAGGTGGTTCTTCCAAAGTCTTCAGCATGGCATTGAACGCGCTTTTGGAAAGCATATGCACTTCGTCGATGATATAGACTTTGTATTTACCCGCAGTCGGCGCGTATTGCGCGTTTTCCAACACTTCGCGGATATTGTCGATACCGGTATTCGATGCCGCGTCGATTTCCAATAGATCCACATAACGGCCGCTGTCGATTTGCGTACAGCTTTCACACTGACCGCACGGCTCGCCATGCACGGCATTTTCGCAGTTCAAGCTCTTGGCCAAAATCCTGGCAATCGTGGTCTTACCCACACCGCGTGTCCCTGTCAGCAGATAGGCATGGTGCAGACGGCCTTCGTCCAGCGCGTTGCGCAGGGCTTTGACGACGTGTTCCTGACCGACCAAATCGGCAAAGGTTTTCGGGCGCCATTTTCGTGCAAGAACTTGATAAGCCATGTTGTTTCTCTACGGGAAATAAATCGGAAGGCCATCTGAAAAGAATTATCCGCTTTTCAGACAGCCTCAGAAAATGGCATATATTCTAGCATTTTTTTGATTTTTATTAAGGATTTTCTATCAAGCCGACAGCGACAGCATGTCATCGCAATGTTAGAATGCTACATAAATGATAAGTAATTTGAAGTTTGAAACATCATGTCCGAAATCATACTACGCAACCAATCAGCCACTATGCAAGTAAATACAATGGGCGGATATATTGATTCCCTGATTCTAAAAGGATGGGAAGTCTTATTTCCGAAAACCAGCGTTCAAGTAGGCGATGACACAAAATTACGCGGCGGTATGCACGTCTGCCTACCTCAATTCGGACCTGACAGCAAAAATCATCTGGCCCAACATGGTTTTGGCAGAACTTCAGACTGGGAAATCCGCCATCAAAATGAATCAGATATCGGCTTAAAATTAATCAGCACAGAAAAAGGCTATGAACACGTCGAATGGTTGCTCGATTACAGTCTGCCTAACGAAAATGAAGCCATCGCCATCCTAACTGTCTGCAATTACGGCGAATCGCCCGTCCGCACATCCCCGGGGTTCCACCCCTACTTTACCGCCGCCGGCACACAATTTGATTTCAACGGCGCGCCATACGATGCCGACTATATCTCCCATACCGAATTTGTTTCCTCCGACCAGGATGCACACGTTGCATTTGACGGCTTGAAACTGGATATCCGCACCCACAATCTGCCTGTGTATGCCCTCTGGAGCGATCGAAACGGCCAATATACTTGTGCAGAACCAACCGCAGAAGGCAATGCATTTTTATCCCCTGCCCGAGGTGGACAGTTTGTTTCAGGACACAGCAAAAAACGTTACGCCATGAAAATCAGACTGATGGCTTAACCCCCTTACAAATCCTCAATATTTAAAAACCACCCCGAAGGGTGGTTTTCTTATGGCTTACAGGCCATTGTTATTGATTGCATTCGCAATATCGCGTACCGCTGTTACATACATGCGGCTGTGGTTGTATTGCCATACTGTGTAGAAGTTATTCAGGCCCAAATAGTATTCAAATACGCCCGGGCTGGTTTCCAAAGCATACAATACAGCCTTTTCATTATCCGCAACAGCAGCTTGAGGCACGACACCCAAAGCTTTGAAATCTGCGACAGTGCGCGTCAAGGCAGTTTTCTCATCGATAATCGCCTGCAAGTGCGGCGTAATCGTCAGACTGACCGGCACAACCATCTTACCGCCGGTCTGCCAGCCATGCTGTTTCATATAATTGGCGACAGAAGCCGCCACATCGCCGACATTATTCCAAATATCGCGATGACCATCACCATCATAATCCACCGCCCATTTACGGTAGCTTGAAGGCATAAATTGCGGCATGCCCATCGCGCCGGCATAGCTGCCTTTGAAGTCAAAGATATTTTCTTTTTCTTCTTTTGCCATCAGCAAAAGTTCGCTCAATTCATTTTGGAAGAACTCGGCACGGCGTGGATAATCAAAGGCCAATGTACTCAAGGCATCGGCAACGCGGAAGCTGCCTGTATTTTTGCCATAATTGGTTTCAATACCGAGAATTGCCACAATCAATTCGGCAGGTACGCCGTATTTGCGTGCCACATCATCAATTACGGCACGGTTTGCCGCATAGAATTGTCTGCCGCCATTAAATTTGGCCGCACCGGAGTTACCGATGCGGAATTCATACCAAGGACGCGAAGTGCTTGGGCGGTACATAATGGTAATAATATTGCCTTTATACACCACGCCATTGAAGAAGTTACGCAATTCTTCCGCACTGAAACGGCGGTTTTTTACTTCATATTGGATAAACTGCTGAACATTGACGTTCTCATTAAAACCGCTGCTGGCAACAGATTCAGCCGCAGCATCAAATACAGGGCGTTTTGCAGAGGAAACGGGCTCGACAGGTTTTGCCGTATCAACAGCAGGCTTTTGCGGGGTACTACATGAAGCCAGAGCCAAAGCAGCCAGACCCATCCCAAAGATTTTGATTTTATTCATAAATAATCTCTTTACTAAATAACACGACAAACCCGAACACGAATGAATATTCGGCCAATACATCATCTCTTCATATCAACCGCTATATTTCTAGACAAACTCAAAAATATAGACAAATCGATATTTACTTACTTCGACTCAAGCACATAGACAAGGCCGTCTGAAATCCAAGGAAACCCTTGATTTTCAGACGGCCTTGAATGAATCAATTACTCAGCGGCTGCAACAACAGCAACGGTAATTTTAGCAACGGCGTCAGTGTGCAGAGCCACTTCAACTTCGTATTCGCCAACAGCTTTCAAAGGACCGTTAGGCAGACGTACGTTTGCTTTAGCAGCTTGGATACCGGCAGCAACAATCGCTTCAGCGATGTCAGCATTGGTAACAGAACCGAACAGACGACCATCAACACCGGCTTTTTGAGCAACAGTAATGGTTTGGCCTTCCAGTTTTTCTTGACGTGCTTTAGCATCAGCCAAGATTTCAGCTTGTTTGGCTTCCAATTCAGCGCGGCGTGCTTCGAATTCTTTCATGTTGGCTTCGGTCGCACGTTTTGCTTTACCGGCAGGAATCAGGAAGTTGCGTGCGTAACCGTTTTTAACGGTAACGATGTCACCCAAGTTACCCAGACCGCCGATTTTTTCTAACAGAATAATTTGCATGATTTAAACTCCAAAATTATTTGTGTTGATCGGTGTAAGGCAACAGAGCCAGGAAACGGGCACGTTTCACAGCAGTAGCCAACTGACGTTGGTAGTGTGCTTTAGTACCAGTAATGCGGGCAGGGATGATTTTGCCGTTTTCAGAGATGAAGTCTTTCAACAAATCAACTTGTTTATAATCAACTTCTTGGATTTTTTCAGCCGTAAAGCGGCAGAATTTTCTACGTTTGAATGATTGACGAGCCATTGTCGTTTAACCTTTATATTCTTTAATGTTCTGTATGCGTAGTACCGGCTTGGGGAAGCGTTGGCTGCGTTGCGCCAAAAAACCTTCCGATTCGATGACGGCATCTTGCCGATACTGCCATTCCTCAGCCTGCTTACCTAAAATCCGCGCAGGGATTTCAAACTTGACCAGACATTTCTGTCCGTTTTCTTCCTGCCAAGACTCATGTTGTAACACAACATCTAAAACAGGAATTCCTGCCGGCGTATATCTCAAGGGCTGAACCTGCAAGATACGGGCGGTAAGCTTAATCAGATTGTTCAATCTTATTCAGCTGCTGCAACTTCTTCAGCTGCACCGTTCAGCAAGTTTTTTGCTTTTTCGCCGCCCAGCATTGGGGAAGCTTCAGTTACAGCGTGTTTTGTTTTGATGGTCAGGTGACGCAGTACGGCATCATTGAAGCGGAAAGCAGTTTCCAGCTCTTCAACCACTTCAGGAGTAGTTTCGATATTCATCAAAACATAGTGTGCTTTGTGGATTTTGTTGATTGGGTAAGCCAATTGACGACGGCCCCAGTCTTCCAAACGGTGGATTTTACCGCTGGCTTCAGTAATCATGGTTTTGTAACGCTCAACCATAGCAGGCACTTGCTCGCTTTGATCAGGATGAACGATAAACACGATCTCGTAATGACGCATGTTATCTCCTTATGGATGATTAAAAACAGCCTTTCACCATGCGAAGTAAAAGGCAAGGCAAAGAGGTCGAATTTTATCCGCATTTCTTAAAAAATACAAGTCCGGATTCAAAATCCACTTTCTTTTCAATTAAAAAACAACATTAGGCCTTATGGTTATTTCCTAGCAAACCACTCAACTATCTGCCAAAAATCTGCTAAAATCTGCCCCATCCTAATAAATACAGCATCAGAAGGCACACAATCATGGCTCTTTTGCAGATTTCAGAACCCGGCATGTCTGCCGCCCCCCATCAACACCGCCTCGCCGTAGGCATTGATTTAGGCACAACCAACAGCTTGGTTGCCACAGTCCGCAGCGGCAGCGCAGTCTGCCTGCCCGATTCAGACGGCCGTGCCACCCTGCCTTCGGTTGTCCGTTATTTGGATGGCAAAGTTGAAGTCGGCAAAAACGCCCTTTCTGCCCAAAAAACCGATCCGCTAAATACAGTCAGCTCCGCCAAACGCCTGATCGGCCGCACCCTTACCGACCTCGCACAAGAGGCGCAATACCTGCCCTATCGATTTACACCCAATGAGCGCGTAGTCGAGTTAAACACCCGTCAAGGTGCAAAAACGCCTATCGAAGTATCGGCAGAAATCCTCAAAGCCCTCAAATTGCGCGCCGAAGAAACATTAGGCGGCGATTTGGTCGGCGCCGTCATTACCGTACCCGCTTATTTTGACGATGCCCAACGTCAAGCCACCAAAGATGCCGCACGCTTGGCAGGCTTGAATGTATTGCGCCTCCTCAATGAGCCGACCGCCGCCGCAATCGCCTACGGACTAGATAACGCCTCAGAAGGCACGTTTGTCGTTTATGACTTGGGTGGCGGCACATTCGACGTATCCGTATTGCAACTGACCAAAGGCCTGTTTGAAGTCAAAGCCACCGGCGGCAACAGCGCATTGGGTGGCGATGACTTCGATCATCGTTTGTTCTGCTACCTGCTCGAACAAAACAACCTTTCCAAACTTAACGAACAAGACAGCCAGCTTCTGCTTTCCCTTGTTCGTACTGCAAAAGAAAAACTGACTACTCAAACCGAAGCAGTTATCGAAACCACACTTTCAGACGGCTATAACGTTCATACCGTCATTACCCGCCAAGAGTTTCACAATCTGACCCAAAATCTGGTGCAAAAAACCATAGAGCCGGTCAAACAGGCTTTGAAAGATGCCGGCGTAACCAAGGCGGATGTCAAGGGCGTGATTATGGTTGGCGGCTCTACCCGCATGTTGCATGTTCAACAAGCAGTTGCTACATTCTTCGGACAAACCCCGCTGAATAACCTCAACCCTGACGAAGTGGTCGCACTCGGTGCCGCCATACAGGCAAACGTCCTTGCCGGCAACAAAACCGACGGCGAATGGCTGCTGCTTGACGTTACACCCTTGTCGCTCGGTTTGGAAACCTACGGCGGTCTTGCCGAAAAAATTATCCCGCGCAACTCCACCATTCCTACCGCTCGTGCTCAGGACTTTACCACTTTCAAAGACGGTCAAACCGCCATGACGATACACGTCGTACAAGGCGAGCGCGAACTCGTTTCCGACTGCCGCAGCCTTGCCAAATTTACCCTGCGCGGCATTCCGCCGATGGCCGCGGGCGCAGCACGTATCCGCGTGACCTTCCAAGTTGATGCCGACGGATTGCTGTCCGTTTCAGCACAAGAACAAAGCACCGGCGTACAGGCGCAAATCGAAGTCAAACCTTCCTACGGCTTGGACGACAGCACCATTACCCAAATGCTCAAAGACAGCATGAGCAACGCCGCCGAAGACATGGCGGCACGCGCCCGTGCCGAAGCCGTGGTCGAAGCCGAAAGCCTGACCGACGCCGTCAACGCCGCCCTTGAGCTGGATGGCGATTTGTTGGAAGCCGAAGAATTGCAACAGATTCAACAAGACATCGCCGATTTGCAAGGCCGTCTGAATGACGGCAACGCCGAAGACATCCGCGCTGCCGTCGCCAAACTCAGCCACAGTACCGACAACTTCGCCGCCAAGCGCATGAACCGCAACATCCAACGCGCGCTTACCGGCCAAAGTGTTGATAATATTTGATGGCAAATGGTTTCAGACGGCCTTGGATAAAAAGGCCGTCTGAAAAGATATCCTCTTACAGAAATAAAAATAAAGAACAACAATGGAAAAAGCAGGCATTGTCTACCTGATGAAAACTGTCATCAAAGGCGTATATAAAATTGGTATTACTGACAAAAATAATTTTGAAACTAGAATGCGCCATTTGGAAAACAACGGCTACGCAAATGTTGGCGGGTTAGAGCGCATTCTAGCCATTAAAACCGACAACTATAAAGAAAAAGAAACCTTACTTCATGAAATTTTCGGCAAAAGCCAAATAGGAGAAACTGAGCTTTTTGCAATTGATGAAAATCTTGTAAAAAGGCTTTTTCTCTCGTTAAGAGGCGAAATTGTATTTCCTAAAAATGAAACAGCAGAGTTAGGTTTTGAAAAAACCGTCGAAGAACATCATCAAGAAAAAATTTTTGAAGTAACCAGAAGTGCATTTGTCTCCTTTATCAAGGAAAAGCACCAACAAAATCCTTCCATATTACGAAATCTCATCTCTTCAGAAAATGCATATAAACCCAAAAATTCCAAAGTCCGTTTATATAAAGACGAATACTTTGGGACAAGCGGTTCAAAGCTAACTACTGAAATTGAAGAAGGTCTTCATATTTATACTACCTATTCAAAAGAAAATTTAGAGAAAGCTTACACAGAATATTCAAAATTATTTGAATCACAATGAGACTCTGGCACCAAACCCTTATCCCCCTACTCCCCCGCGCCCAGCTTTTGGGGCAACACCGCGAATGCGCTGCCTTGCGCGGGGCCGGCTGGGGCAGGCCGCATGCGACGGTTAATTACGTTTTCACTCATTCGCCCTACAAACTCTATCTGTATCACGCGTTGATTATGGAAGAGATGGAAAGGCGCGGTTACAAACCGGATGCTTTATGGAAAGACCCGCTATATCGTGGCAAAGCCGTTGCCCCATACCATTCGCACGCGATTGAAGCATCCACTTCGCCGATTTACGCCGAACATGATGATGCCTACTTGGACGAATGTCTGGAAAATTTAAAAAGTAAAGGCATCATGTTATAAACCCATTTTTCAGACGGCCTGAATATTGAATACTCAAGGCCGTCTGAAACCACTTTAACCACAACCACTCTTAAACAACCGAGACAATAAAAATGCCAAAAATTACCGTACTCCCACACGCGACATTATGCCCTGAAGGCGCGGTTATCGAAGATGCACCGGAAGGCCAAACCGTCCTTGACGTGCTGCTCGACCACGACATCGAAGTCGATCACGCCTGCGAAAAATCCTGCGCCTGCACCACTTGCCACGTCATCATCCGCAAAGGTTTTGACAGCTTAGAAGAGCCGACCGAATTGGAAGAAGATCTGCTCGACCAGGCATGGGGCTTGGAAGCCGATTCACGCTTGAGCTGTCAGGCAGTCGTTGCCGATGAAGATTTGGTCGTAGAAATTCCTAAATATACGATCAACCACGCGCGTGAAGACCATTAAAACAAGGTTTAATGAAAAGGCCGTCTGAAACCACAAATTCATGGTTTTCAGACGGCCTGAGACCTTTGCAAAAAAGTCCTCCCCCAAACAGCCGAAACCTAAACACAGGTTTACGGCTGTTTTTATTTCAAATATCCACTGATTCTACTCAAATACCCCCTTAATCCCCCTTGGATACCTGATTAAGCAGGCATCCGGCCGCCTTTTAGGCAGCAATAGGCGCACTTAGCCTGTTGGCGGCTTTCAAAAGGTTCAAACACATCGCCTTCAGGTGGCTTTGCGCACTCACTTTAATCAGACCAAAATAGGCTGCCCAGGCGTAGCGGAATTTACGGTGCAACGTACC
>NZ_JAPWBB010000003.1:0-180335 GCF_041433235.1 Neisseria sp. 27098_8_112 | reverse complement strand
GGGTATTTGAGTAGAATCAGGAGTGATTGGAGACGAAAACAGCCGAAAACCTGTGTTTAGGTTTCGGCTGTTGGAAGGAAAGGAATTTTGCAAAGGTCTCAGACTCTTATCATCGCTTCTTGTTTAGGGTATAGTATTAACGCATTGCCAGTCTTACAAAAGAGAGAAAATATGTTTAAACGCCCTGAAGAAATCATCGTCTTGATACTTGCCCTATTATGGGTCGGACTCAGCTACTACTTTGCCGCCATCCTGATTTCAGATGCCTACACCATTCTCCTGATTACCGTACTGACTTTCGTTTGGGCAGCCATCTGTTTCCTTTTATGGCAACGCAACTTAAGCCGTCATATTTGGCCGCTGTTCCTCGGCAGCCTAGTTGCCTGCTGGTGGCCGTACTTCACTTGGCTTGCAAGCGATGTTCCCGAAGGCACATGGTATTCAGGCTGGACATTCAAATCCATTATCGCCCTGATTCCAGTTGTTGCCGCTTATATTTTCAAGTGGAAGCGAAGCCGGAAAAACAAAATCTCCAATACCCTTGCCTGATACCTCGCGCCGTCTTTTTCAGACGGCGTTTTCCATATCTGACATAACGCTCAGACTGTCAACAATTCCAATAAAATGCTATACTCTTCACACGATTTAACACCCTAAAACAGGCCGTCTGAAAGACTTATCAAGATGATCAGCAAACAAGAATACCAAGCCCAAGCCGCACAAGGTTACAACCGCATTCCACTCGTTCAAGAGCTGCTTGCCGACTTGGACACACCGCTCTCAATCTACCTCAAACTTGCCAACAAGCCTTTCACCTACCTGCTCGAATCCGTTGTCGGTGGCGAACGCTTCGGCCGCTATTCCTTCATCGGCCTGCCTTGCAGCCACTATCTCAAAACCAGCGGCAAACATGTCGATGTGTATCAAAACGGCGAAATCGTCGAACAATACGACGGCAATCTCCTGCCCTTTATCGAAGCCTTCCACAACCGCTTCAAAACGCCCGAAATCCCAAGCCTGCCGCGCTTTACCGGCGGCCTAGTCGGCTACTTCGGTTATGAAACCATCTACAATTTCGAACATTTTGCCCACCGCCTGAAACATACCGCCAAAGCCGATCCCCTCGGTACGCCCGACATCCTCCTGATGCTCTCACAAGAGCTTGCGGTAGTGGATAATCTAAGCGGCAAAATCTACCTGATTGTTTATGCCGATCCGTCTCAAGCCAACGGCTACGAACGCGCACGCGAACGTCTTGAAGACATCCGTACCCAGTTACGCCAAAGTTGTGCCATCCCGCTTTCCCTCGGCAGCAAGCAAACGCAAGCAGTCAGCGAATTCGGAGAAGAACCTTTCAAAGCCTGCGTCAACAAAATCAAAGACTACATCTTTGCAGGCGACTGCATGCAGGTTGTTCCCAGCCAACGCATGAGCATGGAATTTACCGACAATCCGCTTGCTCTCTACCGCGCCTTGCGTACGCTGAACCCATCGCCATATATGTTCTACTACGATTTCGGCGATTTCCATATTGTCGGCTCTTCGCCCGAAATCCTCGTCCGCCGCGAACGCGACGATGTCATCGTCCGCCCTATCGCCGGTACACGCCTGCGCGGCAAAACACCAGCCGAAGACCTTGCCAACGAACAAGACCTGCTGAGCGATGCCAAAGAAATTGCCGAACATGTCATGTTGATTGACTTAGGACGCAACGACGTTGGCCGTATCAGTAAAACCGGAGAAGTCAAAGTCACCGACAAAATGGTGATTGAAAAATACTCTCATGTGATGCACATCGTCTCCAACGTCGAAGGCCGTCTGAAAGACGGCATGACCAACATGGACATCCTCGCCGCTACCTTCCCGGCAGGCACACTTTCCGGCGCACCCAAAGTCCGCGCCATGGAGATCATCGAAGAAGTCGAGCCGAGCAAACGCGGCATCTACGGCGGCGCAGTCGGCGTATGGAGTTTCAACAACGACATGGACTTGGCCATCGCCATCCGTACTGCCGTGATTAAAAACAATACCCTCTTCGTCCAAAGCGGCGCAGGCGTAGTTGCCGACTCCGACCCAACATCCGAATGGCAGGAAACGCAGAACAAAGCCCGAGCGGTAATACGCGCCGCGCAAATGGTGCAAGAAGGGTTGGATAAATAATCTTCAGACGGCCTGCGCTCTGAAATGACTGAACAACAAGATTATGATACTAAACGAAAAACAACTAAAATCCATCAGCAAATTCCTCAGCTTCATCTTGCGCCATCATCCCGAGCAAATCGGTATTACTTTGGATAAAGACGGCTGGGTGGATATTGATACCCTGCTGACGCAGGTAAATCATCCCGAGCGCGGCTTTACGGGCAATCCGCTGACCTATGAAGTATTGTTGGAAGTGGTCGAAAACAACGATAAAAAACGGTTTACCCTTTCTGATGACGGCAAACGCATCCGCGCTGCGCAAGGTCATTCGACGGCACAAGTTCAGATTGAACACAAAGTGGCGACACCTCCTCAAATTTTGTATCACGGTACGGCTGAACGCTCTGTTCCATCTATATTGGAACAAGGCCTGCATTCTGCCTCACGCCATTTTGTCCATCTGTCTGCCGATGCCGCAACAGCCGTCAACGTCGGCTCCCGACACGGCAAGCCGGTTGTATTGACCATTGACACTGTCGCCATGCTTGCGGCAGGACATCAATTTTATTTGGCGGACAATGGCGTATGGTTAACTGAAAACGTTCCGCCGCAATTTATCGGCAAACTTTAAAACATCAGGCCGTCTGAAGCCGTAAAACCATGTTCAGACGGCCTGCAAACCCTACCCAATTTCTTCATAAAGCGATTATCCATGAACACATCTCCCATCCTCCCTCCTGCTATGCTCGGCATTCTTGGCGGCGGACAATTAGGCAAAATGTTTACTGTTGCTGCCAAAACCATGGGCTACAAAGTAACTGTACTCGATCCCGACCCGAATGCGCCGGCAGCGGAATTTGCCGACTGCCATTTGTGCGCGCCGTTTGATGATGAAGCAGCTTTGGAAGAATTGGCAAAATGCGCGGCGGTTACGACTGAGTTTGAAAACGTCAATGCCGACGCGATGCGTTTTCTCGCCAAACATACCAATGTTTCCCCCAGCGGCGACTGCGTTGCCATCGCGCAAAACCGTATTCAGGAAAAGGCATGGATATGCAAAGCAGGCCTGCAAACCGCGCCGTATCAAGCAGTTTGCAGAGCCGAAGACATCACTGAAGAAAGCGTACAATTTCTGCCCGGCATCCTGAAAACCGCTACATTGGGCTATGACGGCAAAGGCCAAATCCGTGTAAAAACATTGGATGAACTCAAAGCCGCGTTTGCCGAACACGGCGGCGTGGATTGCGTTTTGGAAAAAATGGTGGACTTGCGCGGCGAGATTTCCGTCATCGTATGCCGTCTGAACAATGACAACGTACAAACTTTCGACCCTGCCGAAAACATTCACGAAAACGGTATCCTCGCCTACTCCATCGTCCCAGCCCGGCTGAGTGCCGACATTCAGCAACAGGCGCGACAAATGGCGCAGCGTTTGGCCGATGAATTGAACTACGTCGGCGTATTGGCAGTAGAAATGTTTGTTGTCGGCGACACGCATGAATTGGTCGTCAACGAAATCGCGCCACGTCCGCACAATTCCGGCCACCATACCATCGATGCCTGCGCGGCAGACCAATTCCAGCAACAGGTCCGCCTGATGTGCAACCTACCTCCGGCTGATACCAAATTGCTGACTTCTTGCTGTATGGCGAATATTTTAGGCGACGTTTGGAAGGAAGACGGCGGCGAACCAGAATGGCTGCCGTTGCAAAGCAACCCGAATGCACATCTGCATCTTTACGGTAAAAAAGCCGCGCGCAAAGGCCGAAAAATGGGCCACTTTACCGTCTTAGCCAATGATGCCGACAATGCGTTCCAAACCGCACAAACCTTACATCAAAGCCTGTAACCTTACCCACTTTTTTCAGACGGCCTTTGATTGCCAAAAGCCGTCTGAAATCAATTTTTCCAACCATCTGCCATGAGCCTTCTGACCATCCTCCGTCCGGCAACCGAAAAAGACTGCCAAGCCATACACAACGCCCATCTGCATGCTGTTCAATACGCCTGCATCCGCAGTTACGATGAAACCATTATGCACACATGGGAAAGTCTGCTCGACATCAACAGCTATTTGGAAACCATCTCCGATAAAAACAAAGCCTTGTGGGTGGTCGAATACAAAGGGCTGATTCAAGGCTTCTTCCAAGTCGATTTCAAAGAAGCGCAACTGGACGCCTTATACGTCCATCCGCTCTTCCACAATCTCGGCTTGGGCACGGCCCTGCTCAGCCGCGCCGAAGAAATGGCACGAAATGCAGGCCTCAGCTTTCTCAAACTGTATGCCTCGCTCAATTCCGTGCCTTTCTATCGCCTCAACCGCTACGAGTCGCTCGGTACTGCCGTGTTGCAGCTGAACAAAACCGTCCGCGTCAAATGCGAATTGATGCGCAAATACCTGTAATATTCCCCTTCCGCCGTTGCTTTTTTGAAAGAAACCGATGTCCCGAATTGCCGCCCTGCCCGACCATCTTGTCAACCAAATCGCCGCCGGCGAAGTGGTCGAACGCCCTGCCAACGCTCTGAAAGAAATCGTTGAAAACAGTATTGATGCAGGTGCGACGGCGATTGATGTTGAGCTGGCGGGCGGCGGCATCCGCCTGATTCGCGTCAGCGACAACGGCAGCGGTATCCATCCGGATGACATCGAGCTTGCGCTCCACCGCCACGCCACCAGCAAAATCAAAACCTTAAACGATTTAGAACACGTTGCCAGCATGGGCTTTCGCGGCGAAGGCTTGGCCAGTATTGCCTCCGTCAGCCGCCTAACCCTAACCAGCCGTCAAGAAGACAGTTCGCACGCGACTCAAGTCAAAGCAGAAGACGGCAAACTCAGCAGCCCCACCGCCGCCGCCCACCCCGTCGGCACCACCATCGAAGCCGCCGAACTCTTCTTCAATACCCCGGCGCGACGCAAGTTCCTCAAATCCGAAAACACCGAATACGCCCACTGCGCCACCATGCTCGAACGCCTCGCACTGGCGCATCCGCACATTGCCTTCTCACTCAAACGCGACGGCAAACAAGTATTCAAACTTCCTGCACAAAGCCTGCATGAACGTATTGCCGCCATTGTCGGCGATGATTTTCAGACGGCCTCATTGGAAATTGACAGCGGCAATGGCGCATTGCGGCTCTATGGCGCGATTGCCAAGCCGACTTTTACCAAAGGCAAAACCGACAAACAATACTGCTTCGTCAACCATCGTTTTGTCCGTGACAAAGTCATGCTCCATGCCGTCAAGCAGGCATACCGAGACGTATTGCACAACGCGCTGACGCCTGCTTTCGTCCTCTTCATCGACCTGCCGCCCGAAGCCGTGGATGTCAACGTCCACCCGACCAAAACCGAAATCCGCTTCCGCGACAGCCAGCAAGTGCACCAACTTGTGTTCCACACGCTCAACAAAGCCCTTGCTGACACGCGTGCCAACTTGACCGAAAGCGTCAGCAACGCAGGCGAAGTGTTGCATGACATTACCGGCGTTGTCTCCACACCAATGCCGTCTGAAAACGACAGCGAAAATCTGTTTGATAGCGCATCCAACTACCCGACAGGCAACAAACCTGATACACGCAATGCCTTTGGTTCATCAGGCAAAACCGCGCCCATGCCTTACCAAGCCGCGCGTACGCCGCAACAACGCAGCCTGTCTCTGCGCGAAAGCCGCGCGGCCATGAATACTTACGCCGAGCTTTACAAAAAAACTGACGACATCGACCTTGAGTTGAGCCAATTCGAGCAGGCACGTTTCGGCAATATGCCGTCTGAAACGCCTACTCCCAAAACAGATACGCCGCTTTCAGACGGCCTTCCCTCCCAATCCGAACTGCCTCCGCTCGGTTTTGCCATTGCTCAATTACTTGGCATCTACATCCTTGCCCAAGCCGAAGACAGCCTGTTGCTCATCGATATGCACGCTGCCGCCGAACGCGTCAACTACGAGAAAATGAAACGCCAACGTCAGGAAAACGGCAACCTGCAAAGCCAGCGCCTGCTTATTCCCGTAACCTTTGCCGCGTCTCACGAAGAATGCGCCGCCCTTGCCGACCATGCCGAAACGCTGGCAGGCTTTGGCTTGGAATTGTCCGACATGGGCGGCAATACCCTTGCCGTCCGTGCAGTTCCCGCTATGCTCGGTAAAGCCGACGTTGTTTCGCTGGCCAAAGATGTTTTGGGCGAACTCGCCCAAGTCGGCAGCAGCCAAACCATCGAAGAACACGAAAACCACATCCTTGCCACCATGTCCTGCCACGGCTCCGTCCGCGCCGGCCGCCAGCTTACCCTGCCGGAAATGAATGCGCTCCTGCGCGATATGGAAAACACGCCGCGCAGCAACCAGTGCAACCATGGTCGTCCGACTTGGGTCAAACTGACTTTAAAAGAATTGGATGCGTTGTTTTTACGCGGACAGTAACGCCGATAAAAAGGCCGTCTGAAAATACTTTCAGACGGCCTTTTAACTTATTAACCTTTAACGAATATCCATAGGCGCAAACGATTTCACGGTTTCATCGATTGCTTTAACACGGGTCAGGAAGTCTTCCAATTGGGCAAGCGGCAATGCGCTTGGGCCATCGCATTTGGCTTGGTCGGGATTGGCATGGGATTCGAGGAACAAACCGGCCAATCGGGTGGCCATACCGGCAAGCGCCAAGTCCAATACTTGGGCGCGACGTCCGCCTGATGCGGCGGCACCGGATTCGCGTGTTTGCAGGGAATGGGTGACGTCAAAAATAACGGGCAGGTTGTTACACGTTTTTTTCATCACGCCAAAGCCGAGCATATCGACCACCAAGTTGTCGTAGCCGAAGTTTGCGCCGCGTTCGCACAAAATGATTTGCTCATTGCCTGCTTCTTGGAATTTCTCGACGATGTTTTTCATTTGAGACGGGCTGAGGAATTGCGGTTTTTTGATGTTGATGACATTGCCGGTTTTTGCCATTGCCACCACCAAATCGGTTTGGCGCGCCAAGAAGGCCGGCAGCTGAATGACATCGCAGACTTCGGCAACCGGTTGGCATTGGTAAGGCTCGTGAACGTCGGTAATCACGGGAACGTTAAACTCGCGTTTTACCGCTTGAAAAATCTTCATGCCTTCGTCCAGACCCACACCGCGGAAAGAGTGGATGGAAGAGCGGTTTGCCTTGTCGAAAGAGGCTTTAAACACGTAAGGAATGCCGAGTTTATCGGTTACTTTAACGTATTGCTCACAGGCTTTCAGCGTAGAGTCGAGGTCTTCAAGGACATTGATGCCGCCGAAAAGGGTAAAGGGCGCATCGTTGCTGACGGTGATGTTGTTGATTTGGATATTCACGGCAAAGCCTTTCAGATAAGTTGAATTTGGGAAACAGGCCGTCTGAAACGTTTCAGACGGCCTTTGTTTGAATATTACAACACGGTGTGCGGCGGCTCATAAGAAATCACGTCGCGGATTTTATTGTTCTCATCGACGAGGACGACTTTCGGCTCATGCACTGCAATTTCGGGTTCGGACAACATGACATAAGACATGATAATTACGATGTCGCCTTTTTGAACCAAACGCGCGGCCGCGCCATTGAGGCAAACGACACCGCTGCCGCGTTCGCCGGGGATGGTGTAGGTTTCAAGGCGTTCGCCGTTGTTATTGTTGACGATGGCGACTTTTTCGTTAACGCAAATACCTGCCGCATCCAGCAGGTCTTGGTCAACGGTAATGCTGCCGACGTAGTTGAGGTCGGCTTCAGTAACGGTGGCACGGTGGATTTTGCCGCCGAGCATGGTACGGAACATGGGTTTCCTTTTTGATTGTGGGTTGATTTGCGGTTTTAACTTCTGAGAAGTTAAAACCGCTGTTTGTGTGATTGAGGATTAGTTATTGGGAAAGTCTGCTTCGTCAAACTCGGGTTCCGGGTCGCTTTGAAGGACTTTTCCGTTTAATTTCAACTCGCTGTTTTGCAGAGTCAGATGGGTTTTGACATTATCGTCTTCTAAGGTCAGATATTTCTCGCTTGCCATGCTTTTAATGGTGCTGTCTACCATCAGACGCAAGGTCTCGTTGATATCGTCGATGCTGGCGCGGCCTGCAGCTTCATCTTCGGCATTGACGCTAAACAGGCTGCTTGCTTGGTTGACGGCGAGCTGCTCCAACAATTTTTTCGGTACGCTCATGTTGAAGTCAGCTTCGGTTTTCTTCAGCATATCGCCCAAATTGTTGAGGTCTTTGGCTGCCAAACCTTTAAACGCGAGTTTGCCTCTGACATCGACATCGCCATGAGGCATAGTGAATTTGAAGGTTTTGACGTTTAAAACCGGATTGTTGGTAAACAGGCCTGAAGCCTCGTTTTTGGCCGTCTGAATCAAGGAAGCCTGAATTTCTTCTTCACTCATTTTCTTCACGGACACTTCGGCAATTTTATTTTTCAATGCCAAAAGTGATGCCGCATCCAAATGCTCGGCAGCGACGTTGATATCCAGAGGGCCGTATTTGTCTTCGCCATAAGTCAGACTTTCAAATTGGAAGCGGCCTTCGCTGTTGATGAATTTATCGACTTCGCCGGTTTGGGTATCAAAACGCAGTTTGCTGACTTCGATTTTAGACGGAGCAATTGTGCCGGTCGGATTGATGAATGCACCGATTTGCAGGTTGGTCACAAGGTTGACCAATTCGTTCAACTTAACGTTGTAATCGATGTTTTCTTTCCATTGCAACAGGAATTTATCCAGCGTAATGCTGCTCTTGCCCAAAGCAAGCAAGGTCAGGCCGTCTTCCGTTTCGGATTGGAAGCGCAGGTTTTCCAAAGACACATCGCCTTTGTCGGCCAATTTGACTTGTAAAGACGGCGCAAGGTAATCGTGGCGATAGCTTTTGAAGCCTTGGCTGTAATCGGTATTGCCGCTAAAGCCTTTCCAGTTGAGCTTGATACCGGAGAGCTCTTCATAGTCGAAGGCAGGGATATTGAGGCTAAGTTTGCCGTCGCCGGAAAGGTAAACCGTATTGGTCATGGTCAACGGCGTTTGCTGGCCGAAGAAGCGGTCCAAAACTTTTTTGGTTTCCGGATGGTATTGAAACTCGGTTTCCACGTGCGCACGCGTACCGAAGCCGCCTGCGAATGGGCCGTGTGTCACATGATTGATGACCGTAATCGGCTCTTGTAGGACGGTTTTCAAGTTGTCCGGCAGGTATTTTTGCGTATTTTGAAACAGGGTCGGTTTGAGGCGGATGACGGTCGTCTCGGTTGAACTAAACCAACCGCGATCGTATTGGTGGGACTCAACGGTCAGGAAACCGGATTCCTGCAACAGCTTTTGTTGCTCGGTCAGGCTTTCTTCCGCTTTGACACCAAGATAATAAGGCGTGCCGAGCGCAGCGGCGACAACAACGGCGGCAGTCGGGATAAGATACTTTTTCATCACTTCAAACAGATTAGGTTCAAAGCGTAAAGCATAGCATTTTTTAGCTGTTTTGTCTTATCCGCCGTTTCAGACGGCCTTTAGGTAAAGATTGTGATATTATGCAAACATAAACGATTTTTACAATTTTGGCAGACCTTACCCTGTCTGCCGAAATGTCATTAAAGGTTTGCAAATGCTTTTATTCATTGATAACTACGACAGCTTCACCTACAACATCGTCCAATACTTTGCCGAATTGGGGCAGGAAGTTTTGGTAAGCTGCAACGATGAAATCACCATCGAAGAAATCGAAGCCCTGAAACCGCAATATCTGGTCATCGGCCCCGGCCCTTGCTCCCCTAAAGAGGCAGGCATTTCTGTTGCGGCCATGCAGCACTTTGCCGGCAGGCTGCCCGTCATGGGCGTGTGCCTCGGCCATCAAACCATGGGCGAAGCATTCGGCGGCAATGTCGTGCGCGCGCAAACGATGATGCACGGCAAAGTCTCTCCCGTTTTCCATCACGGCACAGGCATGTTTAAAGGCCTGCCCAATCCGGTCAACTGCACGCGCTACCACAGCCTCGCCATCGACCGCGCCACCCTACCCGACTGCCTCGAAATTACCGCATGGACGGAAGACGGCGAAATCATGGGCGTACGCCATAAAGAATATGCCGTCGAAGGCGTACAGTTCCACCCCGAAGCCCTGCTGACCGAACACGGCCACGATATGCTGAAAAACTTCTTGGAAGAATTTAAAAACTATCGCCCGCAAAAATCTTAATGAAAGGCCGTCTGAAAGGTGTTTGACAGTGTTCAAACCGCATTTTCAGACGGCCTGAATCACACCGGACACGAACAAAGGAAAATCATGATTACCCCTCAACAAGCGATTGAACGCCTCATCAGCAACAACGAACTTTTCTACGATGAAATGACCGACCTCATGCGCCAAATCATGAGCGGCCAAGTTCCGCCCGAGCAAATCGCCGCCATCCTGACCGGCCTGCGGATTAAAGTTGAAACCGTTTCCGAGATTACCGCCGCAGCCAGCGTGATGCGCGAATTTGCCACCAAAGTGCCGCTGGAAAACGCCGATGACTTGGTCGATATTGTCGGCACAGGCGGCGACGGTGCCAAAACCTTCAATATTTCCACGACTTCCATGTTTGTCGCGGCTGCGGCAGGCGCGAAAGTCGCCAAACATGGCGGACGCTCTGTTTCTTCATCCAGCGGCGCTGCCGATGTCATGGAACAAATGGGCGCCAACCTCAACCTCAACCCCGAACAGGTCGCCCAAAGCATTCAGCAAACCGGCATCGGCTTTATGTTCGCGCCCCACCATCACAGCGCCATGCGCTATGTTGCCCCAGTCCGCCGTTCGCTCGGTTTCCGTAGCATCTTCAATATCTTGGGCCCGCTGACCAATCCTGCCGGCGCGGCAAACCAACTCTTGGGCGTGTTCCACATCGACTTGTGCGGCATTCTTTCCCGCGTATTGCAACAGCTTGGCTCCAAACATGTTTTGGTCGTGTGCGGCGAAGGCGGTTTGGATGAAATCACGCTGACCGGCAAAACCCGCGTTGCCGAACTGAAAGACGGCAAAATTACCGAATACGACATCAGCCCAGCCGATTTCGGCATGGAGGTCCGCCGCAATTTGGACGAAATCAAAGTCGAAAATGCGCAAGAATCCCTGCAAAAAATGAACGAAGTGTTGGACGGCAAAGCCGGTGCCGCACGCGATATCGTCGTCCTCAATGCCGCCGCCGCGCTCTATGCAGGAAATGTGGTTGCTTCGCTGGCAGATGGTGTCAAAGCCGCTCAAGAAGCCATCGACTCCGGCAAAGCCAAAGCCCAAAAAGACGAATTTATCGAATTTGGCAAACAGTTTGTCTAAACTTTAAAACCATAAACAAAGGCCGTCTGAAAATCTTTCAAACGGCCTTTTATTCTTTAAATATTAAAATTTGCTTTTAATATCATTAATCAAGCTTTCAGCTTTTTCTTTGGCTTCATCAACCAAATGCTCGGCTTCTTCTTTGCCTTTTTGCAAAACATCGCCTGCTTTTTCTTCAATATCGCCGACCACTTCTTTTACTTTGCCAACGCCTTGTTGAACCAAGCCCCCAGCTTCAAGTTTAGCATTGCTGGATACTTCGCCAGCCACTTCTTTTACTTTACCGCTGATTTTATCTAATTCGCCGCTCATGGTTATACTCCTGGATTAATGTTGATAAGATTAGTGCTGCATTACCTTATGTCGGGGGCTTCGTTTCAACTTTAAAGGCCGTCTGAAAGCCAAAACATGACAAAACGAGTTAAGTCAGGTTAATCCATCTGTTTCAATATCGCTTCGGCTACTGCCTCGCCTATCATCTTACTGCCGAACTCATTGAAATGAAGCCCGTCACACAGCATCACATCAGTCAAGTCCTGCTCAAACATCAGACTGTATAAATCATTGATGGCAAAGCCATATTGCTTTGCCAAATCCTCCGCCACACGGTTATAGGCCTTCAAATCAGCCAGATAGCGGCGCGAGGGTTTGACGATATTGTGTACGCTTTCCAAAAACGGCGTACTGCACGCCCAAATAATTTTTGCACCTGTCTGTTTCAGACAATCGAAAATTTGGGTCAGGTTATTGCGGTAGGTTTCTATATCGGCCCCCGGCCCGTTACAGCCTTGATTGTGGCGGATGTCGTGCAAACCGCAGTTGATGTGGATAATGTCTCCCACAGTCGCGCCCTCTGTCCATTGCCCGATATGCTCTAACACATCATGCGACGAACGGCAGTTTTCCGATGGAGAAACAATATCCACCTCAGGCAAAGCGGCGCGCGTGTAAGGCTCCGAAGCAAGCCGAACGGAATCGCCGATTAAGTAAACGGTCATTTTTGTTCTCCTCCCTTTATTTGAACCAACAGTAAGGCCGTCTGAAATATCACTTATATTATTATAAGAGTGCTATTTCAGACGGCCTTAACTTCAGTCAAGTTCTATCGTTAAATCATCAATTAACGCTGACTGTTTTTATAAAAATCAATTAATTGCTTGGCCTGCAACATGGGCAGCCCAAAACGGTCGCTCACGGCTTTCAAATCCTTCCATTCCTGACCAGTCAGATTTTGCCCAACCCATTTGAGGTTTTCCGGATTGCTTTTGATTTTCTCAAAATACGCCTGCTTGCGTTTCCAGTTGCGCGACCACACCAGCAACATGGTAAAAATACATAAAACAATCAATACAATATTGGTTAACAACATCATGTCCATACAACATACTCCCGCTTGGGCCTCAAAATCAGAAAATATGGATTAAAGGCCGTCTGAAAAAACAGTCTTCAGGCGGCCTCAGCGTGACGCTCAACGTTGCATTTCCAGCATCAATGCCTGACAAGCGGCTTCATTTTCCAAAGCACAAGATTGGCTTAATTGATTTAAACGACTGTCTCGGTCTGGTGTATTGCCTTGCGCCATCTCTGCTTTAGTTTCTTCAAGATTGGTACAGGCATTTTCATAACCGCCTTTACAGGCTCGCTCGTAGAGCTTGATCGCAGCGGCATAATCCATGCCTAAACCGCTGGACGGATTGAGATACAGATTACCCAAAACATTGCAGCCGCGCATATTGCCGCCATCGCAGGCTTTTTTCAGAAACGGATAAGCATGAGCAGGCGCTTCAAGATAATCACGCGTCCAAATGGCCGCAGTGACACAACTTTCCAGATTGTTCCGATTGCATTCTCGTATCAGCTTATCGTGCTGCTTCTCGCTGTAATCCCCAGCCTGCACGCTAAACCCAGTAACAACCAATGCCAAGCCAAACAATAAACGAAGTGTTTTCATCTGATTATTCCTTCAAAAATACTTGATGACAGGCCATCTGAAAAAACAGTCTTCAGACGGCCTTTATATTATCACTCAATATTCACCCGTTTCAGGCGCAAGGCATTACTCAATACTGAAACCGAGCTTGCCGCCATTGCCGCGCCTGCGATGACGGGGTTTAAAAAGCCGAGCGCGGCGAGCGGGATGCCTAATATGTTGTAGAAGAAGGCGAAAAACAGGTTTTGCTTGATGTTTTTCAACGTCGCCTGCGATACCAACAGGGCATCGGCGAGTTGGTTGACCGAATGCTGCATCAACGTCGCAGATGCGGTGTGTTCGGCAACATCCGCACCGCCTTTCATCGCAAAGCTGACGTTGGCGGCAGCGAGCGCGGGCGCGTCGTTGATGCCGTCGCCGACCATCGCCACGGTTTTGCCGGCGGCTTTGAGTTTCTGCACTTCGGCGGCTTTATCGCGCGGACTCATATTACCGAAGGCGTGTGCGATGCCCAGTTGTTTGGCAACATATTCGACCGTGCCTTGGTTGTCGCCGCTCATAATATAGACATCGATATTGTGTTTTTTCAGACGGCCTACGGCTTCGGCGGTATCGGCTTTCAACGCGTCTGCAAGTGCGAATGCACCGATAGGTTTGTTATCGACTGAGACTACAACAATGCTTGCAATGTCCCAAACGCCGTCTGAAAACTTCGGCAAGGTCAGTTCGGCAAATTCGGCTTTGCCTGCTTTCACCAAACCCACGCCTTCCACTTCGGCGGTAATACCTGCGCCGACAACGGTTTGCGCGTTTTGTGCGGTAGGAATATCCAAACCGCGCGCTTGGGCGGCGGAGACGATGGCTCGGGCGAGCGGATGAGCGGCGTTTTGTTCGACGGCGGCGGCGATGCGGTACAAAGCGTCTTCGTCAAAGCCGCTGTCGGGAACGCAATAAACGGCGGCAACCTGCGGCCTGCCTTCGGTCAGCGTGCCGGTTTTGTCCAACACGACGGCATCGACGTGAGCGGCTTCTTCCATTGCCGCCGCATCTTTAAACCAAATACCGTGTTTCACTGCTTTGCCCATGCCGACCATAATCGCGGCGGGCGTCGCCAGACCGAGCGCGCACGGACAAGCAATCACCAAAACGGCAACGGCGTGCATCAACGCAACCGTCCAATCGCCTTTCACCAGCCAAGTGGCGATAAAAGTCAGAAGCGCGATGCCCACGACGGCAGGCACAAACACCGCCGCCGCTTTATCGGCTACGCGCGCAATCGGTGCTTTACTGCCTTGTGCTTCAGAGAGCGCATTCATCATGTCGCCGAGCAGGGTTTGGCTGCCGAGCTGCGTAGCGCGGTATACCACGCTGCCTTCGGTCATCAGCGCACCTGCCAACACTTTGCCGCCCACCTTTTTCTCTTCGGGGTTGGATTCGCCGGTAAGATGGCTCTCGTCCGCCCAACCGCTGCCGCTCTCGATGATGCCGTCGGCGGCAATGCGTTCGCCGTGGTTGGCGCGGATAAGGTCGCCGATTTGCACTTGGTCGATGGGCAGTTGTTTCCATTCACCATCGCGTTGCACGTTGACTTGGGTCGGCGTGAGTTTGAGCAGCAAGCCCAAGCTGTTGAGGCTAGATTTTTTGGTGCGGTGTTCCAAAAATTTGCCCAGCGACACAAAACCGATCACCATCACGCCTACTTCAAAATACACGTGTGCCATGCCGTGCGCCGCGTGCGGGCTGAAAAACAGCATATAAACGGAATACAGGTAAATCGATACCGTGCCAATGGTAACCAGCACGTCCATGTTCGCCAACCCGCCCTTAATGCTTGCCCACGCGCTTTTGTAAAACGGCACCGCCAGCCAAAGCTGCACCACGCTTGCCAGCACAAATTGCCATACAGGCGGAATCATCCAATCGTGCCGCCCGATCATCATCCCTGCCATGCCGATAAGGAACGGGATGTTGATGACCAGTAAAAGCCACAGCCTCCAGCCGATATGGTGTTCTGCTTCGGCGTGCGGCAATGTATCTTCCGTTTTTTCCTTTGCGCCGTAACCGGTTTTCTCAATGATTTTGGCAATGTCGGCTGCGGAAGTTTTGCTGTCGTCAAACGTAACCTGCGCCTCCTCGCTGGCGAAGTTCACCCCCGCCGATTCGACAAAATCTTTTTTGTTCAACACTTTTTCAATACGCGAAGCGCAGGCCTGACAGGTCATGCCTTCGATTTGGAAACGGACTTTTTGTTGCACGGCAAAGCCTCCTATTGATTGTTTGGCGGGTGTTTTTCGTGTTTATGTATTATCAAACGAAAACGACATAATGGCAAAAAGTAAGTTATCAAGAGACAAAGGCCGTCTGAAGCGTTTCAGACGGCCTTTATTCAAAATACGCTTATCGGTTACAAAGCCACGTCGTAGCCGCCGTCTTCTACGGCATCAATCAGCGCGTCGGCATCTGTCTTGCTTTCATCAAAAGTAATCACTGCATTTTTATTTTCCAGGCTGACTTCTGCTTTTTCCACGCCTTCTACGCCTTCCAAAAGACGGGTTACGCTTTTCACGCAGCCGCCGCAGGTCATGCCGTCGATGTTGAGGGTAACAGTTTGCATTTGTATTTCCTTTCATTCCAACAAATATGGTTGCCAAATACTTTACTCCTTACACAAACAGCTTGCAAATTCTTCATTAAGGCCGTCTGAAAAATGCAGATAGGCGTACAATAACACCCTTTGCTTCATCAAACGGACATAATAATGACTTCAACATTCAAACAATGGGTTAGTGTATGCGCGCTGGCGGTGGGTGCGTTTATTTTCAATACCACCGAATACATTCCGATTGCGCTTTTGAGCGACATCGGTCAGAGCTTTGGCAAACCGGCAACGGAAGTGGGCATGATGATTACGGTGTATGCGTGGATTGTTGCGCTCCTATCGCTGCCGCTGATGCTGATGACGAAAAACATCGAACGGCGCAAATTATTGCTGATGCTGTTTGCACTGTTTGCGCTGTTTCACGCGCTGTCGTTTTTTTCTTGGAACTTCAACATCCTTTTAGTCAGCCGTATCGGGATTGCGCTGACACATGCGGTCTTTTGGTCGATTACTGCTTCTTTGGCGGTACGGCTTGCGCCCACCGGAAAAACCAATCAGGCTTTGGGCTTGCTCAGTACGGGTACGGTTTTAGCGATGGTTTTGGGTATTCCGCTGGGGCGCGTGGTCGGGCAATACTTCGGCTGGCAGCTCAGCTTCCTGCTGATCGGTGTCTGCGCTGCCGGCGTAATGCTGGTGTTGGCCAAAAACCTGCCTGCTTTACCCAGCCAAAATACCGGCTCTTTAAGCAGCCTGCCGAGTCTGTTCAAACGCCGCAATCTGATGCTGCTTTATGCCATGACGGTGTTGATTATTACGGCACATTTCACGGCATACAGCTATATCGAGCCTTTTGTGTTGCAAGTTGGCGGATTTAAGGCTGAACAAGTTACCATCGTTTTGAGCCTGTACGGTTTGGCAGGCTTTGCCGCTTCTTATCTGTTTGGCAAATGGTTTGCCAAATCGCAACGTTTGTTTATGCTCGGCGCAGTGGCAGTCATCCTGCTCTCTGCCCTGCTGCTTCTGCCGTTTGCCTCTTTCCCGTATGCGGTGTACGCGCTGGTGTTTATTTGGGGCGTGGCCATCGTCATTGTCAGCTTGGGCATGGTGTCGAAAGTCTTGGCATTTGCCTCGGATGCAACTGATGTGGCCAACTCGATTTATTCAGGTTTGTACAACGTCGGTATCGGCGGCGGTGCGCTTTTGGGGCATTATGTGACCACTTGGTTCGGCCTTTCCAATATCGGCATTGCCGGAGCCTTGCTGGCAGCGGCAGGTCTGGCCGTTTGCGGTTTGTTGTTTAAGGAACAAGACAATCTGACGCAAAACGTTTAAATCCATATAAATCAGGATGGTATTACTGACCCGGCCGTAATGTTGGCAGTTTACCGATTTGTCCTAATTCTTATTAACTCACGATGGGCCTTCATTCCGCCGGATAAGCAGTTTTCTTGCTGCTTATCCGGCTTTCATTTCATTTCTAAAAAACAATTTACAATTTGTTTACACTACATCAAATTACAAATATACTGTCGCCTATTAGGCCGTCTGAACGTACGGCTGAAAAGAAAAACCAATCATGTTTCAGAGGAATACATCATGGACTTAAACGCCAAGGATAAGACTCAGCATCCTGAGAACGTCGAGCTTCTCAGTGCACAGAAGCCGATTACCGACTTTAAAGGACTGCTGACGACCATTATCTCTGCTGTTGTCTGCTTCGGCATTTATTACATCCTTCCCTACAGCCCCGATGCTAACAAAGGTATCGCGTTGTTGATTTTCGTTGCCGCGCTTTGGTTTACCGAAGCCGTCCACATTACGGTAACCGCATTGATGGTGCCGATTCTCGCTGTCGTACTCGGTTTCCCGGATATGGACATCAAAAAAGCGATGGCAGGTTTCTCCGACCCGACGATTTACATCTTCTTCGGCGGCTTCGCACTTGCTACCGCACTGCACATGCAGCGTCTCGACCGTAAAATCGCCGTCAGCCTGTTGCGCCTGTCGCGCGGCAATATGAAAGTGGCCGTGTTGATGCTGTTTGCCGTTACCGCCTTCCTGTCTATGTGGATCAGCAACACCGCAACCGCCGCCATGATGCTGCCTTTGGCAATGGGTATGATGAGCCACCTCGATCAAGAAAAAGAACGCAAAACCTACGTTTTCGTCCTGCTCGGTATCGCCTACTGCGCCAGTATCGGCGGCTTGGGCACCGTGGTCGGTTCTCCGCCGAACATGATTGCCGCCAAAGCGCTGAACTTGGACTTCGTCGGCTGGATGAAGCTCGGCCTGCCGATGATGCTGTTGATTCTGCCGCTGATGCTCTTCTCCATGTACGTCATCCTCAAACCTAATTTGAACGAGCGCGTGGAAGTTAAAGCCGAATCTATCCCTTGGACTTTGCACCGCGTTATCGCGCTGTTGATTTTCTTGGCCGCCGCCATCGCTTGGGTATTCAGCTCCAAAATCAAAGCCGCATTCGGTATTTCCAACCCTGATACCGTTATTGCCCTGATTGCCGCCGTTGCCGTCGTCGTATTCGGCGTGGCGCAATGGAAAGAGGTTGCCCGCAATACAGACTGGGGTGTATTGATGCTCTTCGGTGGCGGTATCAGCTTGAGCGCGTTGCTGCAATCTTCCGGTGCATCTGAAGCACTGGGTCAGCAAGTTGCTTCCACATTCTCCCATTCTCCTGCATTGCTGGTGATTTTCGTGGTTGCCACCTTCATCATCTTCCTGACCGAGTTCACCAGTAACACGGCTTCCGCCGCCCTTCTTGTGCCTATTTTCGCCAGCATCGCCGCGCAAATGGGTCTGCCCGAACAAGTCTTGGTATTCGTCATCGGTGTCGGCGCATCTTGTGCCTTCATGTTGCCGGTTGCCACACCGCCTAACGCGATTGTGTTCGGTACAGGCTTAATCAAGCAACGCGAAATGATGAATGTCGGCTTATTGCTGAACATCCTCTGCGTAGTATTGGTTGCTCTGTGGGCTTATGCTGTACTGATGTAAACCATCGACCTAAACAACAAGGCCGTCTGAAAGAATATTTTTCAGACGGCCTTGAAGTTTGTCGTTCAGACACAATTTAACAAATAATTAAAACCGGATTCTAACGAAAGGAAACCCATGATTATCCTGCATACCAACAAAGGCGACATCAAAATCGAACTCGATTTCGACAAAGCCCCCGTTACTGCTAAAAACTTCGAGCAATACGTTAAAGACGGCTTCTACGACGGCGTAATCTTCCACCGCGTTATCAAAGGCTTTATGATTCAAGGCGGCGGCATGGATGAAAACATGAACGAAAAAGAAACCCGCGATCCGATTCAAAACGAAGCGTCCAACGGTTTACCTAACGAAAAATACACCATCGCCATGGCGCGTACTTCCGATCCTCATTCTGCCAGCGCGCAATTCTTCATCAACACTGCCGACAACGCTTTCTTGAACTTCCGTTCTAAAGAGTTGTACGGCAAAACCGTCGTTCAAGACTGGGGCTATGCCGTATTCGGTAAAGTCGTTGACGGTTTTGACGTTGTCGATGCCATCGAAGGCGTTTCTACCAAACGTCACGGCTACCACGACGACGTACCGAGCGAACCTGTCATCATCACTAAAGCCGAAGTGGTTTAATTGATTTGATTTCCCATAAAAACAGCCTGTCCGAATTAAAAACGGACAGGCTGTTTTTCAATAATGATGCATACCGTCACACATCATAAGTACCGACCACGCATGCCGAATCCAAGACATGACCCTGCATGGCAAAATGCAGCTCATTAAAGCGGAAACCGCGCGGTAAATCCAAAACAGTATCCAGCGCGTACACAATCAGTTCATAACGATGGCGGTTGTTCGGTGGTGCCATACCGCCGTAAAAAGAAGCCTCTTCAATTTCAAATTTACCCAACGCACTCGCCCAAGTGTTCGCGCCCTGTGTGAAATCTGTTGCAGAAATACTTTCATTTTCTGCCACGGAAGTACGTTTCAAATCCGAAATCAACCAATGCGTCCATACGAAGCCCGATGCTGAAATGGCATCTTTGTCTTCCAACACCACGGCAAACGATTTTGTTCCTTCCGGCGCATCTTCGATCTCAAAAGGAATCGAATAAGTAGGCATACCGCTCGGGCTGAACTGGCTGCCGCGCTTGCCGTATTTGTCTTCAAATTCGCCGTTGACAATAGCCTTACTGCTGACTTTCATCTTATATCTCCCAATAGTAGGTTGGCTCATTCTAACAAACACCAAGGCTGTCTGAAAGATACTGCCGTTTTCACTTTCCCGATGTCGCATTTTCAGACGGCCTCAAGCAATATTCACAATTCGATCAAACACATTTGGCATTCCATAGTATAATCCGCCGCATGAAAACTACACAGGATACGCATTATGGATTGGAAAGGCCGTGAACAAAGCCAAAACGTCGAAGATCGCCGCGGAAGCCGTGGCGGCGGCGGTGGCGGTAAAACGCCGGGCATACTCGGCATTATCGTGGTTTTGATCGGCGCATATTACGGCGTGGATTTGAGCGGTTTGGTTGGCGGCTCATCTTCGATGGGCATTCCTACCCAGCAAGCTTCCCGACTCGACAGCCAACAAGAAGCCGAGTTGAAAGAACTGTCCCGTGTCGTCCTTGCTGATACCGAAAAAGCATGGAGTAAATATTTCCAGCAACACGGCCAACACTACACACCGACAACCATGGTGTTGTATGAAGGCAGTACGTCCACCGCCTGCGGTACGGGCCAATCTGCCATGGGCCCGTTTTACTGTCCGGGCGACCAAAAAGTTTATTTGGATTTGAGTTTCTACGAAGACATGCGCACCAAGCTCGAATCCGCCAGCGATGCCGCGTTTGCCTACGTTATTGCCCATGAAGTCGGCCATCACGTTCAAAACCTGCTCGGCATTCTGCCTAAAGTCCACAAAATGCAACAGAAAGTCAGCAAAAAAGAGGCCAATGCCCTTTCCGTCAAACTCGAATTGCAGGCCGACTGTTTCGCTGGTATTTGGGGACACTACGCCATCAACAACAATATCTTCAAAACAGAAGACATTCAAAAAGCGATGCTTGCCGCCGAATCCGTCGGTGACGACCGCTTGCAGAAACAGGCTCAGGGCTATGTCGTTCCCGACAGCTTTACCCATGGCTCGTCCGAAGAACGCATGACTTGGCTCAAGCGCGGTTTGGAAAGCGGCGACATCAACCAGTGCAACACTTTCAACAATTGATTCGTCCAAACAACACTGTTCTTTGATGTAACGACAAAAGGCCGTCTGAATTCTTCAGACGGCCTTTTAGCCGTGTTAAAATAACGCCTATTATTTTCCCTTAAATTCAAAGGAAATCCACATGGCAAATATCGCCCGCGACATTTTCAAAGCCTACGACATCCGGGGCATCGTCGGTAAAACCCTGACCGACGAAGCTGCCTACTTAATCGGTAAAGCTATTGCTACCAAAGCCTCCGAAAAAGGCATTACCCGCATCGCACTCGGTCGCGACGGCCGTTTGAGCGGTCCCGGTCTGATGGCACAAATTCAACGCGGTTTTACAGACAGCGGCATCGACGTCCTCAATGTCGGCATGGTTGCCACCCCTATGCTCTACTTCGCAGCCATCAACGAATGCGGCGGCAGCGGCGTAATGATTACCGGCAGCCACAATCCGCCCGATTACAACGGTTTCAAAATGATGCTCGGCGGCGACACGCTCGCAGGCGAAGCCATTCAAGAACTTTTAGCTATTGTTGAAAAAGATGGTTTTGTTGCTGCCGACAAACAAGGCAGCGTAACCGAAAAAGACATCTCCGGCGAATACCACAACAACATCGTCGGCCACATCAAGCTCAAACGCCCGATGAAAATCGCCATCGACGCGGGCAACGGTGTCGGCGGCGCATTTGCAGGCAAACTCTACAAAGGTTTGGGCAATGAAGTTACCGAACTTTTCTGCGAAGTGGACGGCAATTTCCCTAATCACCACCCTGATCCTTCCAAACCGAAAAACCTGCAAGACCTCATCGTCGAGCTTAAAAACAGCGATGCCGAAATCGGCTTGGCATTTGACGGCGATGCCGACCGCTTGGGCGTGGTCACCAAAGACGGCAACATCATCTATCCAGACCGCCAACTGATGCTTTTCGCGCAAGACGTGTTGAGCCGCAATCCTAAAGCCAAAGTGATTTTCGACGTCAAATCTACCCGTCTGCTCGCGCCTTGGATTAAAGAACACGGCGGCGAACCTGTGATGGAAAAAACCGGCCACAGCTTCATCAAATCCACCATGAAAAAAACCGGCGCACTGGTTGCCGGTGAAATGAGTGGCCACGTTTTCTTTAAAGAACGCTGGTTCGGCTTCGACGACGGCATGTATGCCGGTGCACGCCTCTTGGAAATCCTGTCTGCCTTCGACAATCCGTCCGAAGTGTTGAACAAGCTGCCGCAAAGCATTTCCACTCCGGAACTCAACATCGACCTGCAGGAAGGCAGCAACGGCCACAAAGTGATTGAAGAGCTGGCTGCCAATGCCAAGTTTGAAGGTGCGACCGAAATCATTACCATCGACGGCTTGCGTGTTGAATTCCCTGACGGCTTCGGCCTGATGCGTGCTTCCAATACCACGCCGATTTTGGTATTGCGTTTTGAAGCGGATACGCAAGAAGCGATTGAGCGCATTCAAAACCAATTCAAAGCAGTCATTGAAAGCAATCCTGCATTGAAATGGCCGCTGTAAGGGTTTAGGCCAAAACAAAAGGCCGTCTGAAAATCATTTCAGACGGCCTTTAATATTAAACATTGATTATTTAAAGTTTGGAAACCAAGAATATCCCGGCTTAGTTATCCGACTTGCGCCAACTGTTGACGCATTTCATCGATAACAGCTTTGTAATCCGGTTTGCCAAAAATCGCCGAACCGGCAACAAACGTATCCGCACCTACCGCCGCAATTTCAGCAATATTGTCTGTTTTCACGCCGCCATCAACTTCCAATGCGATATGGCGGCCGCTTTGCCGTTCATACTCGTCCAACATCTCGCGCACTTTGCGGATTTTCACCAGCGTATTCGGAATAAAACTTTGTCCGCCAAAGCCCGGGTTGACCGACATCAGCAACACCATATCCAGTTTGTCCAAAACGTTTTCCAGAATATTGACCGGCGTAGCAGGATTCAATACCAAACCAGCCTGACAGCCGTATTCTTTAATCAAACCCAAGCTTCGGTCGACATGGCGGCTGGCTTCAGGATGAAAAGTAATGATATTGGCACCGGCTTTGGCAAACGCATGAATCAAATCGTCCACCGGCTCAACCATCAAATGCACATCGACCGGCACGGTTGCATACGGTTTCAAAGCCGCGCAAACCATAGGGCCGAAAGTCAGATTCGGCACATAATGATTATCCATCACGTCAAAATGAATCAAATCCGCACCAGCGCGGATAACTTCGGCAACCTCTTCGCCCAAACGGGCAAAATCGGCAGACAAAATACTGGGGGCAATACGGTAGTCGGTCATGTTTATTCTCCTAAAGTGTGTTCCTTTATCATTATCGCATTTTTAACCCTATGTTGTATGCTGCCGACAACATCTCTGCCGTCATTTTTATGAATTTACATTTCATATACATTAATGAAACTTATAATCACATAGTAAGGCTTTGAAAATAAATTATTAGGTTACATACATATGCAAAAAAATCTAACATCATTAACAAAAGTTAACTGCATTGATACTGCCTTTCACACGCTTATCGGTTATATTTCCAAACCTGATGAAACATTAGGAAAACACCGTGTCTGTTGCACTTTCCCGCTATCCGACTTTTATTTTCTTAGCACTCGCCCTACTCTGTTCCAGTCTGCCTGCACATGCCGGTCCGTTTCTGGCCACTTTGGACGACTTCCACCCGAATTGCGACATCCGACAGCTCAATTTATCCGCCGACCAACACGCCGCCCTGCGCCGCCTGCGTACCGACTTCAAACAAATCAACGATAAAGCCTACCGCAAAACCGTACGCTCCGACCGCAACCGCCGTCAAACCATCATCAAAATCCTCTCCGGCGACTCATTCGACTCAAACGCCGCCCGCGATTATGTTGAAAACCGCTACCTCTCCAGCATGGACTATGCGGTGGATGAAATGGAAATCCAATACCGCCTCTATCATCTGCTTAATCCGCGCCAACGCCAGCAATGGTTGTCTTCATGCTTGCGCTGATGGATAAATAAAAATACAAAAAGGCCGTCTGAAACCATATTCAGACGGCCTTTACTTTTTCAGCCTTAATCCAGCACTCTTTCTTCCGGCAACCGGCCTGCCCAATCGCAGGCAAACTGCCATGCCGAGCGGCCTGAACGGCTACCGCGCATTTGCGCCCATTGCAACGCGGCTTGGCGCGCCGTATCGTCAAAAGGCACATTGAAATCGCCCAACCAGTTGGCTACGGCAGTCAAATAATCGTTTTGATCGAAAGGATAAAAACTCAGCCATAAGCCGAAGCGGTCGGAAAGGGAGATTTTCTCCTCAACAGCCTCTTTCTGATGGATTTCGCCGCGAGTGCCCGTAGTACCGCCGTTTTCATCCATATATTCAGGAATTAAATGACGGCGGTTGGAAGTGGCATAAACCAAAACATTGGTGCAACGTTGCGACAGTCCGCCGTCTAAAGCCGTTTTCAAGGCTTTATAGGTTTCATCGCCGGTTTCAAACGACAAATCATCGCAGAAAACGATAAATTTCTCGGGACGTTCGGACAACAGCGTCAACAAAGCCGGCAAACTGATTAAATCGCTTTTATCCACCTCAATCAGTCGCAGGCCGCGCTCGGCGTATTCGTGCAACAACGCTTTAACCAAGGAAGATTTCCCCGTACCGCGCGCGCCGGTCATCAAGACATTATTTGCCGGACGGCCTGCCAAAAATTGCTCGGTATTGCGTTTCAGCCTGTCGGTTTGCGAACCGACTGCCGCCAATCTGCTCAAAGGAAACGTATGCGGACGTGGCAGGCTTTCCAAAATGCCTTTTTTGCCCACGCTGTGCCAACGGTAGGCCAAAGCGCGCCAGTCGGTTTTACCGGTTTCGTCAGGCAGGATTAAATCCAGACGGTTTAAAACGGAATTGGCTTTTTTCAAAAAATTGGATAATTTCATTTCGGCTTTCTTTTTTTCAGACGGCCTTTTGCGCCAATACACGCATCACGGTATCGACAACGGCTTGGGTTTGCGGATCGATTTCAATATTGATGAGGTCGCCTTCTTTACGGCTGCCAAACAGGGTACGCTCCAAAGTCTCAGGAATCAGGTGTACGCAAAATTCGCTGTCGCTGACTTCGCCTATGGTCAGGCTGCAACCGTCCAAACCGACAAAGCCTTTGGTCAGGATGTAGGGCTTGAGGTTTTCCGGCAGCTCAAACCAAACGGTACGGTTGAACTCGCTGGATTCGATACGGGAAATTCGGGTAACCGCCATCACATGGCCGCTCATCACATGACCGCCGATTTCGTCGCCAAACCGCGCCGCGCGTTCCAAATTGACACTGTCACCAACTTTCAAGCTGCCGAGATTGGTTTTGCGTAAGGTTTCGTCCATCAAATCAAAGCTGACTTTGTTGCCGTCAATTCGGGTAATGGTCAGGCAGCAGCCGTTGTTGGCGACAGAGGCGCCGGTTTGCAGATTGTCGGCGATTTCGGGGGGCAGCTCGACTGTGTGGGTACGAAAGTCGGGCGAAGGTTGGGCGATGTCTGTAATTTTGCCCATGCCTTGTACGATGCCTGTAAACATGATGTCTTCTTTCCGATGGTACGATAAGGCGGATATTGTAGCATTTTCCAGGCACAAAGGCCGTCTGAAAGCGGTGATGGCGATGGTTTGGGGTATAATCGGATTTTTATTTCCGCAGCCCGATCATGCTCAGCTACCGCCACGCCTTCCATGCCGGCAACCATGCCGATATGCTCAAGCACTTTACCCTCTTCCTTGTCCTCGAATATTTCAACCGCAAAGACAAGCCTTATTGGTATATCGATACGCACAGCGGTGCCGGTTTGTATGATTTGAGCGGCGATGAGGCGCAAAAAGTCAGCGAATACAAACAAGGTATTGCGCTCTTGGAACAAGCTGACAAGCTGCCTGCCGAATTGGCCGAATTTGTGGGCCGTCTGAAACAAATACTGCCGCAAGACAACCTTTACTGCGGCTCGCCTTGGCTGGCACAAGCGCTCACGCGCGACAGCGACAAAATGAGCCTCTTTGAGCTGCATCCTGCCGATTTTGTCCATTTGCAAAACAATATGCGCGAAGTCCGCCCTGCGCGTAAAGTGCAGGTCAGCCAAGCGGACGGTTATCAAGGCCTGATTTCACTCTTGCCTCCTCCGCCTCGCCGCGCCGCCGTCTTGATTGATCCGCCCTACGAAGAAAAACAAGACTACCGCCGCGTCGGCCAAGTCTTGAAAGATGCCTTGAAACGCTTTGAAACCGGCTGCTACATGGTTTGGTATCCTTGCTTGAGCCGCGAAGAAAGCCGCAAACTGCCGGACGAACTCAAAAAAATCGCTCCCGACAATTATCAGCACGCCGAGCTTCATGTCCATACGCCGCGCAGCGACGGCTTCGGTATGCACGGCAGCGGCATGTTCGTCATCAATCCGCCCTATATGCTTGCCGAACAGTTGCAAAACAATCTGCCCGAACTTTCCAAAATTTTGGCGCAAGATGCAGGCGCGCATTATGTATTGGAAAGTAAAACGAAATAAACGCCGTCGTCTGAACGCATACCCAAGCGCTTCGATTTTGCCGCAATACCTGTTCAGACGGCCTTAACCCTTTATACTTAAGCCTTTTTCCACTACAATTCACAACATAACAATTAACGACCGTCCCTCATGAATATACGCACATCCCTAGCCTGCACGCTCCTGCTTTGCGCGTGCAGCGAATCAGTAAAAAACGAATTTAAAGAAGAATTTACCCAAAGTTTCCGCACCGAATTTGTCCGCTCGGCAACCGAAGCCTGCGTAGAAAAAGCCGCAGGAAAAAGCCCGTTTGATTCCGCGACCACTGAAAAAATCTGCCGCTGTATCGGCGAAAAAACAGTCGACCAAATCAATCCTGAAGAAGCAACCTCGCTTTTGGGCGGCAGCGACTCCATGAGCGACGAGCTGAAAAAACGCATCAAAGACACCAGCATCGCCTGCACTAAAGAAGTTTTAGGCATGGCCGAGAGCAAAACCAAATGAACACGCCGTTTTCAGACGGCCTGAAATTGAAAAATATTCGATTCAAACTTAGGAAAAGAGTGAAACCATGAAGACACTGAACCAATTGTTAGCCCAACACCTGCCCGAACACAAACTGCCGCAAGAGCTGGCCAGCGTATTGGAATCCGTAGCCGCCGCCTGTTTGGATATCAACGCCAAAGTCCGCCTCGGTGCGCTTTCCGGCGTTTTGGGCATGGCAGGTACCGGCAACATCCAAGGCGAAGACCAAAAGAAACTTGACGTCATCGCCAACAACATCATGATTGATGTTTTAAAAGCCAATGCCAACATCGCAGGCCTTGCCAGCGAAGAAGAAGACACCTATGTCGCCACACACGAAAACGGCGGCTATTTGGTATTGTTTGATCCGCTGGACGGCTCTTCCAATATCGACGTCAACATCTCCGTCGGCACCATCTTCTCCATTTTGGCGAAACCTGAAGGCGCATTGACTACCGAGTCCTTCCTGCAAAAAGGCCGCGACCAAGTGGCCGCAGGTTATGTTTTATACGGTCCGCAAACCCAACTGGTACTGACTGTCGGTCACGGCGTATTCGTCTTCACTTTGGACGATGCCAACCAATTCCTGCTGACCAAAGAAAATCCGCGCGTTCCCGAATCCACTAAAGAATTTGCCATCAATATGTCCAACCAAAGACATTGGTTCGCCCCTGTTCAACAATACATTGACGAATTACTGGCAGGCGAAACCGGCGTACGCGGCAAAAACTACAATATGCGCTGGGTAGCCAGCATGGTTGCCGAAATTCACCGCATCCTGATGCGCGGCGGCGTATTCATGTATCCGCAAGACAAACGCGATCCATCCAAACCGGGCAAACTGCGCCTGATGTACGAAGCCAACCCGATGAGCCTGCTTATGGAACAAGCCGGCGGCGCATCAAACAACGGCATCGAAGCCATGCTCGACATCCAACCTACCGGCCTGCACCAACGTGTTGCCGTATTCATGGGCAGCCGCGAAGAAGTGGAATACGTTTATAATCTGCATCAAAAATAATCAGATGTATTGATTTCAAACCGACAAAATGGCCGTCTGAAATATGATTTTCAGACGGCCTTTTTGTTAAAAAACAAAAGAAATGAAAAATCAAAGGGCAGATTCAAATCTATCCTTTGCTGCTTTCCAGTCTATATCTTTATTGGATTATGCCGAACGAGCCAGCTCTTCCGCGGCTTTTTGCACCCTATCCGGCGTCAGCTTGTTCAAACAATCCGTATGCCCCAGCGGACATTCGCGTTTGAAACAAGGCGAGCAATCCAAATTCAAACTGACGATTTTTGCCTTTTGGCTTAGAGGCGGCGTATGGTCAGGGCTGGATGAGCCGTAAACCGCAACCAATTTCCGATCAAGCGCGGCCGCAAGGTGCATCAGACCGCTGTCATTGCACACGACCGTATCGGCGCAAGACAACAGATCAATCGCCTCCGGAAGATTGGTTTTGCCGCAAAGATTGGTACACAGGCCGTCTGAAAGTCGGTTGATTTCATCTGCAATATCAAAATCTTTTTGCGAACCGAACAGCCAAACCTGCCAGCCCTTGGCCAAATATCGGCGGCCGAGTTCGGCAAAATGACGCGCAGGCCAACGCTTGGCCGGGCCATATTCCGCACCAGGACAAAATGCCAAAATCGGTTTATCCGTCGTCAAACCATGTTTTTCTAAAGCGGCTTGACGGCTTTCAGGATCAATCGTGAAACAGGGATTATCGGAATACCCGTTAAAATCCGCTTGGGTCGGATGCGCCAGCGCAGTATAGCGGTCAACCATCAGAGGCAACGCGGCCTTATCCAACTTGCGGATATCGTTCAGCAAAAAATAGCGCGACTCGCCGACGTAGCCCGTACGCTGCTTAATGCCCGTAGCCAAGGCAATGATGGCGGATTTGAGCGAACCGGGCAAAACAATTACTTGATCATAGCCTTCTTTTCCCAATTCACGCCCGATACGCCAGCGTTTTTTCAATTCCAACGCACCATGTCCAAACGGATTTTCCATCACACGGTTGATTTCAGGCATACGCTCAAATACGGCCATCGACCATTTGGGTGCAAAAGCATCAATGGTGCAGCCGGGATGCAGCTCATGCAAACGGCGATAAAGCGGTTGGGTCATGACACAGTCGCCAATCCAGCTTGGGGTAATAATCAGGATTTTTTTGGACATAATGGAATGTGTTTTTAATTTTGGCTTATTGTAATACGATTTTTAAAAGGCCGTCTGAAACTCGGTTTAATCGCCTTAATCAGAACGTACTAGTTGATACATGTCATTTCAACAGATGCACTCTGGTTTGAGCGCGTGAAGTGTTTGTCTCCCCAATTATTCTGCAAATACCACGCCCCAAATACTAAGCATAACGGCAGCAAACAATATCTGCTTCATTTTTAAAACCTTATAAAAACAGAAAGGCCGTCTGAAATATTTTCAGACGACCTTTTTATAGTGGTTTAACGATGGTAGTTAGGCGCTTCTTTGGTGATTTGTACGTCGTGAACGTGGGATTCGCTCATACCGGCAGAAGTGATTTCCACAAATTCTGCTTTCTCGTGCATTTCAGCAATATTGGCGCAACCCAAATAACCCATGCTGGAGCGCAGACCGCCGGTCAGCTGGTGGATGATGTTCACAATCGGGCCTTTGTAAGGAACGCGACCTTCGATACCTTCAGGAACATATTTGTCTGTGCTGTCGGTTTTGTCTTGGAAGTAGCGGTCGGCAGAACCTTGGCTCATCGCACCCAACGAACCCATGCCGCGGTAAGACTTGTAAGAGCGGCCTTGGTAGAGTTCGATTTCGCCCGGTGCTTCTTCCGTACCGGCAAACATACCGCCGAGCATGACGCTGTATGCACCTGCTGCCAGAGCTTTGGCAATATCGCCGGAGAAGCGGATACCGCCGTCGGCAATCAGGGGAACGCCTGTACCTTTCAGGGCTTCGGAAACATTGTGAATCGCAGTCAGTTGAGGCACGCCCACGCCGGCCACGATACGGGTCGTACAAATCGAGCCCGGGCCGATACCGACTTTAACGGCATCTGCACCGGCAGCGACTAAATCCAAAGCAGCTTTAGCAGTCGCGATGTTGCCGCCGATGACTTGAATGTGCGGATAAGTTTCTTTTACCCAGCGCACACGATCGATAACACCTTGGCTATGACCGTGGGCAGTATCGACCACAATCACGTCCACGCCTGCTTCTACCAATGCTTTGACGCGCTCTTCGGTATCGCCGCCTGTACCCACCGCGGCACCGACGCGCAGACGGCCTTCGGCATCTTTGTTGGCATTAGGGAATTCGGTTGTTTTCAGAATATCTTTAACTGTAATCAGACCTTTGAGTTCATCTTGGTCGTTCAATACCAAAACGCGCTCAACTTTGTGCGCATGCATGATTTCGCGGGCTTCATCGATGCTGGTACCTTCAGGAACGGTCACCAAACGGTCGCGGGGAGTCATGATGGCAGAAACCGGCAGATCGACACGGTTTTCAAAACGCAGGTCGCGGTTGGTCACGATACCGACCACTTTGCCGTTTTCCACAACAGGCAGACCGGACATTTTGCGTTTGCGTTGTGCGCGCATTTCCAAGACCTCGCGGATCAATGCGGTCGGCGCAACGGTAACGGGATCTTTCACCACGCCGCTCTCATGGCGCTTCACTTTGGAAACGGCACGCGCTTGCAACTCCGGCGTCATGTTTTTATGGATAATGCCGATGCCGCCTTCTTGAGCCATAGAAATGGCCAGACGCGCTTCGGTAACGGTATCCATTGCAGCAGAAAGTAGAGGGAGGTTGAGCGTGATATCGCGGGTGAGTTTGGTTTGGAGTTTGACATCTCGAGGCAGCACGTTTGAGTGCGCTGGAACCAACAAAACGTCGTCGAAAGTATAGGCTTTTTCTACAATACGCATGATGCTCGGTCTTTCAGTTTGTGCAAGATGCACGGCATTATATCACACCGGCTTGATGCTAACATTGGCAATACATGTTTTAACGTTATTTTTTTACATGATTTGATCTGCAGTACAAAAATATGCCAACGCATTGCAGTTTCAAGTAAAATAGGTTGGATGAGAACATCATTTACATAAGGGAAACCCATGAAATCTTCCGTACTCAAAACCTGTCTGACAGCAGCCCTTCTCTCTTCCGCCGCCCTGACCGGCGCGGCCGAGGTTTACACTTGGAAAGGCGCATCGGGCAACAGCTATTCCGATACACCAAACCACCTACAACCGAAGCGTTCCGGCGTGGTCAACATCCGCACGCACAACGTCAAACCCGCCGTTGCGCCTGCTGTTGCGGCATCTGAGCCGGTTGCCGAGCAGCCCAATGAACAGGTTGCGGAACAAAACAAACAAATCGAAGAGCGCAATAAAAAAATCGAAGAGCAAAACCGCCAAAACAAGCTGGAAAACTGCAAAATCGCCAAAATCAACCGCCAAGTCGCCGAAAGCGCACGCTTGGCCAATCGCGACAGCCTAATTAAACAATACCAAAACGACGTTAATAAATACTGCAATTAAGCTCTCGAATAACAATATCAAAAAGGCCGTCTGAAATTTAATTTCAGACGGCCTTTATTTTTTCAGCCTATCAATAATACACCTGAACCAACAACAAGCCGATGGCTAAGCTGAATGCCATGCTCAACAGGCCTGGAATCATGAAGCTGTGGTTGAAGATAAATTTGCCGATTTTGGTCGAGCCGGTTGTATCGAAGTCGATAGCGGCAATAATCGGACCGTAGTTCGGAATGAAGAAATAGCCGTTTACCGCAACAAATGTGCCGATAATGATGGGCGCAGGAATACCTAGTTTGATGGCGATTGGGAACAACGTCGCTACTGTCGCGCCTTGGCTGTTGACCAATACCGACAAGACAAACAGGGCAAAGGCAAAGGTCCATGGTGCAGACTCAACCAAATGGCTGACGGTCGATTCCACTTCTGCCAAGTGGCCGCTCATCAAGGTATCGCCCAACCAAGCCACGCCAAATACCGCAATCACGGCACGCATACCGGCATGGAATACCGAACCTCGGGTAATCGCATCGCCATTGGGTTTACACGCCAGAATAATCAGCGCAGAAGCAGACAACATCACGATTTCAATCGTATGCGCCATGCCCATAGGCTTGATCGCGCCATCGTGTTCAAAAGCCGGACGCAGCTCAGGCAGCGCGCCCATTACAACCACCAGCAATGCCGCAGTCAAGAAAATACCGACCGACAATTTGGCTTTCGGCGAAATAGCGACATCGGTTTGTTGTTCCTCCACATCGATGTATTCTTTCACATAATTCGGGTCTTTCAGCAAAGCCTGATAATGCGGATCGTCTTTCAATTCTTTGCCCAGTTTGTTTACGAACACGCAAGCCAAACCGATACCCAAAATCGTGGACGGAACGGTTATTTTCAACACATCCGCCATCGTGATGTGTTGCGGCTCAAGCATGGTGACGCAGGCAACAACTGCGGCGGCAATCGGGCTGGCGACAATCGCAAATTGGGAAGCGATAACAGCCATCGTCAGCGGACGGGAAGGACGGATGCCATTGCGACGGCTGACTTCGGCAATCACGGGCAAGACCGAGTAAGCCACATGGCCCGTACCTGCCAATACGGTAAAGGTGTAAGTTACCGCCGGCGCGATAAAGGTGATGTATTTCGGATTGCGGTGCAACACGCGCGTGGCAATCTTAATCATATAGTCCAAACCGCCGCTGGCCTGCATGGCCGCGGCGGCAGACACTACCGCCATAATCATCAGCATCACATCAATCGGAGGGCTGGTCGGCTGAAGATGGAAACCAAAAGACAATACAGCCAAGCCGATACCGCCGAGCACGCCCAAACCAATACCGCCAACCTGCGCGCCAATCAGGATACACAGCAGTACAACGGCAAACTGGATAAAAAACATAGTTGACATCACAACTCCCAAAATCCGGCCTTAACCGAAATATAATTACAAACGGTCGAATTATAGAGCAAACCCTCTTTCCTAACCATACTTTACCGAACTATACATACTGATTTACATCAAATAAATAATATTCTCATTTAACCGCTAGGTTTTTAAAAATACAAAAAAGGCCGTCTGAAGATTTTCAGACGGCCTTTATGATTCAAAAAGATGATAAGGCTATTTCCCGGCTACTTCTTCATCTTTTATAAAATCCGATACGCCATGAACACAGCGGATTTTGCGTTCCGACAAAGTTGCCTCCAATAAGGCATCGTTTTGCGGCAAGGAATCGCGTTCTGCCTCATTGTGCCAGAGGTGGTACGCAATGCCGGCAAATTTCAAATTATGGCGTTTCATACCGTTATGATAGCAACGGGCGACAAATTCGCTGTCTTCCCTGCCCCAACCGACAAAGCTATTGTCAAACCCGTTGACGGCAAGCGCATCGCTGCGGAAAAAGCCCATATTGCAAGTTTTGATACCTTTGTGTTTGCGGTTGCCTTTTCGGCCTGCCAATTTGGCCAAACAACGGCAGCGCAGAGCGGAAAGCCGTTTTTCTATCCCAGAGCTAAACATGGATAAGGCAGGCAAATCGCCTTCGTTCAAAATATCCTGCGTTTTATCCTCAGTCAAAATCACGCGGGAACCTTGTATCAGACGGCCTTTGCGGGCAACCTTCAAATGATCGGCAATAAAAGACGGATCCAAGACCATATCGCCGTCAATCAACACAATATAATCGCTTTTCGCCTGCGCCAGCGCACGGTTGCGCGATTCGGCGGCACGAAAACCCCTATCCGGCTGCCATGAATGCTTGACCGGAACGCTTGTTCTGCGGCGGATAAAATCAACCACTTCGGCGGTTTCCTGCCTTGAGCCGTCATCCGCGACAATAATCTCATCCGGCAGACGGGTTTGCGATAAAGCCGATTTCAACACCAGCTCCAAAGCATCAGGGCGGTTGTAAGTGGTGATGATGAGGGAGACGGTTATCGTGCGGTTGCGCTCGTAGAGTTTGACATATTTGTAATACGAACCTTGTGCATTGGAAACTGAAATCGTCAGGCCGTCCGCCCCATAGGCAAAACCGCGCTTGAGCAGGTAATTCTTCACAAACGATACGCCGCCATGCAGCAAAGCCTTAAACGGCGAACTGTCTTTCTTGAAGCGATTTTCTTCCGCATATAGCGAACTGTACTGCTGCATTTTCTGAATCAGCCCTTCGGCGTTTTCAAAAGAATAATGTTTCAGACGGCCATCGAGTTGTTTAACCTTAGCTTCCTGCGGCAACACCAAAGACTCATGCACCTGACGGTCGGAAAAACGGGTAAATCTGCGATGATAAAGGCGTGGAATAATATCCGGATACCAGCCGCAGCCTTTAATCAGTCTGCCGTGATAATGGTTCAAACGAGAAAGCGAAAAAATATGTTCCTTCTCATTTTCCAAAACGGCCGCACGAATGGATTCGATTAAAGCCTCATCCGCCACTTCATCGCTGTCTATGCTAAAAATCCAATCGTTTTGCGCCAGTCTGGCCGCCAGATTTTTCATCGGGCCAAACCCGATAAAGTCATGCTTGTAATAGCTGACATTGGGAAAATCCTTGGCAATTTCAAAAGTACGGTCGGTCGAGCCGTTGTCCAACAGCAGGACTTCGTCAAAGTCTTTCAGCGCACTCAAAACTTCTGAAAGATAACGTTCTGAATTTTTTACCAACATGGCGGCGGTTGCCGGAATTGTGTGCATCATAAAAAGGCCGTCTGAAAAAGGAAGCTGTATTTTAACCGATATACCGCTACAATATGTCCTCCTTTTTTCAGACGGCCTGACTCATGCAGCTTATTCTTGCCCCCATGCAGGGTAATGCAATATTTTATTAAATTAATATATAAATCAAATATTTGAACAAGTTTTATAAAAAAAGGTGCAAATAAGGTGCAAATAAAATAAAAATATTTTCAAAAACCTCTTGCATTACCGCTAAAATAGCGGTAATATACACACATCGGCAGACAACACAAACCGCCGAAAACATGATAAACCAACTGACCGCCTTCGGGCGGATAGGAGCAAAAAAAATGAAAGCGAATCTTTTAAAAACCATGAGCAGCGAAGCACGCGAAGTTCTTTTTTCTAAATTGAACCCTGAAAATGACTACATTTGCCAAGCTTTAAAAAAAGCCCAAGACGAATTTAACGAAAAACTTAATCAAGCTGCCCAACCTAATGGATTCTTTGGCCGCGCGATGATTGACGAAAAATCTGTTTTAGGTGCGGATGACTTTTTAAAATACCAACGCATCGGCAAAATTCTGGCAGCGCGCGAAGAGATGCTCTCAAAAAGAAAAAACCTTATTTTAAATTTCTTGGGCTTTTTTAATTAATTTTTAATACTGCCGCCTTCGGGCGGCAGAAAGGTCAAAAATGAAATTCTTAATAAACATCATCAAAACCGAAAAAGTTGAAGTAAAACGCCAATACGAAACTGTCACACGATTTAATCGAATCAACACGGGCGAAACAAAAGAAGTGGAGTTCAATCATGAACAAAATCTTTTAATCGTAGATGGGCAAGAATTTAAGGTACACGAAGTCTTGTCCAAACAACTCACCATCGGGAACGAAGACGTTCTAACAGCCCAAATCATGACATACAAAAACGGCGAACAACATTTATTCTACTCGCTTGATGTACCGGCATTTTGGGATATGTTCGATGATTTAAATTGGGGCAAAAAAGTTTTCGGTGGTTATATCGCTAAATGAATAAAACTAAAAGCCGCCTGATTTACTCAAGCGGCTTTTTTATCGGAGGCATTATGGCAAAAAACCGAACAAGCATCACCGAGCGGCTCAAAAAGAGCCAAAAACGAGAGGCGCGCCGCGATATGGCGCATGATTGGGCAGATAAGTGGGAGCAGGATTATTTGAGCATAATGTCTCAAATCAAACAGGCAATCAGCAAAGGAAACGATGACGATCTTATCGACTTATTTGCCGATTTACGCGCGCTGCAACAGCCTAAATTTGAGGCATTGCATCGAGTGATTGACGAGCTTATCACACCGACACGGGAGCTTATTGATGATTGATAATATTGAGTTTGGTTATACACCAAACAATCTAAAGGCCTTGCGCCAAAAACACGGATTGACACAACAAGCAACTGCCGATCTATTAGATGTAAAAATATCAGGATTCCAGCGCTGGGAGGCCGATGTAAATCTTAAAAGCCATACAGACATGCCGTTAAAAAAATGGTTTGAGCTTTTACAAAAACTAACAAAATAAATATTGCATTACCGCTAAAATAGCGGTAATATACACATATGGATTCAGCGCACCCGCGCAAACCGCGCCTCGGGTAATCAGGGGTAAGGAACTAAAATGGACTTAGCATACGAACTCAAACAACTTGAATCTTATTATGATATTTGCAACTATCGTGGCAAACTTAGAGCAGATAGCCTGATCCATGGAATTAACTGTATTTTAGAAGGCAAAGAAAGAACAGTTGACATTCATGATTCAACAAGAGAAGAGTTAGAAAATAGAATTTCTGCCTTTTATAAAGATATTGATGATTATTTGACAAACCGGTAAGAAAACAAAGGCCGCCTGAAATATGGCGGCTTTTTTGAAAGGAAAAATGAATGCCTCATCAGAATAGAAACTGGCAGCGTCGATGGTCGGTTGATTTTGAAACACAAACGGCGAGCCATGAAGATGGCTGGATTTTTGAATTTACAAAAGTCTCAGACGGCGTGTTTGACGGTCGGCTAGTTGCTCAGCCCAAAAACCTCACATTAGAGCAAATCAAAAACGCACCCCGAATTGCCAAAGAAGCCGGCGAAGCATGGGAACGCGCCCGAAGAAACAGACAATAACGAATCTTATAAGTAGCCGTCTGAACTCAGACCAGCCCCGTGCAAAAGGCCGTCTGAACTCAGACGGCCTTTATTTATTGAAAAGTATCAGACAACGCCTTATGCCGCGCTTTGCAGTCATTGTATAAGCCGATGACTTGCAACGACCACGGCAACACGTCCGCGCCTGTTCCGCCCTCAAGTTTAGGCAGGTTTGGGCATGGTTGCACAAGGTCGGCCGGCGGTTTAATCGCCGTCGGCAATGGCGGCGTTGATGACTGACAACCCATCAGAATCGACGCAAACATTGCGAAAGACAGGCTTTTCGACAATCTTTTGCACTTGGACATATCTCACACGCTCCTTTTCTTCACGCACGGCTTTTCCTGACTGATACTTTTCAGAAATAACCTGATCGGATTTAGCTTTTTCAATTGCGGCATCTTTCAGACGGCCTGAAATTTCCGCCGCCATTGATTCACGTCCGCGCTTGTATTGGGCGGCATGGTCGTATTGCCACGCGCTGACAACAAGCATGGCACAAACCAGCACCGTAATCAGCTTCCAGTTTTTAAGTAGCAGGCTGTTCATAGGTTTTCAACATCGCTTTGTAGTTTTTAATTTCGCTTTCGGCAAATTCAAACGCTTTCAGGTCTGCTTCTTCGCCTGCCTGTTTGCGCTTCTCTTCCCATTCGGCGATACGCGCTTTCAGAAATTCGACAGGATTCATGATTACCCCTTAAACGTGCAAGCCAGGCAAATAGACAGTCTTGCCGTTCTTCTTGGTTGCCGTCATGATTTGGTTGCGCATTGGGCTGTTTCGGCGGAAACCTACATGCACCCATGCACCATCTCCACGTTCAGGGAACTCAAGAATCAACTGGTCAAATGTGATTTTCCCTTCATCGCGCATTTTGATAATCTCTTTCGCAAACGCCAAAGAGGTTAGGCCAACAGCATCACAATCAGCCGCCAAGCCGAAACGATGGGCGGACGTTGGACTGCCACCTACCAGCTTGTTTACGCGCTCACTGCGGAAACAGCTTGTAACGATGATTCCGCGGCCAACATAGGCGCGGATTTTCTCAAGCTGTTGCGCCGTGTAATAGATGTTGTCCATTTCGGCAGATGACGGCTTGTTCTCAATACCGGCACGGCGTGCAGATTCGCTGCGTGTCAATTCTTTTAAGCTAAAGTGTTCAGTGATTTGCATTTTTACTTCTCCATTAAAAAAGGTCGTCCGAACTTTCAGACGACCTGCCGTTACTCTTTACTATCGATAAATTTGTCAGCCGTTTTCTTCGCCCACTTCTTCATCATTCCCGGGGCAAGGGTTTTGACGGTATCCATCGCATGACCTGTCAAAATGCCGACAAACGCGCCAGCAATAGCACAAGTCCAAACTTGGTTAACCATCAAAAACCGTTCCACTACCGCCGCCGCTGCCACTGCCGATACAACCGCCTCGAAAACACTCGAAACGATTTTGTCGTGGTCTTTAATGCTTGACCACGCACTACCGACAATGCCGCCCCCTATGGCAAACAGGTAGCCAAATTGGAAAAAATCCATTATTCCCCCTTTAGGCTGTCTTTCAATTTTTCGCCCGAAAACAAGAATTTAAGTGAGTTATTGCCAGCCAAAAGGCACAAAAAAGACAGAATCGGCGGTATTACCATACCCGTGTGAGCAGGCGGGAACGCTCCCCAAAACGCCTGCGCCGTCAGATACCAAATAAACGCCGACACTAGCAACAAATAGCCTGAAAAGACGTTTCCGCGGTATGACTGCCAGTACATCGCCGCCAACTGTAACAAACCGATACCGCCGAAAACTGGAATCAGGATAGATTCGGGTATCGTTTTGAATTTGTAATAGATAGGCCAGTTATAAATATCGACAGGCGAGAACGCGAAAACGGCGGCATAACCAATCATCGACAACCCACTGGCAAACTCGACAACACGCGTCCCCGTACCAAACAGCCACTTCTGAAAACGCACAGGCAAAAAACGCCATTCCAAAACATATTTAACCCATTTCAATGAGTTACTCATTTTCCATCTCCAAATAAAAAGGCCGTCTGAATATTCAGACGGCCAGTTAGCAAGTAACGAGGGCCTTTGCCATTCTCGCCTGCGACATGCGTGACCAATGGTTCGGACATTTCTCCACCCCTATTATTTATCTTTGACCAGTTCTGCACCCGAAAAAGGGCTTTTCTCGTTTGCCGTATCCGCCACGGATGACAACGCCCAATCAATTAAATCAACATCACGCGGCGGCGGAACATTGAGCATCAACTGAACAGAATTGACCATCTTCTTACCGGCTTTACAGCAGCTATCGTCATAATAGCTACCAATAGTAACCCCATAAACACCATAGCCATAATCCAAAGAAATTCCCGCTACAACATGGAACGAAGTCGGCACTCCCGTTTCTTCATCAACAATATTTTTTCGCAAACCGATAATATTTTTACTACTCATACAACCTCCATAAAAAATCCGTCTAAAAATAATTAGACGGCAAACATTAAAAATTAGGCGATTGGCACATTAACCAATTTTCCGGCGCAGCTTTTCGGGTTGTTTCACTATTATTTAACGCCACCGGCACCAAAATCTGCAACGACGTATCAGAATGACGATACCCACAACCACCCCAAAACGTAGCATTTCCGTATCTACTGGTATTAATATTCAAAAGATTTCCCAACTGATTCATCAGGGCAAAAGCGTCATTAAACTCTTTTTCCTGCCGTTGCGCCCATTCATTTCCCATTTGCTCATACCATGCGGCGGCGGCATTGCTTCGAGCCAAAGATTCAGTCTGCAACTCTTTCGCCAAGGCATCTTCCGCATTCTGAATCTGATCTTGATAATACTGAGTCTCAGAAACAGGGTTAGCTTTGCTGTAAAAAACAATATCCCCGCCACGCACTACCTTTGACACTTCGAGCATCTTATTGTACTGCTTGTAAGATGCCGCCAAATTTTCCGCCATCCGACCATTGAACGCCGATAACAGCCCAACCTTGAACGACTGCCATTTCGATAAATTAAAACGCGGATCACCATCCCATGCGTCTTTTAAATAATCCGAATATTTATAGTTCAAAATCGGCTGATAACGAGGTATATTGCTCAGATTCCATCGAAAGACATCATCAGGCGTAGGTGCCGGCGTCCGAATACCGGAAGCCGACCAAAGACTATGAACACCCGCACTCATACCTGGATCAATTTTCTGACCGAGCAGATATTCGGCTGACTCGTAGCCCAAAATACCAACAGGCTGGCAAACCCGATTAAACAGATACCCGCCGGTGACAACATATTTATAACCATCACCAGACGGCATCTTTTGCACGCTGCTTGCATCAGGATTGATACTCCCAAGCAATTTCAAAGGCTTCATGCTGCTACTGTATTGCTCGTACTTTAGCTTTAATTTCGGGCTGCCTTCCAAATAGGTTGTAACCCTATCCCTTAAGGCGGCATCTTCACCGCTGGATAAAGTCGCAACAACGTTCGCCAAGCTTTCACGCGGCTGCCTTTTATCGACGCGCGAAGTAAAGAACCATCGCGCCCGCTCCACCTGACCAGTAATCAGATTTGACGGACGAGCAGGCAAACCGAAAGTCTCCGCAGTTGCCGAGCTATCACCTGTCGCCATTACATAATTTAGTAACGGCGACGAAGGGTTGTACATATCCAACCCAAACTCTTCAAACACATGCACCGTCGAACATCGACACAAATACTGATACGGCAAACCTGCGGTTTCGTAGAAAAAGATTTCAAGCTCCGTTCCACCCGTCATTTCAACGACCATAAATCCCGCGCCAAGTGACACATTGCTATATCCGCTATGCTCATGCTCAACGGTTGCAGTACTCCGAAAGGACATAGTTACAGGCATTCCCGACACAGGATTACGACCGGACTGCAAACTGCGTAATACAAAATTCCGCTGCTCCTCCTCAGTCAACACACCCTGCATCTTCTTCCTCAACAACGCCGCATTTTGAATATCACCACCCGATTTGAGCGCATTGCACATTAATTCAGCCATTTCCCATTTTTCACGGTCGTAGCCGTTGCCCCAGCCGTGTATTACCGACGGAACAATACCTTTTGCACCCTCAAAAAACCATTGATCACTGTACAGCGGCAGCAAAAAACGAATGCCCCGATTCAGCGAATTGTAATAGCCCGGATTAGAAATATTACCAACCGGATTATTCAAATTCATGGGTCGGATAGAAATAGAACGACCGAGATGATGACTAAACGGCAAATTTTTACTGGCATCATCAATCGCCAACTCCCGCCCATCTTCAGCAACAATCCGCAACAAAGATGGGTGAGTCCCCTGGTTAAACGGATATCTCAATTTCAGACGACCTATATATCTCGGAACGAATACCCCGTAATTACACAAATCAACGCCGTTGTCGTTGTAAATCGACAAACCCCAATCATCAGTTGAAATAGCCATACAAAAAATTCCGACCAGCAAATGCCCCACCGCCAAAATAAATATCAGGCCAGAAGCGGGAATGATAAAAATTATGCGCCCAACACAGCATCCCATTTTTAATATAAAGCGGAGATAAATGCTCCACCTCCGGCGGAGCATTGAAATGAGATTGCGGCATCAGGAAAATACCCTTAAAAAAATGACGACGAGGGAACAGCATATCAATCGGAACCATGCCCGTCTCAGAATTGCCAAGATACAAAACACCTTCAACAACCAACGAAGATTCCAGATTCAAATCAATTTGCCGCCCATCGCTGTCAAAACAAAAAAGTCCGTAATCCATTACCACAATCCCGGGCGATAGCCCAACAAAATCCGCAATCCGCCTGACGAATCGCGGGCAACAAAACCATGCTGGTTCATTACCACACTCCCGCCACCTGCCGCAGAAGACGATTGAAAATCTCCATTCGGATTGACGCTGAACGTCCCCATCCGCAACGTACCCGCAACAATCGTCGGCGATTGAATCGTCTGACTTGCCGCAATATGCCGACCGTGAATCGTACCGTCTGCAATCAAATCGCCATTCAGACCAAGCGTTGACCGTCCGTTTTTCACATCCACAACCATCGCAGGCACGATCTGATTGCTGTTCGGATCGACAAACATAACCTTATCGGCCATCATCATGATATGACCTTCGGCAGTCTTGCTGTCCGCACCTACCGCAATACCGGAAATCGCCCGTCGTCCGTTGCCGAATGCCTGAGTCTGCAACGAATACAGGCTCTTCATATTGCCTTCCAAGTCACTGACGACCTTTTTAACTTCGGTTACAACGGCCGTGTCAATTTTCAGCGCCTTGACTTCCTGCTTGACCTGCTCGGAAATTGCCCGACGGTCTGCCTCGCCCAAACCTTTAGGCTGATTGACCAAAGCAAACAAATCACGCGACAGCTCGTCTTGAGTGATGCGACCACGCATCTGCGCCAAAATCGGAGCAGGGTCGGGGTCGGAACGACCCGCCACAGCGGCGGAAAACTCCCCCGCATTACCGGCATTATCGACAATACGCACCCAAAAATAAAAAGCGTCCGTTACCGAAACACCTGCAAGCGTGTAGGTCGTTTGCGGATACGCAACCGTCGCCAATTTTGTTGCGACTTCAAAATTATTTTCCCGCGCATACCAAATTTCAGACGACACATTCTTCATGACCGTATCGGGCAGATACCAATCAAGCTGCACCGCGTTCATCTTCGCCGTTGTCCGAACACCGCTTACCGTGTAATCAACACTCCAACCTTTCTCAATCGGAGAAGACAACACCCCGCGCGCATTCCGCCCGCGAATTTCCGCGCGATACTGACCATTTGGCAGGTTTTGCAGCGAAAGATCAGCCGTCTGAGCATCAGGAATATGACGGTACAGCTTATTATTGCGGTAAATCTTAATATCATAAGATAAAACGCCGCCGTCAGCAGTTAAGTTATCCCACGAAATTAACAACTTATCTCCGTCCGACTTCACATCAGGCAAAGACAGTTTCGGGACGGCTCCGTGAAGCGTCGTAACATCTGTATCAAACCGCGCGCGGTTATCGACCGCGGCGTATTTTTTCGGGTCGTGCAAAATACCCGAAACCTCAAAAGTACCGTCGGCGGCGTTTTCTTTCGTCCCGATAACCCGATACAGGCGTGGTTTGACGCGTCCAATTAATACCCAAACGCCGCCAGCCGCCGAATCGACAACCTCAGCAAGCTCCAAGCGGTTTTTCTCAGGCTGCGCCATCACTTTCAGCGACTTGATACCCACCGCCGTCTCGACAGACAACTGCTTACCGACCGCATCTTCGACATCGCGGTCAAGCGTTACCGACAAGCCCGAAACAGCAACCAAACGCCCAGACACTTCCGCGCCCGCATAATCGTTGTCCATGATTTGAACAACGTCATACGGCAAATGGCGCAAACCCTCACGACCGACGGTAAACTTGATTGCCGACTGTTGCCGCAACTCCGTTTCCAGCATCCACGCGCCGTATCGCGCTGCCTGACCGCGAGAATCGCAGCCAAACGCCGTGATTTGCTTGATATTCAGACCATAACGCTTGATTGCCTGCTGGTCTTCGACGTATTCCGTTTTCGTTCGGTACCCGTCGTATTTGTCCACATACTGCACGATGACCGCCGTCGTAATCGACTTGTACGGAACGCCCGAATACGCAAACAGCCCGTCTTTGACATTGCTGTTGTTGTAAATGGCAACCGGGTCGGAATCCGCGTCCATCACCAAAGAAAAACGGCTGCCATCCCAAACAGGCAGCCCGCGGAACACGCTCGCCAAATCCAGCAGGAACTCACCCGCCTGACGCCGATTGGTAATATAGGCATTACAAACAAAACGCGGCTCCTTGCCGCCGAAGCCGTCATCGACCAACTCATCGCAGTATTTGCCGATCTGATACAGCGTCCATTTATCAATATCAGCAGATTTCAGACGACGTGCCAACGTGGAATAACGCGGCTGCGTCAACACATCATAAAAAACCCAAGCCGGGTTGTTAGTCCAAGCCTTTTTAAACGAGCCGTCCCAAACCGTACCCGAATAAGTCCGTTTATCAGGGTCGTAATTAGACGGGACATTGACCAACATCCCGTCAATCAGATAATTTCGGCGCGGGTTATTGCTGCCAAACTGGTCGGAATCCATCGCCAACGCCGCCAAAGCCGTATGCGGATAACTCAATTTCGCATCGATAATCTCGACATAGCTGGCGAAATACGTTTTATTGACTACCTTGTCAGTATTACTATCAGGCGTAGCCCGGGATACACGGATATTGAACGGTGCAGACGGCAAATTTTCAAACAACACATCCTGATAATATATACCGCTTGATTTTTCAGTAAATTCAACCGTCTTAGACGCATAAACACCCTTATTGTCAATAACTTCGACAACCATAGCCGTTTGAGCCGGATTCGTATCGCCATTTTCTTCGACGCGGTAATTTCGCTCGACACCGACCGTTACCCGCAGGCGGCTGACCAACTCATCAGACACCGCCCGCACCACCTGCGCGCGGTTTTTGACCTCGACCGACACAGGCACGGCACGCTCCGAAGCATCAAAGCCCGGAATATAAGTTTGATCGGGCGTACCGCGCTGAAAGAAGCCGACCACGCCCTTAAAATTAAAAGACCCGTCAGGATTCTGAACGGGCGTATCATCAAAATAGACAGACTTCCACGGCTTATCGTTGCCATTGGCGAAACCCCTGATTTCGCCTTCACAAATCGCATCGATAATCCGCAAAGACTGCGCCGAATTCAACGTATTCGGAGCTTCATACGGCGTAGATGCGCCGCCACCTGATTTACCGCCCATTCCAAAATCCTCAATCTACCGTATAAACCGCCTCGTAATTCATCGCGCGGACGGAGTCGTTTTCAAAATCAGTGTTATATTTCTGACCGTTCGGCGCCGTTGCCGCAACGCCAGTCACAAAAGTTTTCTTCATGCCCAAAGTCAAATCCACCGCCATCGGGTCGGAATTGCCATTAGGATTTTTAATTTTCGCCGCATCAAAAACCATACGGACGACGCTGTTGCCGTTTGCCGCCGTACTGTTGCCCTCAATCCGCCGAGATTCGATACCCTGCGACACCACGCGGCTGCCGCAATAAATACGGCCATAGGCAAGCGGCATCGACTGCCCTTGAGCCGCCGTATTGCTCAGATTCGAGAACGAGCTGTTCCGGCTGCTTTCAACGCCTTTTCCCTGTTCAAATTTCGGCGGCTTAGTCAGCATTTGAGCCACGCCGCCAGCAACCATACCGACACCCGCCACAACAAGGCTCGCACCGCCCGACCAACTCGTCAGCGCACCGACAACAATCAGCGCCGCGCCTAAAACCGTCTGAATGATTCCGCCGTTTTTGCCCGCGCCTTGAACGCGCGGCACAATATGCAGCACACCCTCGGCAGGCTGACCGAATCCGCTTTTCAATTCGCCCTCAGACCAATCGCGCCGACCGAAACGCACCTGATAAAACCCCTGCCGCAGCTTTTGCCGCAACGCTGGAATCTGCACCGTCAGCGCGTGAACCGCCTCAGCAGGGCTGGCAACCTGCAAATCAAAACGGCGGCCGCATTCGCGCAAACCGCCGTACAAACACACCGTAATCATAAATCCACCGAATGCAGCAAATCATTTTCGACCGCCTGCAACATTTCAGGCTCAAATTCATGGAGTCGCCAAACGCTATGCACACGCTCAGACCACCACTGATTAAACGGCTCTCGCCGGCTCAACTGGTTATAAGCATGATGCAAGATTTGCCCATCGCCCAAATACAAAGCCGCGTGGTTCGCATGACCGCCATAACTGGTCAAAATCACATCCCCGCCGCGAAGGCCGTCTGAAACACGGACAAACCCGACACGCTCGAAATGTTTGCGCAAATACTCATGCTCAGCATCATCATCAATATCGCCGCGCGTGTGATCGGGCAAATCAATCCCCATCAACATAAACGCATCACGAATCAATGCCCCGCAATCAGCCTTGCCGTACTCAAACACACGGCCACGCAAATGCGGACAACAGCGGAACTGCTTTAGACGACCGCCAACTGCCAAAATCCACGGCAAACCCGTCTGAATCTGCATCTGACGGTCAGCTCCCGATAAGAACGGCTCACCGTTTGGATGAGAGTGGACAACCGCGACGATTTCGCCGTCTGCCGCCAACGCCTGCCAACCTTTCGGATTCATCTCAAAAGTTTCTTCTGGGTTTTCGGCAATATTGTCTATGGCAAAAAAACGCCGACCCTTATCATGAATATCCGCAATCGCACCACACATTTCCTGCGGCGCGTACCCGTCAGCAAACCAAAAAATCAAATCTTGTATTTCGTCCGAAATCTCAATCATGCCCCACCCACCTTATCCGCACTCGGAAACCCGCCAAACGGCAACACAGCCGTCGCACCAAACCGCGCCCGACAGCCCGTCAAGGTCCCACTGCAAGCATCCTTTTTAATATCATCCGTCGGCATATCCAAACGGTCGGCAACCGCACGACCCGCATAACCGCAGCCCTCGCCGCGATACTGCCAAATACAGGTATTCGCCATCATAATACGCGACGGGATGACCGAGCCGTCCGATTCAGACGGCGCAGCAAGTTCAAAGACCGCCCATTCCGCCGTCAGACTCGTCATCTGCTCAATGACGTACTTCCCGATAATTTCCTGATTCGGATCGGCGGTCGGATTGCCGTCTTTAAAGTTCGCCGCATCCAAAAACTTCGCATACGTCAGACGACGGACGACATCCACCCCGACCAATTGGTTATACTGGTCAGCCGCGCCGGTCACAAACCCGAGCAGGTTTGAAACCGTCAGCGTCGGACGGTTGCCCGCCCCCTGCGAAGTCGTTTCAAAGCCTTCGGCAGAAATAGGGCATGGCGTATATTCCTGCCCCTTCCAAACGACTGCCTGATTCAGTTCGTTTACCTGATTGCAGAAACGGAAAACTTCCCCGCCCAAAGCGCGGAAATCCACCTCCCACATCTCAACCAACGCATCCTGCTGCGTAGCCGACAACGCCTTGAGCATCGTTCCCGACATCGCCTTCATTCGCGCATTCATGCCATCACCTCTTCAAATTCCGCCGACAGCTCATACACCTTGCCGCCCTTCGGAGTTTCCGTGTACTCGACAACCTTGACCAACAAACGCTCACTACCGGGCGGCGTCCAGTAAAACGGCTCCACCCCGCCACACGAATCAAAAAAGCCTTTGATTTCGCTAATCAAAGGCTTTTTACCCGCAATACGAATCTGCCAAGTCTGCATTTTTGGTTTCAGCGTCAATTTCTGCCGCTGCTCATACCCATTGCCAAACTTGACCGTCCGAACATTAAACGAGTGTTTCGCCGTACTTTCCGACGTAACCTGCCACTTAAAAACCTTAGCCATAAAACCTCTTAGACCGAATCAACGGCTGCTGTGATAACGACCGCCGACCCGTGCCACATTATTGACATACCAATTTTCAATCATCGCAGGCAGAGCCGCGCCCAGTTGCTTCGCCATCTCAACATCACCATCAACCGACGAATCAGAAGACCCATCACGATTAATCGTAATGTTTACCGTCATGCCACCCGTACCGCCGCCCAAAGCAGCGACCTGCGGCGCAACGCCGACCACTCCGCCCGAAGCGTAGCGGTTTTTATTGATAGCCTCCAACAAAGCACGATGACGGCGGGTCGAAGCCGCATTAATAACGAACTCGCCATTAGACAGCAACGCAGGGATACTGTCGCTCGTCGCCGTACCAGCCCCCCAAACAGCACCGCCGTTGGAGAATTGCTGCACAACACCGCCGTCTTTGAATCCGCCACCACCCCAAGCACTCATCGCCGCCTTCATCGCGTTGAACAACGCCATCTTAATCAGCATCTTCGACAAATCTTGCAGGATAGACACAGCCAAACTGCGAAAATCAGCCTTGCCCGTTGCCACGAAATCAGCTAACGCATCAGACATCTTACCGAGCGACCCCGACACAGCATCAGACATACTTTCGCGCATCGACTTGAACGAATCCGAATAATTCCGCATGCCGTCCGAAATACCCGCCAGCCAATTGTTATCAAACGCATCCTTGGTTTCTTTCTCCAAGCGCAACCGCTCTTGCAGGCGGCCGTCATTATCAAGCTTGGCAGTCTGCAACCTCTTAATGACATCAGCACTAGCACCCGAAGCAATAGCCTCAGCAATCAGCTTGTCGTACTTCCGCGCAGCAGTCAGCCGCTCAACCTCCTCACGCGACTTACCCAGCAACGACAACTCAAACAACTGGTCGTCGAAATCACGCTGCCCTGCCGTCTCAAGTTCGCGCAGCGCATCCGCGTATTTCTTCGCATCTTTCGTCAACTGAGCCTGATTGTCAGCCTTGACCGCCGAATCCATAGCCGCCTGACGCTCAGAGGCCGACCATTTCTCAAAGGTTGGGTCAGACAGCAACCGCAACTGTTCCGCGTAGGTTTTATTCAGATTCGCAGCAGACAACGACAGCTCAGCACTCGCAGCGAGCTGGCGTTTCCCGAACTCCTGCTCCCATTTCTGATAGCCGGTCAGCTCAGGCTTACGCTCTCTCGCCTCAGCAAACAAACCGGAGCGGGCCATCGCCTTAGCTTGGCCGCCAACACCGCCGGCAAAACGTGCCGCCGCCTCTTGAGACCGCCAATTAAAATGCCAATGGTCAGCCGTCGATTTCGTGCCATTCTTGTTGACCTGCCCGCCGACTTCAAATTTCACATTAAAGTCTTTGCCGTCTTTGAAGCCCAAAGACTCAAAGTATTGCTTAATCTGCCGCGCAACCTTCGCCTTGTCTTCACTCTTCAAAGACAGATTAGGAGTCATGTCAAATGCCAAACCCTTATTGTGAAAACTATTTTTCCCAATATGGTATTTGTCGTTTACCGCACCAAATCGAACCAGTTTATTGCCCAAAAACTGCTGCATCGCGTGCATCGCAGCATAAGTACCGCCAAACGCACGACCACCTGCCTCAGCACCGGGCTTTAAACGCAGACCGGCAGAAGTAGTCGGAAATAAATTTTTATCCCCGGACGACCTCGATGATTTCTTAGCCTCACGCGCCTTTTCAGCCGCCAATTCTGCTTTGTGCTGCTGACGCAACTGAGCAAGGTACTTTTCCGCATCGGCAATCTGTTGCTTACTGCCATGCTTCCTAAGTTTATTAAGCTCTTCCTGCCAGAACTGTTCTTCGCGCGCAAATCTCTCAGCCTTACTCTGAGTCTGGTCTCTCAGACGGTCGAAATTAGCGGCAGCACTGACCGAATCAGCCTGCTCCTTTCGGATAGCGGCGGCCTGCTTCTGCGCCTCATCACGCATCTTGATTTGCTTTTCCAACAAATCAATTTCGCGCTTCGCCGCGTCAACCTGCGGCTGCGTGTACGGATTTTCAGGAATTTGCTGCAGAAACAGCCGCTTTTCAGCCAACCGGCTTTCCAGCGTAGCCTCCCGCCCGATGGACTTCATATCCTCCCAGGCTTCCGAAGCTGCCTTCTTAACCGCATTCCAGCCGCGCTCAATCGCGCCCAGATTCTCCAAAACACGCTCAGACATCTTCTGAGATTCGTCCGAGAACTTACTCTGCACCAAAGCCACAGCTTCCTGCTGTCTGCCTTGCTCAATCAAAGCCCGCGCCTGCTCATAGACATCTGCATTCAGCGTTTGGTACACGCGCGAAAACTTGACGACGGCCTTCAACGGATCGTCTGCGATTTCCTCATAGACGCGCGCCAAATCCTCCACGCTCTTGCCCGTAGCCTTAGACTGCAAGACCACAGACTCAGCAAACCGACCATAGTTTTCAGCCGCTACCGAGCCGCTCTCCACAAAAGCCAATATCGCCGAGCGAGCCTCAGACCATCCGCCCGTCGCATTACCGACAGAATCGGCAACCGACAGCAGCTTACCGGCCGATGCGCCGGCGCTACCACCGGCAAGAATAACAGCCGCAGAAAACCGTTGCGATTCCTCCGATCCGTCGTAATACGCCTTACCGACAGCCCCCAATCCGGCAATCAATCCGCCAAGAGCCACCGTCGCAGGATTGATGCTTGCCGCCAATCCCTTGAACATATTGCCGAAGCCGCCGAACGAATCACGGAGCTGACCGCCTTGTTGCAAAGCGACCATAAACGGATTCTGACCGCCGGCCAACTGCGTAATAATATCCGTGAATTGCGCCGGAACCATACGCATTGCGCTGTTGTATTGGCCAACAGTAATATTGTTCAGCTTAAGCTGATTCTCCTGCTGCTTCAGAGATTTCGTCACCTCACGGATTTTGGCCACATCCGCGCCGCGTTGCCGCGCCAACGTCTCATAATAAGCAGCCGTACCACGGCCACCGGCTTCACGCACTGCGATTTCGCGCTGCACAGAATTAATAATCGACTGAGTCGCACGCTCCTGCTTCTTGGTCAGCCGTTCGGCCTCTTTGCCAGCCTTATCATACCCGGCCGCTACCGCCGCCGCGCCTGCCGCCGATTCCTTACCGGCTTCCTTCGCCGCCTTGCCGATATTGCGCAGCGCGACTCCTGCCTTCTTCGCACCATACTCAATTTCGGTGACATCCAACCCAGCCTTAATCGTATTTTCAGCCATCCTTCTTTTCACCCATTATCGACAAAGCCTCGCGTTCCATCACGCGCAAAAAACCAAACAACTTTTTTCGGCGGCGTTTTTTGATACCCATCATATCCATGGCAACATCAACGGCGTTGTAATCTAACGCGTAGGCTCCCGCCATGTTGACTCGCCACTGCCCGGATACCGCCAAAAACAACTGCACCGCCTCCCAATTGTTCGGCCACACTTCCACCTCATCAGACAAGACATCGGAATCGTCAAACCCGAAAAGGCTCAACGCAGATACCGTCTTCTCATCGTCCGAAAACATCGCACGGACGGCGGCAATTAGTTTTTTTCGCGTGCACCGTCATAGGCCAAATAATAGGCATCAATAATTGCCACGCCGGACTGGGGATATTCGTTCAACAGGTAAGAAATATTCTCAGCATTCAGCTCATCATCGAAGCCCCAAGACTTGACGATGTCCAAAACAATTTCAGAATCGCTGACAGAACTGTCTTTGAGTTTGTCGCCCAATTCCACCAACGCAGGGCGGTTTTTCCACACAAACTCAAACTCAACAGCCAAATACTCGCCGGCAGGAACAGGGATTTTTACTTCAGTTTTAAACGTAGCGGCATGAGCCAATTTCAATTTAGACATTACTTTTTTCCTATAAAAAAAGCCGTCCGAAAACGGACGGCAAACACTCAACCCAAAGAGAAAGAAACCATAAAATCAAAAGTAGCGGTTAAACAAACCTGCCAGCGAATACGTCATATTCGCCGTCATGATTTCGTTACGCACCACAGTCGGCATAGCGCTCATGCTCACATAGCCGTTGTAAACGACCACGGATTTATTCTTCAGCACAATGCGCAACGGAGTCAGCTTGCCGCTGTCGCTTGCCGCTTTCGCAGCCTTATAGCCTGGCAAGTTCGGGTCGTCGGCAATTTTGAAAGTCATCGAACTGGCAGACTGAGTTGTCGGAATCTTACGGTCGACGTCTTCTTCCAAGAAGCCGTACTCGTAAAATTGCTGCTCACCGCCCTCAGACGACAGCTCCATAATCTGCGTAATTTGTTGCCAAGAGATAACCTTTTGGCAAGAGCCTGCGCCCGAGCCGGCAGGATATTTATTCAAATCGCGCGTATCAATACCATCGAGCTTGAAACTGTTTGCATCAACGCTTGTCACACGGAACACGCGCTCATTCAAACCGCCCCAACCCGAAACGATGGCAACATAGTCGCCATTCACCAAACCATGCGCAGCACAAGTCGCCACAGCCTCTTCCGCATTGGAAATTGCCGTGATTTTCTTCTCTGCTGCCAGCCCAGTTGCAATCTGCACAATCGAGCCATTTGCCAAAGTAACAGCCATAATAAAACCTCAAAAAATACCAAATAAAAAGGCCGTCTGAAACAGACAGCCGCCGTCAAACCGCAACCTAAGCGGTAATCACAAAATCTTGAACCATACCGCGCCGGTCATCATCCAAAACAACCGACTCAGCCGCCGACACAGCATAAGCCTCAAGCGAAGACAAGACCGACTTTTCAATCTCAATACTCTTCGCAACCGCACCCAGCCTGTCAACATCCCACACCGAAACAGAAAACCGCACCTGATAGCCGTCTTCCTCCAGCGGGTCGATAAACAAATTACCTGCGCCGCCAACGCGCTGCACAATCACCAACGGAAATTCAGCTTCTTCCGGCGCGAAGTCATGGTACACATCAACATCAGGCACAGCCTGATTGATGGCCCTAATCAGCAAGCTGTCCATTGACCACCTCCAAAACCGCATTCAACATCGCCGCTTCCATCTTTTCTTCTTGGACCTGCAACGCAATCGATACAAACGGACGACCGGCGATAGACTTGCCGTTTTTACGCTTTACACCGTTATGCACCATATAGCCATAAGGGACAGCCTTCAGCGAATCCCCACCATAACGGCTGTTGCTACCCTCTCTAGCACGCCAGCCGACCTGATACACAGCGCGGCGGCCGTCAACCGATGCCGACTTATCGTAAAAAGCAAAAACTGAGCCGCTTAAATCGCCCGGCTCAAAAACATAACGCTTTTTACTGCCATCCGCATTTCGACTGCCCTTACTGTAAAAATAATGGCGTTTCTCACTACGAGGAGCCTGAATCTTGACCTCATCACGCAACAATTCCACGCCTTTAAACGCCGCCCAGCGCAGTTTCTCGCCTACTGCTTCCGGCAAACTGTCAAACCGCGCAATCGCATCGGAAAAATCCGCATCAATTTCCACTTTCATCAGGCAGGCTCTCACACGTCAAATCCAAAAATTCACGCCGGCGCAAATCAGGAATGACCGCGCGAATCACATAAATCCCATTCTCCGTCTTGACGCGCATATCAGCAGAAATACCCGTTCGCCAGCGAATCCGCACAGAAGCGCGTACCGAAGCCGTCAACACATCATTCCGCATCGTCTCCGAACCGGACACATGGCGCACATCAGCCCACAATTTAGCCAACGGCCGCCAAACAGACACCGTCGCACCCGACTTGTCCTTTTCTTTCACCCGTTGGAGAATCTCCACACGGTGACGCAACTGCCCAGCATTCATACCTGCTCCAAACAAAAAGGCCGTCTGTATGTTCAGACGGCCTGTTTAACCTTAAATCTTCTTAATACTTTCTTCCCACTGCAAACGCTCCTCCTCCTCAATCGCCCGCTTTTCGGCCTCTTCTTTTTCCTTTTTCTCGTCCTGAAGCCTATTCTCTATTTTCTCCACTTCATCGGATACATTGCTGTCATAAACCATAATGTATATTTCATTATCAGGGCATCTTCTTCGATCATACAAATATAGATTGCTCCCACTTAACGGATTTCCTGACAAATCATCTAAAAAGTTTTTGAATATGCCCGCATTCACGCCCTCTATGGAGGGTAATAAAATGATAAATCTCTTCGCCTCTTTTACATGAATGCAACTTGAGCTGTTTATCGCTTCTTCCTCGACAGATTCAATACCGTACTTATCCGTCAAAGCCTTAGCAATATGGAAAGCCTCATTCCTATCTTCAACAGCCCTTGCAACACCACCCATATCTCCAAGGTCATACGCATCAAGCGTATAATGTACTGCTATGTAGTACAACCTGCCTTGATGAAACTTCATCAATATTTCTGGAGCGGTAAAATCTTCGGTCAAAGCCAAATCTTCATACACCCATCTGTAAGACGACGGATAAAGGTCATCTCCTTTCAAAAGCCTCGGTTTCTTACCCTGTTTCTTGGCAATCATTTGTTTGACGTACTGCTCGGAATCACCAATCTTCAGAAAACCGATACCGTCCACCAATGGTTGCGCAACCGTAGCAGCAGATATCAAACAACCAACTACCAAAGCTGCAAAGCGTTTCATCTTTACATTTCCTTGCTTGATTTAATCAAATTTCATCATGCCAAATTATATTTCTCTTGACAAGCATTTTCTTTCTGCTTTACATTCCGATTCACGAGGCGTCGAAAACCTCAAAACAAGCGGCATTCACCCCGTCAGCGTGAATTTTTTACGTCCATTCGATTCTTTGGTTTCCTTTTGTTTGTTTTGATACCACCGAAGTTTCCTATGGCCGCGAGGGCTGAGAATACAAGACCTGCTTCGGCAGGGAATAATCACGGCCTTTCTTGTTTAGGTTTTCGAACCTCGCGGCCGCCCAACTTGGGCAAAACTTCGAAATCAAAACAAGGAAACTTCAAATGAACCAAGTTCAAAACATCTCTTTCCACGGCCAAACCGTATCTGTTTTTTCTCAAAACAACCAACACTACGTCGCCATGAAGCCGATATGCGAAAATATCGGACTGCAATGGGAGGCACAGTTAAAACGCATCCAGCGAAACGCTATTCTGAATACAGCTATGTCCATGATGGACACACCTTCAAACGGAGGCAAACAAAAAACCGCTTGCCTACCCATCGACTACCTCAACGGCTGGCTTTTCGGCGTGGACGCAAAGCGCGTTAAACCCGAAATCCGCGAACGCCTGCTCACTTACCAACGCGAATGCTTCCGCGTACTCAACAACCACTTCAACCAGCCAAAACAAACCATCAAGCTCCCCGCGCCGGCAAATGCCGATATTTTGGCAACCCGGGCAGAAATGCACAGCATCCTGAACGCGCTTCAAGCCGCATCGACCAGCTCCTTCGTCGATACCTACGGCAGTTGGGACGCGAAAATCAGAGGCATGGTCGGAAACCGCCTCCATGATTTAGACTTTTACCAACTCTCATCGCTGATACAAAAACTCATCAAAGATTTACCCAAATACATCTTGGAAAAACACCCCGAAATCCTAAGACGGATTAAGGAAGAACGCTACAGCTTCGACCGCCCCGCCGAAAACCTGCCCACCCTGCCGGACGCGGCGGAGAAAAAACCGCGCCCCGCACCCGCAAACGCCGCGCCCGCCGCCCCAATGTATGACGAGAAGCGCGACCGCCGCCAGCGCGACGAACTGGCGCAACGCTACGAATCCGACATCGCCAGCCTGCTGCTGTATTACGGCGAAGCCACCGACCGCAAAAACGAATGGGCGCAACGGATCAAATGCGACGCACTCATGCAAACCGCCCACCTGACGCGGGTATTGAACGAGGTTTGGAATAATTTCATCCACGACGAGGAAAACCAAAGCCTTTCCGACTACGACTTCAAACAGGCCATACTCGAACTGAACCGCCTGCACTGCACGATTTCGGATGCGGCAAACGGCTGGTAAGCCCCGTACAGGCCGTCTGAATTTCAGACGGCCTCTTTTTTCTCAACCGGATAAAACGTAGAGATACCACGGAAAAAACGCTCACCGACCAAACCCTCGTCGCAAAGCGCGCCAATATCATTTCGAGCAAAAATCCAGCCGCTCCAACGCCATTTGCCAAACACCTCATTGGCAACAGCCGTCGCCGTGCAACCCGGATTGTTTCGGATATACGCCAAAACCGCTTTCTTATTTGAAGTTTCCATAATATGTAATGTGTAAAATCAAAAAACCGCCCGAAATCTGCCGTTCGGACGGTTTTTTATCTTGGCTCACACTCAAACACGGCAGCCGTAAGCCTTAGCTGCACTCGAAGAAGTCGGGAAACGCCGTATTAATCCCTAATCAGAATAAAAAGCAGAAGAGCGTTTTTTGGCGGCACGGTTTACGCTTAACCGTCAGGGGATCCGGCTACACACCGGGCAAATTTCGATACGGCTCCAACAACCTCCGAGCCGCGCGTGGCAATCCGGCAGGACTATCCTCTCGGACGGAGTACAAATAGCCGACAGTCATCAGGACGGCATTCTGAATAGCTGGATTAAGCACCACCCCATTCGTTTCGCCGTTTTCCTCAGCTTCCTTCGCCGCCGCAGTATCTCGATACAAAGGACGGTTCAGATATGCAATACAGTCAGCCGTGGCCGCATCTAAATAAAGGCGAAGCAGATCATCTTCATCTTCACCATCAATACGAAGATGAAGCTTGACCAATTCCAACGTAATCATCGCTATTCCGTTTTATCTTTTTGGCCGTCATCACCTTGACCATCACCGGAATCTCTGCGTTGTTTTTTACCGCCTTTACCACTTACTTCGACAGCACCCAATTTTTCGGCCACTTCCAAAAATTCTTCCGGAATCTCATCGCCGACATTGTAGCGGACAGGATAAATCTCACCGTTCGGCACACCATAAAAAGATTTAATAAACTTTGCCATCACATTTCCTTTTCAAATAAAAACGCCGCCTGAAAACTAAAACGCCGCTACCCATACAGGCGGAAGCTCGCTTTCAGACGGCCTGTTCAAATTAAGCCGCTACTTTCAGCAACACGCAGGCTTCCGGATTATCTACACCGCCGCCAACGCGTTTAGTGGTATAGAACTGAACGAACGGCTTATTCGTATATGGGTCACGCAGAATGCTCACACCCTTGCGGTCAAGAATCATATACGCGCGTTTGAAATCGCCGAAAGCGATACACAGCGCATTAACGGCAACATCAGGCATATCGGCAACCTCATAAACCGGATAGCCGCACAAAGTGGACGGCTGGTCTTGCTGATAGCTAGGCTGCCAGAGGTAATTGTTCTGACCGTCTTTCAGTTTGCGGACGGCGGCAAGCGTGTTGCGGTTCATCATAAAGCCCGCGCCTTGCGAGTATTCGGCAGGCAGCGAATAAACCAAGTCAATGATGGAATCCGCAGAAAGCTCCGTCTCGAAGCCGGTCTTGACAACCTTGATCGCGCCCAATGGATGCTTGGTTGCATTGGTGCCGCCTTCGGCATAGGTCAACAAGCCGGTCGGCTTACCGTTCTGACCGTCACCGCTGATAAAGGCTTTGTTTTCGGAAACAGAAAATTCAGTTTTCACTTCGTCTGCAAGGAAGGTTTCCAAATTGATTTCGGCGTCGTCCAACATTTGCTGAGTAGCAGCCGGATTCGCATAAATCTCGCCTGTTTCAAAATCCAAAGATTTGAAAGTAGGCGTATTAGTTTTAGTGCGGGCATCTTCTTCACCCACCCAGCCACTACCAGCACCGTGCATATTGTACAGTTTGCTGAATTTCGGCTTCGATGTCGGCTGAACCTTAAACAGCTTACGCAGTGGCGATACGGCACGCAGCTTATCGGTAATGGTGCGATCCCATTCTTTCGGCACCAAATAGCCGCCGTTGGAATCATCAGATTTCTTCAAATCAGCGCGGACTTCACCGGACTTCATGAACGACACAGTCGCGTCAACCGCCGCCTGCGCTTCCTTATCCAACTTACCGGCACCGCCGTTCATTTGAGCGGCGGCCATCTGTACGGCAAGGTCGTCGATAGAAGCGCGCAAACCGGCCATCTCAGCATCGGCTTTGGCGGCGGCTGCTTTAGCTTCTTCACTGCCTTGCTGCAACGCAGCAATTTCTTTTTCTTTGCTGTCTTTAAATGCAGCAAAGGAATTGTTCAATTCTGCGAGCAACGCGCCAACATCGGGCGCAGTATTGCCGGCATCGGCAAAGGCGGCAACCAAGCCGCGGACAATCATTGATTTTTTCATACTTAACCTTTCATGGTCTGAATTAAATTTTGCAAGGCTTCCGCCGTTTTCATATCGCCGCCAGCGCACGGCTTGACAGCAGGTTCGGCAGCGCGTGGCGTGCCGTGAAATAAATTGTTGAACACATCACGTCTTTGGGCGCGACTGTATCCCTGTTGAGCAAGGCTTGACTCAATCAAAGCCATCGCCTTCTTCTGCTCACTGTCGCCGGACTGTTCGATTTCCTTCACATCGATTTCGCCGTCAGCAAAACCATCTTCAAGTGCTTTTGATTTCCCAATCCAGCTTTCACGATCCATCATGCCGACGATTTCCGCTTTCGACAGCTTGGAACGCGCGGCATATAAATCAGCCATAGCATCATCAATCTGCGACAACGTATCAATACTGCTTGCCAAATCGTGTCGGTTGCCAATAGCAAGACTCCACGCGTTATGTATCATCAAAAACGAACCGTCACCCATCAGAATCTCATCACCGGCCATCGCAATCACAGAGGCGGCAGAGGCGGCAAGGCCGACAATCTGAACCGTTACCTTTGCCGGATGTTGCGCCAACAGGTTGTAGATTGAGATACCCTCGAAGTAGTCCCCGCCTGGACTGTTGATATTGACGATGACCTCTTTATCGCCGATGGCGCGAAGTGCAGCAGCAACGCGCTTGGCCGTCACGCCCTCGCTCCAAAAGCTTTCGCCAATTTGGTCGTATATCGTGATGACATTGTCGGTTTCGGTTTTCGCCTTGACACCGCTGTCCCAACGGTTTGCCGCATCAGGGCGCATATCGAAAGACAGCGATTTCGGCATAGCAGATAACGCACTAATCTGCGGCAGTTTTTTCAGGCTCATAATTCTTTCCTTGTTGCGCCTGCCTCAAAGTATCGGCAGACTTATCTGTTGATTTTGGCAGGTCGGAAATTTCACGCACTTCATTTTGCGTCATCCATGCGCCGTGTCCGCCACTACCCAAAGCTTTGGCAAAAAATTCCGCCTGATTCTCCAAGCTGCCGCGCAACAGCGCACCGGCATTAAACTTGAATATCAAGCGGTCTTGCTCAGCAGGCGTAAGCAGAGATCGTGTTAATGCCTGCTCCCACATCGTGAACCAAGGCAGAAGTCCGTATTTCAGGAAAAACACCCCCAATTCACTGATACCACTACCCCACGACGTGTCATCCATCATCAGCAACGGGCGCGGAACACCAAACATCCGCGCAATTTCCTCGATTTGATGATTTCGGTTTTCAATATGCTGAGCATCAGAAGCAGTGTTTCCCCACTTCTCAGCCTTCAGTCCTTCCTCCAAAATCATAAAACGGCCGGCATTCTCCTTACCGCTATACCGATTCTGTAATGATTCCTGAAGCTGGTTGTACGCCTTATCGCTTAACGCCTTATCTGTTGCCAGATAACCGCCAGCCATTACACCTTCCGAGAAAATACGGCTTGCCGCGTCCTCAGCATCAAAAGCAATACCCAACGCCCGCTTCGCCAACTTCACACGGCTCATACCCTCCAAGCCGTCGTCGGTTAAATCTCGCAGGTGCAATATCTCTTCCGCTTCAAAATCCAGCAAACATCCGTCTTTTCGTGTAACCACATAATGCACGCTCCAATCATCACGCTGCTTCACCTGTACAGATTTCGGATGAATCGGCACAAGCTGGATGACCTGACCCCGTGAACGGATAATCAGCGCATAGGCATTGCCATATTGCAAAACATGGCTTTGCATCAAACTCTTGAACTCATAGGCCGTCTGAAACTTATTCGGCTGCCGTTTCAGCAGTTTCCAAACAGGATGCTCCGTAGCAGTCTCACGCCCGTCATCGTTATGCAGCACATTCAGCGGCAACATCCCGATACTTTGGCTGATTAACGTGACACACCGATACAGCGCGGCATTGCACAAAGCCTTTCGCCCATCAATACCCACACCGCCGCCGATTTGACCGCTACGGATAAATTCCAACAACGCAGGGTCATTCAACCCCTCAAAAACTAAGCCGCCCGAGTCAGCACGCGGGCGGCTTTTGTTTTTGGCTTTCTTTTCTTTCGCCATATCCTATCTCACAACATTCTGATTCCGCGTGTTTCATAAACCGATGCGCCTTTTGCAGTCGGATTTAGCGACAAAAGCGACACCGCATCAAACATTGCCATCAGCGGGTCGATTTTCGCCGAGCCGCTCGCCTGCTTGGTAATCAAAATACCATTGGCACGCGGCTCGACACGGGCATTCCCAACCACCCAATTCATCATCGCGCTGCCGCTATGGATAAAACAGCCCTCTGCCAGCTTGCGCTCCGCCGTCTTAATCGCTGCGCCCAGCTTCCAGCCCTGCGACACCCCGACCACAGCATCTTCCGGAACGCCATATTCCAACATCGCGTCTAAAATCGCACCGACCCCGTGCGGGTCAAGGCCGCATTTATCCAGCAAACCGCTCTGATAAACCCGAGCAACAAGCCCAGCCACCTCATCGCTGTCATCGCCGATACGGTTGACGATGGTCAAATCGCCATGCTTGACAAAATCCAACAACGCCGGCGCGATTTCCTTGCGCCGCTCCAACACCGACGGATGCGCCCAAGCATGAAACCACGCCGCCCACATCCGTGGATTGTCTTTCAGACGGCCAACGGCAGAAATACCCATTAAGTCATCCAATCCGCCGCCGTCAACGCCAATATCGATGACCTCGCAGTGTTGAAGCATCCAATCCAAGTCGATTTCGGGATTTTTCCCGCTATCCTCCCAAAACTCAGCACCGGGCCAATAATCAGCAGTTAGCGACAAGGCAATCTGCACATTCAAATGCTTTGCCATAAACCGACGAAGCGCGATTTCGCCATCTGCTTTAGCCGTTTCAAATTCACCCATAAGGTAAGCTTCTGAAACCGAAGCTCCAATATTAGGGTTCGTGACATAAAAGTTTTCAGGCAGACGGTACGTTCCGTTATCCAACATCTCCTGCGGGTACTCATACAAGACCGGCAACATACGGTTATCAACACGCTTACCGTCTCGGACTTCACGCGCTCGCTTGAGTAAGTCTGCGAATACGCCTGCCGGTGCCTCATCGGACATCGTCGAGAGGTAAATCACAAAGCCTTCCGGACGACTGGCCAAGCCACCTTTAGCCTCGGTAAACATATCAGCCGCTTTTGAGCGTTTTCCAAACAGCCAAACCTCCTCGATTAAAACGCCGGTGCCTTTGATACCGGCAACGGTATCGCTTTCAGCGGCAAGAATCTTCAGCGTTGCCCCAGTGGTTCGGTGCGTGATCGTCCGCGTATGGTCTTGCACCTGAAATAAGGCAGAAAGCTCTTCATCGGCCCGTATCATCGCTTTCGCAGGCTTAAAGCTATTGTTTGCGACCTCAACAGTAGGGGCGATAATGAAAAATTCAGCTTCACGCCGCCAATTCAGAATCAGCGCAGTCAACATTACCCCGGCCGCCAAGGTAGATTTCATGTTTTTCTTGCTAATCAACAAGAAAAACTCCTGAATCAACCGTACACCGGAATTAGGGTCGTATGCGCCAAAAATAGCCGAAACAAAGTCATATACCCATTCGCGCGTGACTTCGCCCATCATTGGCTCACCAGGCACATCCACCAAGCGCAACTGCTTGAAAATGCGCAACGCCATTTCGGCAGGCTCCTGATACAACGGAGGAAACGGAATCAGGCTTTTCCTGCCTATAATTCGTTCTTTCCAATCAGGGCAAGCGGTTGACCAAGCTTTTTTCAACATAATCTACCCTGCACCGGCTCAGGCGGCCTCATTGGGCTGAACTTACCGCCAGCAACATCATGGGCGCGTTCGCGTTCGACATCCTTTTTGCCCTGATCTGCAACCTTGCCGTGAAAATATCCCAACAACGCCTTGGCAGCATCAATCTGCTGCCGATTTAAAGAAATCACCCCCAAAGAACACAAAATCAACTGGTCCTTCGGGTCGGTTTGGTCATAGCAAACGCCATCCAATTCAATCGTAGTGCCACGAACGACAGCACGCTCACGCGCCGACAACGCAATCCTGTCCAAACTTTCCGATGCCTCCGTAGGCTTTTCCGAAACAGGCACAGCCTGAACCGGCTGCACATCCGAAACTCCCGCCGCCGGAGATGGTTCGATAACAGTAACCGGCTCAGGAGGCTGAAAGAGCTTCAGGCGTTCGATTTCCGCCAAAACATCAACATCTTTTGCCAAACGACTGCCGCTTGCGCTGGCCGTCTTTTCGCTATATCCCGCTGCAATCGCAGCCTCTCGGTTCGACAACCCTCGCAATTTCGCTTTGGCAAACAATTCCTTTTGTTCGTTCATTGCCATAGTGAAATTCCAATAAAAAAAGCCGCTTTTTAAAGGCGACTTTTGTAGCATAAAATGCTAAAAATTCAATGTTAAACAAGCTGTTAAAATGTAGCTTTAACAGTTTCACAGAAGAAAAAATTCTGCACATGGGAGGGCGGGGGGTTTCCGAGGGCAAGCCCTGTGAACTTTTGACACCCCCACCCTTATCAACCAAATCCGCGCCGACGATTTTCGCCGGCGGATTTTTCGGCATGACAGATTTTGCAAAGCGTTTGCAGATTTTCCATTTCATCTCTGCCACCATCCGCTAACGGAACGATGTGATCACACTCGGCATTCTTTGGAAGCACCACACAACCGCACTGCCTACACTGATACTGGTCACGAATCAACACAGATTCGCGCAGGCTCATCCAGCTACGACCGCGCATACGTTTTTCCGCCGTCTTTGGCGGTTGCTTCACGGCGATTCTGTTTTGCTCAACAGGTCGGAGCCGTGAAGCAACTTGTTTTAATCGACCCATAAAATTCTTTCCAAACGCAAAAGGCCGTCTGAAAAATCAGACGGCCTTGCCACGCTTTTTTTGACTGAAAATAAAAAAGCCGCGTTTCCTGCTCACACAGTAAAACACAGCTTGACATAATTTAAACAGATTTCCCCCAAAGGGTCAATAGGCTTTTAACAACTTTTTAACAGATAAATCCGCCACCAAGTTAAGCCTAGCATTTGAAAGCCGCCGCTCATAAGCCTTTCGCGTAATTCCCAATGCCTTCGCTTTTGCTTCTTGAGTACCTATTCGCCGGTATTCAACCATAATTACTTGTCGGCGATTAGGATTAAGACGGCAGATTGCTTGGTCAACCAAACTCCCTATTCCATCTCCGTCAACGCCATAAGGCAACAATGCCCGGAAATCATCACGCGGCGGAAGCTCGCCCGACGCCATCAACCGATTGAACCGGCTACAACCGAAGCCCAAGCCGTTATCCTCTCGCTTGGCAGACCAATCAGCCCACCATTCCAACAATGTTTCAAGTTCAAATTTCATTTCCAGTCAGTCTTTGTTTCACGCTGACCATCCCTAGCCGCCGTCGGAATCCGCAGGGCTTTATTTTTGAAGGGATATTATATCAAAATTTGAATAGAAAAATTCAAAATGAAATTATTTTTTACGATGAAAACTTGCAAGCCAATAACAATATGGGCTTGTGCCATAAATTTTAAAAACCTGTGCCATTGTGCCATGCGCTGTGCCATATTTTAAATCGCTGAAAGCCTTATGGGGCATGGCTTTGTGCCATTGTTCCATAAATTTTTTATAAAATCTCGCATAAGAAAAAAAAATTATCCAGCCACAAAAAAATATGACACGGTATATATACACCGTGTCATATTTTGAAAACCTATAAATTTTTTCTCGCGTAAAGCAAAAATCGCTGAAATTTATGGAACAATGGCACAAAGCCATGCCCCATAAGGCTTTCAGCGATTTAAAATATGGCACAGCGCATGGCACAATGGCACAAATTTATGGCACAACCAAAAATCCAAACTACAAAACGCGCCCGACAACTCTGCCGCACGCGTTTTGAAAATATCATACATATGTCAGACTCAATCGTCAAACTTCTTCACCGCTGCGATACCTCCAACCAGCGCTGCGGAATCGTAAAACCTCATTGCCCAGGGCATCCATTTCCGGCAATCCGTCAGCCGCTTGCCAGCCAGCCGGCTTAAAAATCCAGTTTTGACACGATACGTCGCCATCTTTATTTTTCGTCCGCCACCAGCGCCGCGCCCGCGGCATCTTTTCAGCAATATGTTGCAGAAACTTGGTTTTGCCCATTTCTCGCTCGCCGTTTTGCCTGCACCACTCTTTGTAAACCAACCAAAGATCGTCAGTAATGCAACAACAAAATGGCAGGTCTTTGATACCACCGCCAGCCCACTCCGAATAAAACGTCTGCCAAGCATATCGGCCATAGGAAATGACGTTTTGTTTCGCCGCAGTCATCGGCGGCGGCGTGTTTGGATCGAATCTTACAGGCTCTTCCAGTTTGATTACTTTGTATCCTTTTTCGTTTTCTGCTTCCTGTTGCCCGTAAGTCAGATAAAAATTCCAACACAGCAGGAAACTGTAAAACAGGCGGACGCCATCATTTCCGATACAGTCTAAAACTTCATCGCGCAATTTTTTGTCCAACTTTTTCTCAGGCCATACAACGAAATAACGGCGGTCGTTTTCCTCAATTTTGAAAGGCTGAGATTCATTACTCAAAAACACACAATTCATATGGTTTGCTTCTTCATAGGCATCCTGAAATTTCCGCTCGACGCGCATCGTCTTGCCGGTAATCATGTGCTTTTGGCTGCCTGTTTTATTGTATTTTTGCTGATTCGTATAAACCTCTTCAAAAATACCAAACATTTTGCCTGAGCGGTTTGCCGTATAGTTACTTTCCAAGTCTTCTTGACCGTATGTTGCGCCGTATTCTCCGTACATTGGTTTGACGATTTCCTCGAAGAAAAACGATTTACCCGCGCCATGAATATGACCGTGCATGACAACAGCGGTCGTCATCTTTGCGCCCACGTTTTGCAACGGATACGCCAGCCAATTCAACAAATATTCGACCTGTTGGTAGTCTCCATTGCACAAATGGTTAATCAAATTCAGAATCGGCTTGATTTCAGGGAATAATCTATACAATTCGTAGTTTGTTTTGGGCATATCCTCTTTAGGAATCGGGAATTTCGGCTCAATCGGCATGCCTCGAAAGATATTAATATAGTCATCAGACAACACTCGACCAGGCTCAAAGACCAATCTATCAAACCGTTTTACAATGCGGCTCGGGCTGTTGACCCAAATTTTGAAACCATCAGGCGTCATCGATAGACGAGCCGCCTTTTCAGGGACAACGCGCCATAATTTGTTGTCCCAAATCGATGCCGAGCCATCAAGATAAATAAACCGCTCCATCATTCCCTGCGTATCATCATCCTTTACCGCCTGAATCAAAGCATAGTCTTTTTTCAGCCGATTAATTTCATACATGGTCAGCACCGGCGCACGACCCCACTCATACCAAGCATCGACAACATCTTTACCGAAATGAACAGTCATTGCCTTTCGGGTATATGTAACCCCTGTTTTTCTGTTCACGCCGTGGTCTTTACCTTCAACCAGCCCAAATTCTGATTTCAGTTTTTGCAATTTGGCCAAATATTCGTCATCCATATCCCCCGCACCCCCTTGATTGCCTGTTACTTCAGGAGATTCGGGCAACTGTTCGGACTCAGGCTCCGCTTCCTGAATGGGTGCGGGAAAGTTTTCAGACGGCCTTTCTGCTTCCGGCACATATTCAACCAACCAATCCGCCGCGCCCATTTTGCTCAAAACTTCGGACGGATTGACGATGCGACCGCCATCTGCAATGGCATCCGCAATATCGAAACCATGGGGCCATCTACCCGGAGCAGGAATATTGACCAGCCAAACGCGGCAATTCTGCCTTGTCAGCACCTCAGCAATACCCAACATCGCTTTCATTCCGCCTTGCTCATTGCGTGGCAGGAATGGTTTAGACTCAGGGTCAACACCTTCTTGCCACTCTTTTTTTGTCAGCTTTTGGCGTAGCGAATCGCAATCCGGCCACAAGACGACATCACGATCAACGACCGCCGACCAATCCGACTTATCCCAATTATTACAACCGCCATGCCACGTCAGGACGGCATAGTTATAACCCTGAGCATCTGCCGCGTTTTTACATTTCTCGCCCTCAACAACCAAAACCGGTAATGATGGGTCAGCAGCCAAAGAATCAAGACCGTACAATGGGCGAGGATTATCCCAACAACGCCAACGCCACATCTTTTCGCCCGTTTTCTTATGCTCACAAAACGTATAGGGCAGATCGATTTTTCCGCCGTCTGATTTTTTAAATCGGGCAACGCCCCCCAAAACCGCGCCGGAGCTATCCCGGAAAACAGATTTAAAAATAAGGTCATCTGATTTTCTAAATCCATTTCTAAAGGTCATGGATTTCAACGCATATTCCGGCACAGGAACGATGGGCCTCCACAAATCGCGCTCTTCTTCTTTTACCGGAGCAGGAGGAGGCAACGGTTTCGGAGCCTTATCTACCAAATCCCCATGCGCCAAACCAAGCAAGGACGCAACCTTGTCCTTAGCCTCATTAAAACTGTATCCGCAAACATCCATCAGCAAATCAAACGGACTGCCGCCATCTGGCTTGCACTGGTTACAAATCCAAACACCGCTACCGCGACTTGAGCCGCTGCCATCGGTAAACCTGAATCGGTCAGTGCCGCCACATGACGGGCATGGATGATGATTTTTGTCCAAAATCTCAGAAGGAACCCCGCAAGCCTCTAAAACCTCACGCCACCGGCCATGAGCAGCGGCATTGATTTCAGCTTTTGTTGCATATTTTTTATTCATTTTCAGTCATCCTTTACGTTTTTTAGGCGTAAAAAAGGCCTGCCCCCCCCCTTGAGAGGGCAGGCTAAATTACCAATCGCGTGTTAATCGGTAACGGGAGTAACAGGTTAAACAGACAATTCAGGCCAAATCTCTTGCCAGTCATCCGGGCGGAGGTCTTTGCGGGTAACCTCTCCATCGGTGGCGGCCTCAATCGCAGCACAACGGACTGGCGGAACGGGGCGGCGGCCTGAAGCCCAACTACTCACATCTGGCGCATGAGCATCGATTTTTTCGGCCAGCGCTACCAGCGAACCACGCCCGCCGCGCTTTAGGTATTCATTTAAATTCATTTTTATCTCCAACGTTTTTTATAGTTTAGCGAAACGCTAAATAAAAAGCAAGCGTTTCGCGTATAGTATAAATTTAGCAAATTGCTAAAATACAACATCAGAAAGGGAAAATTTATGAAAACTATCGAAGAAACCTACCGCCAACGCCTGCAAATGCTAATTGACGAATACGGCGGACAAGGCAAATTGAGCGAAGCCATCAACAAATCAGCCTCTCAAATTAGCCAATGGCTGAATGCCTCCCCTGATTCTCGAACCGGCAAGCCGCGCTCGCTCAAGTCTGAAACAGCGCGCGAGATAGAAATTGCCACCGGCAAACCGCGCGCATGGTTTGATCAGCCGTTGGATAGCGTAATGATGTTAGGTGATGGCTATATTGTGCCGGAAGGATATATTAAATTCAGTGTGTTAAATGTTAAGGCCACAATGGGTGTAGGAACATTAGACGATACACCGGTTGAGATTGTCGATTTTGTGGCCGTAGCTGAATCATGGGCAAAAACACATTTTGGCGGCGCAATATCACGCATCCACATCATTACTGGCACAGGCGATTCGATGAGTGGCACAATAGAGTCCGATGAAATCCTATTTGTAGATACCGGGATTGATTATTTTGATGGAGATGGGCTTTATGTTATCCATACTCCAGCGGGCAGAAGAGCCAAACGCCTGCAAATGACCTCAACCGGGGTTTTGCTGATAATAAGCGATAACCCCAAATACCGCGATGAAGAAGTTCGCCCGGAAGATGCGGATAATATTCATATTATTGGGAAAATAAAGGGGAGCTGGGGTTTTAAACAATTTCGATAACGCCATTTCTCTCAATAAAGGCTACCTGAAATTTCAGGTAGCCTCTTTTTTATACTTTTTTTTTGCAAAACGCTAAAAAATATTATCTTGTAAATCAAAACGCTATAAAATAATACGCGTTACGCTATTGCTTATATGTTAGCGTTACGCTAATATTGATTCCATCAAAACGAAACACCAAGGAATCAAAAAATGAAAACGAAAAGCACCCTGCAAATACTGAATGCCGAATTAAACACCTGCAAAGCAAACGCCCCGCGCGAAAAAGTAATGGTGGCCGGCGGCTGGTTTATCAAAGAAACAGCCGAACAGACCAGAAAAGACCTGAAAGAGTTTAAGGCGTTTGTGAAAGAAAAATTTAGGCAGCAGGCTTCCGACTTGGTCGTCTATTTCGGCCACTCAAGACAAAAGGCAGAAGCCGCCGCATTGGAAACGGCAAGAAGCCGCATCAAATGCTGGAAAGAAGCACAGGCATAAGACACCCCGCCCCCGAAAGGGGCGGCAGCCGGAACGAAACGGCTACCCGCAAAAACAGGCGGCCAGTTTTTCGACGCGCGTCAGCTTCGGCAAATCCGCCGAATCGACATTTAGTTTGATATAGGCCGCCAGTTGTGCGGGATTGTGCAGACAGGCAGGCGGATGGGAATCGGCAGGGCTCAGGCGAGCAGCCGCCGCCTCCAGTTCCTCATCGGTCAGGGTGGAAAAATTATTCAGCAGGTTGCCGTATTCGGTCATCGAAACCTTGGCGGCGGCGGCCTTTTCGCCGGGCGTATAAACCAACTGCCAAGCCGTAAGAAACGATACCGAAAAGCCCAGCAGCAGGGGCGGAAGCAGCGAAGACACCACCGCCATTGCCGACAGCAGCAGCAGAAACGCGATCAGCTTGTCAATCCGCGAATACCAACGGTAGGCGAGGCGGTGCAAGAAAAAGGAATAAGCCACGATATCGGCCAATTCCTGCCGGCGGGTTACTACGGTATCAAATTCAGACATTGGAAATCCTTATTTTCCCTTCCCTCCGCCGGGCGGCTGAACGCTTACCGGGGTAGGCCTGGACGGCACGCTGGCACGGCTGGAATCGGCAGGCTGGTTGTGAGTAGTGCCGCTTGGCGGACGGGATGATTGGTTAGACATATTTCACCTCTTTGTGGTGGGGTTGATTGGTACTCGTATCTTACCACGACGCAAGCGTGCGTTAAACGCCAAGCCGTTGCAAGGACGGCAAAAATTTGAAACCCCTGCCATGCGGCAGGCCGACAGTAAAGGAAAACACCCATGAAAACCTACCCGGTCATGCTGCCGTGCCACGGAGGCGAAGACGTCGAAATCGCCTCCATCGCCGAAACAGAAGATGGACGGTGCACCATTCTCCGAAACCACATTCAAACCGACAACAAGGCGGACGCGCTGGAAATCATCCGCCAAAGCTGGCCGCAAGCCTATATCGGCGAATCGGTACGCGCACTCGACTAAAGGGGCGGGGAAATGGCAAAGATTTTTAACTAGCTCCTGTTTTCAACATCCCTACTCATCATTGCCGCATACGGCGGATGCGAGGCACAACCCGCGAACACCGCGCCGCAGGCATGGAATGCCGAACAAACACAACAGGAAGTGGAAGATCGCATCGCATGCCCGAAATTTTGAAACCCGCCTACTGGCGGAAATATCCCTAAGTAACCAAAAGGAAACCTGAAATGGAAACCAAAGAAAAGAAATTCGTTGCCGCATCTAAACAAATCCCAACCGTAAACGGCGGATGGTTAGACCGAGAACTCGGCGAGGCAATGTCCGAAGCCGTCCGCGCCTGCCTTGCTCACGGCAAGCAAGCCGAAGTGACGGTGAAACTGAAAATCACGCCGCAGAACATCAGCCACGGCACAGTAAAAATTGCTCACGACGTGACAACCAAACTGCCAAAAGAAAAACGCGAAGGCGGCATCGTATTCGCGACACCTGACGGCAACATTCAAGCCGACGATCCGGCGCAAGGCACCCTGAAACTGAAATCCGTCGAAGATCCAGCTTCATCGCTGAAAATGGTCAAAACCTCTTAACAATCAGCAAATCTAGAACCCGCGGAATAACCCGCATCAACATTAAAGGAATCCAAAAATGGAAACTCAAGAAAACATGATTCAAACCGCAATGAAAGCCGCTCAGAAGCCTTTTATTATCACCGCTCCAAATGGCATGCCTATCATCGCCAATCCTTGCGGTAATGATACTGATTGGGCCTATGCAAAAGACGAAACCCTGCTTGATAAGCCCTTACATAAAACAGGCAACCCAGAATTTCACGACGCAAAAAGCCTCATCAAGTTTGTCACAAAACACAAACAGGAAGGTACACAGATTTTTATCGATGCCGACTACAAAGCAGGAAAAATCAACATCATCGCAATCATTAACGGTCACACAGCTACGCAAGCAGACTGGAGCGATTTTGTTGCATTTTTCCGTCCGGTTCAGACGACATCGGCAGAAAACTGGCTCAAAAACAATGTCCATAAAATGAATCAAGCGGAATTTGCCCATTTCCTGACCAACAATGCCCGCAACATCGTTTCTAAAAATCCGGCCAAACCGGAGGCAGTGTATCCAACAGCCGCCGAAGTTTTAGATTTCGCGCTGAATCTTGAATACACCGAAACGACAACATTCAAACAAGGCTACCGCGAACAAGATGGCCGTATCAATTTTACTTTCACAAGCAAAGATGATGCTGCCACTGAGAAAAATCTCAAGATGTTCGAGCGTTTTGGCATCAGCTTCACACCATACCAAGGCGGCGAGCCATATTTTGTCGAAGCATTATTGAAATTCCGCATCGAAAAGAATACCGGCGCATTGTGTTTATGGTACGAACTGCAACAAATTGACGTAGTCATCGAACAGGCGGCAAAAGACATTGCCGAAGAAATTCAAAAATCCCTCGCCGATGTAGATATCTACTTCGGACGACCCGACTAAACAAACAAAAGGCCGTCTGAATTTCAGACGGCCACATAAAGGGTAAAAAATGAAAATCCGCTACATCTTAATTGCCATATTAATAGCAACAGCAGGCTACATGACCGGCAAAGCGACAGCCAAAGAAACAATTACCGTCAACATCGAATGCCCACAGGAAGGCTGCGGTTTTATCGATTTTGATAAGAATCCCGAACTAATCGGAGGCGGTCTCGTTCTCGAACCAACAGACCCGAAATAACCATGCCGGCAATATTAGTCTTAGTCCTAATCATCGTACAAATAGCCGTCGAACGCATCACCGGAATCCGATTCCGCAAATGGATAGACGGCACACCACGGAAATAAAACCATGGCAACCAACAAACGACCACGGAAAAAATATTGCAAAAAACGTCTGTACTTAATTGATACCGCCCGGCAATCAAGTGTAAACCCGATACAACTTGTAGCACACGCAACAAGCAACAGGCCACTATCGGAAGAAACAATCAATGCCGTATTAACCGGATACACAAATTTTCTTGATCTAGTCAAATCCGGGAAAGCAACAGGTCAAAATTTCTTCCAAATGTGCGAATGCCATTACTTGTATGTTGCCCTACTGGAAGTGATGAAACGCGCCAAAGTCAATTTCGATAATTCTGACGACCATATGCAATTTAAACTTCGCCTGTCTATCCTACTCGACATCGCGATCGACAGCACAACAGACGTTTTAGAGGGGATCGCAACGCGCGAAAAGAAAACCAACAAATTTATTTTGACTGGAGATGAGATCAAACACATTGAGCAGTCAATATCAGATTTCAAATGGCTCCTCAAAATTGCAAGCTGGCAGCATTACATTGCCGCACTGAAAGAATCAGAGCCAATTCTAAACCAAGAAGCACACCGTCAACGCAAAAGGAAAAGACTGGAGGCCACACAATGAAATATTTCGCACTTTTGTTAATTTGTTTTTCAGCAGGATTAATCGCCTGCTCAATCATCTACTACATAAAAATGCAAACAACCAAAAACAATGACGACTGGCACGGCGGACACTGGCCGCACTAACAAGGAGAAAGACATGAGCCGCCAACATCCAAATATCGCCGTAAAACGAAGCCCAAAAAACACATGGCTGGTCATCGAATACACAGGGACGTCTTATGACCATAAGCGTTGGTCAAATGGCTCACACTTTAAGCGTAAATCAAAAAAAATTGCTGAATACAAGACTTTCGAGGAAGCGGCAAATAATGCCGAATTACTAAGGACAAACAAAAACAAAGGAAATTAAAAATGGCAAATATAGACTTATCCCAATGGACTGAGAGTGTACCAGTGCAAATCGCAGTAAACCAAGAACAAGGATTCGTGGATATTATTATCGGGCAAGATGATATTTTTATGAGCATCGACCACGCTAATGATTTGTACAAAAAATTAAAAGAATACTTTGGAGAAACAAAATGATTGAAATCAGAGACAAGAACATCATTGCATACAACGCAAGCGAAAGTCTGCTGGAAAGCATAATAAAAGATGTTTCAACAGGATTAGTGATTGGGTTCTGCTTATATATTAGCCATTGGGCAGATTCGATATTTTGGACTTTTATCACTGGTTTGATTTTTTTATTTTATCTCTTGAGCAAACTCAACAGACTAATAAAAGGCCGTGTGACAAAGTTTAAAACATGGTCAGAGTTGAAAAAATGGGTAGATGAGCAGGCCGAACTTGAAACCCATTCATCCGATATGCCTAAAACGTCCGAGCCGTTGAGAGGACGGCATCAACATTAAAGGAAACCAAAATGATCAGCAACTTCGGCGCAACCGACGCGCAAGTTACAACCTTTTTGGCGGCATACGAACAAGCCAACATCCGCGCCGCCGCCCACGCCGCAGGAATAGACATTATCCAAGCGACGATGATTGCCCGGCACAGCGGCGTGTTACGCATCACGGAAGCGGCCATCGTCAACAGCAAGGCTGGGGAGACCGGCCGTGTAGGCGAAGAAATCTTCCAAGACATATTCCCCGATGCCGTCAACGCCAACCTAGCCATACGTAAAAATATGCCGCGCTACGACTTCCTGCTTAACGGCGCGAAAATCGACATCAAAACCACCGCCTTGAGCGAAAGCGGGCGCGGCCAGCAGCGGAAAATCAGGTTGCGTTGCGACAACAAATTGGAAACCGACATCTTCGTCATCTTTGCAAAAGCCGACCAAACCGCAGATATTAAAGATAAAAACGCGTACCGACATGTATTCATCATCCCCAGCCTCGCCCTCATCAACCACAGGAAGATCGAGATTTTAGAAGACGTGCTGCACGGCAGCGGCAAAGCATGGAGCGAATACCTCTACCCGATAGAAAAACTCAAAGAAAAAATCGAGATGCTGACCGCCTATCCCGAGCTTCTCTCCATACCCGACGAGCTGAAAGAAACCGTCAAAGCCAACGACAAACTCAAAAGCACCATTTGCAAAAACAGAAGCCGGAGGAACAAATGACCTGCAAAAGCGTAACCGAACAATTAAGGGAAAGCCTCTTCGACACCCTCGAAAAACTCAAAGACGGAAAAATCGACGCAAATACCGCCCAAGCCGTCAGCAAAATCAGCAGCAACATCCTCAACACCGTAGCACTGGAGATGCGGGCGGCGGAAAGCTTCGGCACTGACAGCGTGTACAGCATCAACGGCCACACGGCAGAACAGCGGCGCGAACTGGAAGGCGGCGTCCGTCACCGCCTCAAATAAGCAAAGGAACCAAAATGCAAACAGTAGCAACAAGGCCGACGGCAAAACAAATAAGGACCGAGAAAATGTCAAAAATGCCAACAGAAACTAGATTAATGCTGATACACGGCAACACTCATATTCCACTGGAAACCGTAGCAAAAGAATATTTGAACCTCAGCCCTGAAGTAGCACGCCGGAAAGCAAATGCGCAAAGCTTGCCATGGCCGGTAATTTCAGCAGATGGCAACAAGAAAAGCCCCAAGTTTGTAAGTGTGTCAGCCCTTGCTGAATGGCTAGACCAAATCGAAAGCAAGGCAAAAGACGAATGGGCAAGAGTACGAAATTAAAATGCCAATCAATTCACCAACCAATTTAAAGGATTAAAAAATGAAGATTGCAAAACCAGAAGAGAAAGACTTACAGGCCGTATGGAATTTAATAAATATATTAAATACGGTAAGCTACGAACTCAACCCATTAAAGCCAATTAATGATGACGGAGACTTTGAGTTTTTGGAAGATGACGATAAAGCCAAGGTACTAGATAAAATTGTCGAATTACATGAAAGCTGCGACATACAATGGCTAATGACTGTACTCGAAACCCTACTTTCCCCAGATAATAAGATTATTGACCAAGAAGCAGACACATTAGAATTTCATCCGGAATTTAAAGCAGCAGTATTAAACCAAAACAAGTAATATATGCCTAATAAAGGCCGTCTGAATTTCAGACGGCCTTTCCTTTCAGGCGAAAAAAGAGCGATCAGGCTGCTCAGCCCTAATAATCCCATCAGCCTCTTGCAGAGCATCCATCATCTCTAGCACCGGAGGCCTTGCCCGAAGATTAGTATATCGCCTCATACTCTCCCAATCTCCATGGAGCGTGAACTGCTGCATCACCGGAATCGACAAACCCTTCTCAGCCAATCTTGTTGCCCCCTCATGACGCAAATCATGAAACCGCAGATCATCAATCTTCAGCTCACGACACGCACGCTGCCACAAAGAGCCGACACTCCTGCCCTTATAACCACCAAGCAACAAATCGCCATTCTGCACATTCATTTGCCGCGCAATCTCAGGAGAGCGCATCAAATTAATCACAGCCATTGCCTCATCCGATACCATAAAAGCCTTATCGTTACCCTTGCTCCCTCTTGGATTTTTCAAATCTCGCACAAGCCAAAGACGGTTTGTCTCATCAAAATCAGACCAGCGCAATCGGGCAATCTCATCAAGACGGCGGCAGGAATAAATCGCAAACCACATAATCAAGTGCATCGGCAGACGTTTCGGATTTACAACCACGCGCCGCCACGCCCTCAAGAAATACACCGTTAATTTCAAAAGCTCATCGTTATCAGGCAAACGATCACGCCGGCGTGCCTTACCAATGACACGCGCCCTGCGCAAACCCTCCATCGCAACATCAAGCTCAGCCCATGATACATCAAGCCCCCAAACGAAATGCGCGTGCTTAATGATCGAGCGCATATACTGCAAATCGCCGTTGATCGTAGAGGCAACCACCGGCTTGATACCAAGCTCAGGGCAACCCTTCTGCCGGGCAAAGGCAAAAGCAGAGTAATCAGCACGCGTTAACCTATCCAGCCGCTTATTGGCTATATCAAAATTTAAAATAAAATTGATAACCCCAAGCTTCGTCTCACTGTAATTCGTCCGAACTTCATCAACATACCTCTTTGCAGCCTCCCTGAGCGTAGGGCATAATTCACGCTTGCCATCGTTAAAAAGTAGGTCCGGATTTGTCTCAATCTCAAATTCACGACGCTTTGCCCACTCAGTCGCAAGAGATTTTTTGGAAAAAGTCCGGCTTTCGGAATACGGAGGATAGCCCTCCCTTTTCACACGCACCTGCGCCCTGTAAACAACAGCCCCCGACGGATTGGTTCTTTTGGTTATAGTAGCCATTTTTGCACCATGCGGAATAAATATTTAATGGTGCAACTATGGTACAACAAAAGAACAGATAAAGCACAAAATAAGCGGATAAAAACAGATAAAATACAAAAGAGAATTTTATAAAAATTATTACAAAACAGATAAATGACTAATTTAAAAGAAAATACTAGATTAATACTAGCCCCCATGCAGGGGCTGGTGGACGATGTGATGCGCGACCTGTTGACGCGTATTGGCGGATTTGACGAATGCGTCAGCGAATTTGTCCGCATTACACACACGGTCCACTCACGCGCCACTTGGCTTAAATATGTTCCCGAAATCGCCCATGCCAACCACACGCCGGCCGGCACGCCCTGTACTGTCCAACTTTTGGGCAGCGATGCAGAAAACATGGCCGTCAATGCTTTGGAAGCCGTGCGTTTCGGTGCGGACAAAATCGACCTCAACTTCGGCTGCCCCGCGCCGACGGTCAACAAACACAAAGGCGGTGCGGTCTTGCTCAAAGAGCCGGACTTGATTTACCACATCGTTCACACTCTGCGCCAGCGCCTTCCGCAACACATTCCGCTGACTGCCAAGATGCGGCTCGGTTATGAAGACAAAAGTCTGGCATTGGAATGCGCTTCTGCGATTGAAAACGGCGGCGCATGCGCGTTAACCGTCCATGCGCGCACCAAAGTCGAAGGCTACGAACCGCCGGCACATTGGGAATGGGTGCGCAAAATCCGCTATGCAGTCAGTATTCCCGTTACTGCCAACGGCGATGTGTTCAGCCTTCAAGACTATCTAGACATTAAAAGCGTCAGCGGCTGCGACAGCGTGATGCTCGGGCGCGGCGCGGTGATCCGTCCCGACTTAGCGCGGCAAATCAAGCAATATGAAAACGTCGAAACAGTCAAAGATACCGACTTTGCCGAAGTCGCCTCATGGATAGTCCAATTCTTCGACTTGTGCCTTGCTAAAGAAGCCAACAACAAATATCCGGTTGCCCGTTTGAAACAATGGCTGGGCATGATGAAAAAAGAGTTTGAACAGGCGCAGGTATTGTTCGACCGCATCCGCGCCGTCAAAGAAGCGGATGAAGTGAAACAGATTCTGCTGTCGTTTGAACAAGAGATGCATTCATGATTCAAAAAGGCCGTCTGAATTTCAGACGGCCTTTGATTTCATCACCTACATACATAATCAGCCAACAGCCTGCCTTTTTCCGCACTGGCTGCATTAGCCATATTCACCTGTCTGGTCTCAGGGCCATTCTTAGATTTCAGGGCTTCACCATATTTTCTGGCAAACTCTTTATTGGCACTGGTCACTCTTGACTCAGTGGAATCCAATATAAACCCGTCTTGCTCATATTTGCCTTGCGCAGTAATAATCAAGATATTTTCAGGTGAAGGATAATCCGGAAAATTAACATAGTTGGTAACCAGCTTGTAGGAAACGCCTTTGCCGTGTTTCATATCCTGACAGATGCCGTTAGGCGCGGTAAAGACTGCATGGCCGATACGGCCGTGGCCGAAATCGTAAAAATCGATTCTCTTCGCAGAAGCCAATTGTTTTTTATCGTTGCCGTCATTGATATTTAATGACTTGCCGTTTACCAGAAACAGGGTTGGCAACAAGGGGCTGCCATGAGAGGCTTCCAAATTATATGCTTCGCCCAACAGCTTGCCCTGACGATACACAGTCAAGACAGGCTTTTTCAGACCATTTTCCGGATTACCGGTTTTCTTAAAAGAAATCTTCTGAACCACATTGCCAAATTCATAATAAGGGCGCGACTGCACGCCTGTTTTCGTATCCTGCAGGGCGCTCCAGCTGCCGTCCGTCGTTTGGGCGCACGCAGTCAGAGCAACAAACAGAATACCCGATAGTAAAACTTTAGAATGTTTCATTCATAAACTCCTTCTCAAGTAAACAAAAGAACGGATGTGTGCCTTTACTGCCTAATTTTGTTTCTTTATTAAAATTTTAGAACCATTGCACTAAATTAGCAAGAGATTAAAGAACAGGCCGTCTGAACATTCAGACGGCCTTGATTAAGCTCAAATTTTAAGAAGCCAAAACGCGGTGGAACAAAATCTCATTTTCCAAATGGATATGGTCTTTCAAATCATCCACCATCTCTTTGGCCAAAGTGTACAAACGGGTCCAGCTGCCGCAAGCGCCTTCGGGAAGCTCAAAATTATTGGTCAATTCTTCCAGACGCGCGATGGCTTGGTCGTGTTCTTCATGCTCGTGCATCATCACGCTGATGGGCATTGCCGCGCCACGACCCACGCCCTGATTAATCATTGGGAACAACATGCGTTCCTCTTTCATCATGTGCATCAACAGCTCGTTTTGCATATAGGCCAACAAATCGGCTACTTCGGCAGGGAAAGTATCGGCATGAACCTGCGCCACTTTTTGCGCCAGCGGAACCAACTCTTCAAACTGGGCGCGGTGGACATTGTGGTAACGTTGCAGGATATAGTCAATCGTAGAATTGAAAGGTGCAGTTTTCCAAAGGGTAAAGTCGGTCATGGCTGTGTTCCTTTAAAGATTGATATTGGATGAATGTTAGACATAAGGATACACGCTGTAAACGGCTTTGTATAGTTTTTTAATTGCTTAATTAATTGATAATAAAAGTTATTTTCAAAATTAAAATACCAAACAGGCCGTCTGAAACATAAAGTCAAAGTTTCAGACGGCCTGCCCTTTTCTTAAATAATCCAACGATATAACGCAATCATTACCGGCATGGTTACCACACAAAGCAAGGTCGTCAGCCCATAAATCGCGCTGGCTTTTTGGGCATTTTTGCCGTAAACAACCGCCATTTGGGTAACTGTCGCGGCGGCAGGCGACGTCGTTGCCAAAAAGCTGATTAAAACAACCGTATCCGTATACGCATCATGATGGGCAAAACCGCAGGCTTTGACGGCAAAAAGCAATATTATCGGAATCAAAATCAGCCTTAAAAAAGCAACGAGATAAAGCCTCGGCGTCCACATAATCGAGCGTAGCGGCAAGGAAGCCAAAAGCATACCCGCCACCAACATGGCAACCGGGCCAATCATTCCGCCCACTGTCGCCAAAGTATTATCGATAATGTGCGGCAGCTTGATTTGAAAGGTAAACATCAGCAGCCCGACCAGCATGGATAAGATGTTGATATTGGTAAAAATGGTTTTCCAAGCCACATTACCTCGGCCGCAAATCAACAGGCGCAGATGCGTCCAAAACAAAAACGTCTGCACCATGATAAAACCGCTGGTATAAATCACCCATTCCGCACCAAAGACCGACATTACCAAAGGGATAATCAGGTTGCCCGAATTACTGTACACCGTCGCCGCGTGTTCAAGCGCATCGAGTTTGAACAAGTGTTTAAACAACCTGCCCAAAACAATCAATACCACATGGAAAAACACCGCCAGCATGACGGAAAGCTTCAACCCTTCGATAATCTGCGGCGTATTGTCCATCTGAAAAGCGTGAATCATGACGGACGGGCTGATCAGGTAAAGCGCGATAACGGAGAGCGTGTAGCTGTTTTCCGATTTCAACAGCCCTGCCTTCACCAAGGCCACGCCCATCAAAACAATCAGCGTCAGCTCGGTAATTTTTCCGGCAAGCAGGAAAGAGGTTTCCATAATAAAAAAAGCGGCAAAAACGTTGATTTTACGCTTCTACCGCTTGGCATGCCAAATTCAGACGGCCTGAAGCCTTTTTCCAACAACCCGACATAATTTGCCCTACCGCAAAGCAAATCAATATAAATCTGTCCGTATATCCGCTATAATCAGCCATTTTCTTCAAACAGGAAACATCATGTCCCCCAGCCGTTTCAATCAAACGGGCCCCAAAATCGGCCTGAGCGTACGCCTTGCAGAAACCCAAGCTGAAATCGAAGCCGCCCAAAGATTGCGCTATCAAGTTTTTGCCCAAGAATTGGGTGCGGAAATCGAAAGCGATGACGGCCGAGATGTCGATCCTTATGATGAACATTGCCACCACCTGCTCGCCTTCGACGATGCAACCGGCGAGGTAATCGGCTGCTACCGCCTGATTACCGAGGAAACCGCAAAAAAAGTCGGCGGCTGGTACAGCGAGCATGAATTCGACCTTGAGCCTTTAAAAGACATCTTGCCACAAACCGTCGAACTCGGCCGCGCCTGCACCCACCCGGACTACCGCAACGGCGGCTTGGTCATGCTGTTGTGGACCGGTTTGGTCAAATTCATGAAAGACGAAAACCTGCGCTTTATGATTGGTTGCGGCAGTATCGAAATGCGCGACGGCGGCAACGATGCGGCCGGCCTGTATCATGCTTTAAAAGACAAATACCTCGCACCGGAACAATGGCGTGTCAAACCGCTCAATCCGCTCAAATGGGACAGCATCACGCCGTCTGAAAATCCGCCTGTACCTGCCCTGATCAAAGGCTATCTCAAAGCAGGCGCGTGGTTCTGCGGCGAGCCTTGCGTCGATGAAGCGTTCAACTGCGCGGATGTGCTGATCATGATGGACATCAACCACCTTTCCGACCGCTACTTGCAGCGTTTTGCCCCTAAAACCGATTCATAATAAAAGGCCGTCTGAAACTTCAGACGGCCTGCCTAATCTTTATAAAAACACACACAATGACCGCCAAAATCCGTTTTATCTTCCGTCTTCTCTGCATTGCCGGCTGCCTTTTGTACGGCATGGCCGAAATGTTTTTTCTATTTCCCTTTTACAGCAGCAAACGCAAACTGCGCGCGATTCAATTATGGTCGCTGCGCGTGCTCGCTTCCTGCGGTATGAAACTGCAAACTTTCGGCACGCCGCCGCAAGAAGGCCGCGGTCAAATGCTTATCAGCAACCATATTTCATGGTTGGACATTATGGCGGTCAACGGCGCTTTCCCCGGCCGTTTCGTGGCTAAAGACGATGTAGCCAAATGGCCTGTGGTCGGTTATCTCGCCACGCAGGCGCAAACGGTTTACGTCTCGCGCAACCGCGGCATCAAAGGCAATTCTGCCAAAATCGCCGGCGTAACCGAAGCACTGAAAAACGGCGATACCGTCACCATTTTCCCCGAAGGCACCAGTACCGAAGGCCGTGAAATCCTGCCGTTCAAACCCAGCTTTTTTCAGACGGCCTATGATGCAGGCGTACCGATTATTCCGGCACTCTGCCGCTATCCGAATCCGGACGGCAGCAGCCCCAATCCACACACTGCCTACTACGGCGACATCAGCCTCTGGCAATCTATCTGCATGGTCATCAGCCAGCCTTCCAGTACAGTCGAGTTGCATTTCCTCGATCCGATTGAAGCAGGGGAAGACCGCTACGCTACCGCGCTTCAAGTACACGCCCTGTTGAGCGAAAAGCAAGAACAGTTGGGCTGATCAAACAAAAGGCCGTCTGAATGTTCAGACGGCCTTTTCCATTATCTTATGTATTAAGATGAATATTGCACCGAATCGCTACCGCTTTTCTTTTGAATAAATTCAATTTTGTAGCCGTCCGGATCTTCAACAAACGCAATCACAGTCGTGCCGTGTTTCATCGGACCGGCTTCGCGTACCACTTTACCGCCCATTTCTTTGACACGTTCGCACGCGGCGTAAGCATCATCGACTTCAATCGCGATGTGGCCGTAAGCATTGCCCAAGTCGTAAGACTCGGTATCCCAGTTGTGGGTCAGTTCCAAAACAGTATGGTCCGCCTCATCGCCATAACCGACAAAAGCCAAAGTAAAACGGCCTTCAGGATAATCGCGGCGGCGCAGCAGTTGCATGTTCAATACGTTTTGATAAAAATCCAAAGAGCGTTCGAGATTGCCGACACGCAGCATAGTATGAAGCAAGCGCATGATTTTGTTCCTTTCTGAATTATGTTTGGTCATGGATTATAACACATAGGGCACCATCCTCTTCAGCCTCAAAATACCGACACTGAAACTGCATAAAAATGAAACACACACCCTGCCGTCATTTGAATTTCATGTATTAACAAGCACACCGACTGACTAAATTGCTATAATCGCCACAATTACAACACAACACTTCAAACCGTCATGAAAACCTTTGTTCTTCCAGATACCCGCCCTTATCCGCAGAGCCCTATCAAAAACTACCTTCTGCTCAATGCCTATCAGCTGGCGCACAATTCCTCCTCCGCATCACGCAAGCTTTCAGCTGGCCAACTACAAACCGAAATCCGCACCATGCTCAGCCAAAACCATTACATCAACCTTTCATTGGCAATGACCATGGCACCCGATGTCGGCACTTACACCAGCCTGATTCAAAGCGTGGGCGAAGTCCTGAAGGCAGAAAACGATAACGAAGCCCAATGGTTTGCCCTGCCTGTCGTTTTGGTCTCCGGTTGCAAAAAAGAACAAACCCTGCCGCTCACGCTGCCGACCGAAGCCCTTTTTGCCTGCCTGCAAAACTACCCCAACCTGCGCGCCCTCACGCAAAACACGCAATGGCTGCCTTACCTCGTCCAATCTACCGACTTGAGCAGCGTTACCCCAGGCGAGTGGTTCCAAGCCAAGCAAAGCGATGAAGCGGCAGGCGCATTCCTGCAAAAATTCGAATACAAACCATTGACGCTGCCCGAAGGTCAATCCGTCCATGTTGTTTACGCGCTGGGCTACGGCAACAAAGACATTCAGACGGCTTTGGGACTCAACCTGCAACAGGCAGGTCTGCCATTGATGCAGGTTTGGCAAGAACATCTCGCCCTTGACGGCGTTACCCTCTTTACCAACCCGCTCTCGCCCAATACACCGCTTGACGCGCTTACCGAAGGCAGCCACACCCGCCAACGCATGGCCATGGACGTTTTTGCCACCAACGCCATCCGCGCCATCCGTATGCAAAGCCCGCGCGTCGGCGTTGTTGCCGCAGCGAAAGCGGACGGTAAGCTCCAGTTCAGCTTCAACGCGACAGACAGCGCGTTTGAAATCGTTCCGCAGACCTTCACTTGGGAGCTGGCTTCAACCGACAATATCGCCATCGTTCAGCAAAACTTCCTCGACCTGATGGCCGAATGCCGAATCGAGCACCTCTACCTGCTGCACAACCCATTGGGCGAAAACGAGAACATCCCTACTTATGCCCAAGCGTTGAAACTGGAAGGTCATAATCCTTTCTTCAGCAATGTAAACTAAATTGAAAATGCAACACGCCAAGGCCGTCTGAAAACGGTTTAGCGTGTTGCATTGATTTTCAAACCTTACCGCTCATTTTCACGCATATGAAAACCCACAAAATCCTTTTCGTCTGCCTCGGCAACATCTGCCGCTCCCCCATGGCCGAATACGTCCTGCGCCACCGCGCCCGCGAAGCTGGCATGGGCAATGCCGTCATTACTGCCAGTGCAGGCACATCAGGTTGGCACGACGGCGAAAACATGCACGAAGGCACGCGCCGCGCACTCAAACAACACGGCATCGACCCGTCAGGCTTTACCAGCAGCAAAATCAAACCCAGCGATGCCGAACATTTCGACTACATCATCGTGATGGACGACAACAACCTCAGAGAAACTGAAAAGCAGCTCGGCTTCCACCCCGGCAAAATCTTCAAACTGACCGACCTTATCCCCGATTCAGGTTACAACCACGTTCCCGATCCGTGGTACACAGGCGACTTTGACGAAACCTACCGTCTGGTCGATGCCGGCAGTTTGGCCTTATTGGAAAAATTGAAACAGGCTTAAACCGGCTTGAACAATAAAAGGCCGTCTGAACAGGTATCTCAAAAGTCATGCTTTCGTGATTACCTGTTCAGACGGCCTTTATTGATCACCGCAATCAACCTACGCGATAAAACGCCAGACTGCCCAATAAATTCGGCAGATGTTTGACCTGTCGGTTGCCGGTCATGACCGCACGCTCAAGCACGCGGATTTTGTTTTTGGCGCACAGCAAATCAAAGTCTTTGAGGGTACACCAATGGATATTGGGCGTATCGTACCAATGATACGGCATCCTCTCGGAAACCGGCATATGGCCGCCGACGGCGATTTGAAAGCGGTTGCGCCAGTAGCCGAAGTTAGGGAAGCTAACGATGGCCTGCTTGGCCACGCGCATCAGGCAACGCAGGATTTTTTCCGTGTTCTGCATCGCCTGAATGGTTTGGCTCAAGACAATCACATCAAAGCTTTGATCGCCAAAAGCCACCAAACCTTCTTCCAAATCGGCTTGAATGACGTTCACACCGCGGGATATGGCGGCAATCACGCTGTCGGTATCGATTTCAACGCCGTAGCCGGTGCAATTTTTATGTTCCACCAACGCGGCCAACAGTTCGCCGTCGCCACAGCCTAAATCGAGTACGCGGCTGCCTTCGGGTATCCAATCGTAAATGAGTTGCAAATCGTCGCGCAGATTCATTTTTGGCAGTCCTTGTAAACGTTGTTCATATAAGCGGCAACCGCGCGGATATAGGCTTCGTCTTCCATCAAGAAGGCATCGTGACCGTGATTGGATTTGACTTCAATGTACTGCACGGATTTTTGTGCGGCGATTAATGCCTTGACCAATTCATGCGAACGTTGCGGCGAGAAGCGCCAGTCGGTACTGAAGCTGGCAACAAAAAACTTGGCCTGCACATTCTCCACGGCGCGCGTGAGGTTGTGGCCGTAATCGGCGGCCGGGTCAAAATAGTCGAGTGCCTTGGTCATCAGCAGATAAGTGTTGGCATCAAAGCGGCCGACAAACTTATCGCCTTGATAGCGAAGATAAGATTCCACTTCAAATTCAACGCCGTAACCATACTGATAGCCGTCTGATTTTAAATCGCGGCCGAATTTTTTACCCAAGCCGTCTTCGGCAAGATAGGTGATGTGCCCCATCATGCGCGCAATACGCAAACCGCGTGAAGGAACGGTATGATGGCTGCGGTAATTGCCTTCATGGAAATCGGGATCGGTCAAAATAGCTTGACGGGCAACATCGTTAAACGCGATGTTTTGAGTGGAAAGTTTAGGCGCAGAAGCAATAACGAGCGCGTGGGCAACGCGTTCGGGCAAAGAAATCGTCCATTGCAATGCCTGCATACCGCCCAAGCTGCCGCCGACAATGGCCGCCCATTTTTGAATGCCGAGATAATCGGCAAGCATGGATTGGGACTTCACCCAGTCTTTGACGGTTACTACAGGGAAATCTGCGCCATATTCGCGGCCGGTTTCAGGATTTTCTGACAAAGGGCCGGTACTGCCGTCGCAGCCACCCAAGTTGTTCAAACCGACAACGAAAAAGCGTTCGGTATCGATGGGTTTGCCGGGGCCGACCATATTATCCCACCAGCCGGCGTATTTATCCTCCGCACTGTGCTTGCCGGCAACGTGATGATTGCCTGACAGGGCGTGGCAGATCAGGACGGCATTGCTTTTGTCGGCATTGAGTGTGCCGTAGGTTTCAATCATCAGGTCGAAACGGGGTAAGGTTTTGCCGTTTTCCAGAGCAAGCGGTGTGTCAAACGGGATTTTCTGGGGCGTTACAATGCCCACTGAGGCATTTGTTGTCATTTGTAATTTCCAAGTGAAGCGGCAAAAGGGGTATTATAACGTTTCGTTTTTGTTTTGTGCATGAGGCTTCAGACGGCCTGCCCTGATTAAAGGCAATATTTTTAGGAGAATGTGGAATGATAGGCAGGCTTTTGCGATTTTTTTTCTTTTGCGCCATAGCGGCATTGATTGTGAACCGTTTGTTCAGCCGCAAACAAAAGCGCACCATTCGTGAAATCGCCAAAATCAGCGCGTGGGTATTGCTGGGCGCGGCGGCGGCTACGCTGTTTTGGTATCTGATGATGCTGTTTTTCAAGCATATTCCCAATTCTTATTGAAATAAAATATAAAAGGCCGTCTGAAAACCTTAATCCAGCGTTTTCAGACGGCCTTTTGATGTTCAAACTTAAAACAACTCTTCCGGAATCTTGCAAACCGGAATCGGATTGACTTTGTGCTGCATGGCTTTGTGCAATCGGGTATAGATTGCCAAAACTTCGCGCTGTCTCCCTTCAAAATCTTCAGGCTTGTGACTATTGTAGACGCTCATCGCCCATTCGAGTTCGGGATAAGATGCGCCCATTTGTTCTTCATCGGTACGCTCGGTATCCCAAAGGCCGTCTGTCGGTGCAGCTTTTTGAATGTCTTCCGAGACGTCCAGCTCGGCAGCCAACGCGTACACTTGAGTTTTGGTCAAATCGGCAATCGGGCTGATGTCCACGCCGCCGTCGCCGTATTTGGTGAAGAAACCGACGCCGAAATCTTCAATTTTGTTGCCCGTCCCCGCCACCAACAAACCATGCAACTGGCCGTAATAATACAGCGTCGTCATGCGCAGGCGGCTACGTGCATTGGCCAGTGCCAGCTGTTTGTTGGGAAATTCGGTTTCGCTGACGTCAACTGTATCGGCGAAAGTATCGAACGTCTGGGTCAAATCGACGCTTTGCGCTTTTACATTGGGATAACGCTGTTTCAGACGGCCCATGTGTTCTTGCGCGCGGTTGACTTGGTCGGATTTCTGACGAATCGGCATTTCCAACAACAAAACCGACAAACCGGTTTGCGCGGCAAGTGTGGAAACCACGGCAGAATCGATGCCGCCGGATACGCCGACGACAAAACCTTTGGCATGCGCCTGCTCGGCGTAATCTTTGAGCCATTGAACAATATGGCGGATGATGGCTTGGGTTTGCATAGGGATAAATGTTCGCTTCAAATAAAACGAATGATAGCCTGATTTGCACTTGTCTGAAAGACGACAGGGTATAATGCCCTTTTTATTTCTTGCACACACCATGTCCAAACCCATCCTTCTGCGCTGGCTCGCCGTCTGCCTGATTCCGCTCGCCACCCTTTTGTGGTTTGCCCTCAACCCGCCTGAAGACAAAACGCAACACCTCATCAACGGCATCATCCTTGCCTGCGAAGCCACGTTCCTATTTAAATTCGTCCTCTTTGACGTCATCAAACACCACCTCAAACAAGAGCTCGAATTGAAACGGCAAAGCATATGGATGTTTATCCCGATTGTTTTGCTGATTGTTTATTTATTCCACTATTTCGGCGCATTCTGATGTTTTCAGACGGCCTTGGGCATATTTTTCCATGAACACCACCCCACCTTATACCTGCTGGATTTTCTGCAACGTCATCGACAACTTCGGCGACATCGGCGTTTCATGGCGGCTGGCGCGTGTTTTGCAACGGGAACTCGGCTGGCAAGTGCATTTATGGACAGACGACTTCCCGTCCCTTCAGGCACTCTGTCCTGACTTGGCCTCAATTCTCAATATCCATCAACGCATCGGCATTCACACCTGGCAAGCCGACCATGCCGAAGAGACCGATACAGCCCCTACCCCCGACATCGTCATCGAAACCTTCGCCTGCGAACTGCCCGACAACGTTCAAACCATCATCCGCCGACACCGACCACTTTGGCTCAACTGGGAATACCTCAGCGCGGAAGACAGCAACGAGAGGCTGCACTTAATGCCCTCGCCCCAGGCCGGCGGCATACAGAAATACTTTTGGTTTATGGGTTTCAGCGAAAAAAGCGGCGGCCTGCTGCGCGAACGCGATTACGCCGAATCTGCCCGCTTTGATACGGAAGCCTTACGCCGACAACTCAAACTTCCCGCAAAAAACGTGCCTGAATGGCTGCTTTTCGGCTATCAAAGCGATATTTGGGCAAAATGGCTGACCATGTGGCAACAGGCCGGCCAACCCATTACTCTGCTGTTGGCAGGTACACAAATCATCGCCAGCCTGAAAAACAGCGGCCTAGTGCCGCAAAATGCCCTGCTTGAAGACGGCGATATGTATCAGAGCGAACACGTTACCCTGATCAAAATCCCTTTTGTCCCTCAACAGGATTTCGATAAACTGCTCAACCTTGCCGACGGTGCCGTCATACGCGGCGAAGACAGCTTTGTTCGCGCCCAGCTCGCCGGAAAGCCTTTCTTTTGGCACATCTATCCGCAAGAAGAAAATATCCATCTCGACAAACTGCACGCCTTTTGGGACAAAGCGCATCAGGTTTATCCAGATGTTGTTGCCACGGTACACCGCCGTCTTTCCGACGAGCTCAACAACGGAGAAGCACTCAGCGACAGCCAGCGCCTGCAGGCATGGCAAACCCTGACGGCACACCAAAACGAATGGCGGCAAAGCGCGGCAAAATGGCGGGATGGACTTTTTGCCCAAAAAAGTGCCGTCGAAAAACTTGCCGCCTTTATTTCAAAGCACAAAAAAATACGCTAAAATAGCGCGTTTTATTACAACCGATTTGATTGGAAAACTACAATGAAAACAGCACAAGAACTGCGCGCCGGCAACGTATTTATGGTCGGCAACGATCCTATGGTCGTTCAAAAAACCGAATACATCAAAGGCGGCCGCTCTTCCGCCAAAGTCAGCATGAAACTGAAAAACCTGCTGACCGGTGCCGCTTCTGAAACCATTTACAAAGCCGACGACAAATTCGACGTCGTTATCCTGTCCCGCAAAAACTGTACTTACAGCTACTTTGCCGACCCAATGTACGTCTTTATGGACGAAGAATTCAACCAATACGAAATCGAAGCCGACAATATCGGCGACGCGTTGAAATTCATCGTTGACGGCATGGAAGACGTATGCGAAGTCACTTTCTACGAAGGCAACCCAATCTCCGTAGAATTGCCTACCATCATCGTTCGCGAAGTTGAATACACCGAGCCTGCCGTTAAAGGCGATACCTCCGGTAAAGTGATGAAAACCGCGCGTCTGGTCGGCGGCACTGAAATTCAAGTGATGTCTTACATCGAAAACGGCGACAAAGTCGAAATCGATACCCGTACCGGCGAATTCCGCAAACGTGCTTAATCAGCCCGTAACACAAAAAGGCCGTCTGAATATTCAGACGGCCTTTTTCTCAATCTGCCTTATTGTTTCTTCAAGCCCTTGGCTTCGACAGTCGCAATCGTACCGTCAATGCCTTTGCTCTTAATCAGCTCACCAAATTGGTTGCGGTATACCGTTACCAAGCTGGTACCGTCCACGCGGATGTTGTAAATCTTATACGCACCGCCGCTTTGGTAAAGCTGGTAGGCTACTTCATACTTGGTGCCTTTTTTGGTTTGAATTTCCGAGAAAACGTCAAACTTATTGCCGTTTGCCGTCATCTTCGGCAACAGGCGCACATTCGCATCCGCCGCACCAATCAACGCAGAATGCGAGTACATCGCAATCACCATATCTTTGAATGCACGGATAAAATCGGTTTTCTGTTTGGCAGAAAATTCACGCCATGGCGCGCCGACAGCCAAAGCCGAAATACGCTCATAATCCAGATAACGGTTGGCATACTGCTCAACCTGTTTCACACGTTGCGCTTCTGTCAAAGACGTGTTGCGTGCAATTTTCAACACAGCATCAATGTTCTGCTGCATCTGTTTTTGCGCCGGATGCGTTTCCGCCGCCACATAAGGCGCGGCAATTACCATTGGTGCTGCCACAATCAAAGTCTGAAGAAAACGGTTCATGACGATATCCATCCAAAATAAAACCGCATTGTAAAAACAATCTATTCCAAAAAACTTAATTCTTTGTAAAAGCAGTCATGAGCAATGAAAAATCCTGCAATCAAATTTCAGACGGCCTGATAAAAATAAGATAACATGTGAACGCTATTTTAAAAGGAAAAGCTATGCCTTACGTTAACATCAAAGTAACCGGCGGCAACGAAGCCCCGAGCGCGGAGCAAAAAGCCGAATTGATCCGCGGCGTCACCGAATTACTCTCACGCGTTCTCAACAAAAATCCTGAGACGACCGTCGTCGTCATTGACGAAATCGATATGGACAACTGGGGCATAGGCGGCAAAAGCGTGACGGTTCGCCGTTCCGAAGCGCGCAATAAGTAAGCCTTGGCCGTCTGAAGCTCTTTTAATTTACCCACAAAAAGAGTACATTTATCCCATTGTTAACAATTTTACGGAACACACATCATGGAGAAATTCCCTAAATCATCCAAACTGGATCACGTTTGCTACGATATTCGCGGCCCAGTTCACAAAAAAGCCCTGCAACTGGAAGAAGAAGGCAACAAAATCCTCAAGCTCAATATCGGCAACCCTGCCCCGTTCGGCTTTGAAGCGCCTGATGAAATCTTGGTTGACGTCATCCGCAATCTGCCGACTTCTCAAGGCTATTGCGACTCCAAAGGCCTTTATTCCGCACGCAAAGCCATCGTTCATTACTATCAAACCAAAGGACTGCTCGACGTTACCGTCAACGACGTTTACATCGGCAACGGCGTGTCCGAGCTAATCACCATGTCCATGCAGGCATTGCTCAACGACGGCGATGAAATCCTGATTCCCGCACCGGACTATCCTTTGTGGACCGCCGCTGCAACACTGGCCGGCGGCAATGTACGTCATTATTTGTGTGACGAAGAAAATGACTGGTTCCCGAATCTGGCTGATATAGAAGCCAAAATTACGCCGAAAACCAAAGCCATCGTCGTCATCAACCCCAACAACCCGACAGGCGCGGTGTACAGCAAAGAAATCCTGCTCGAAATCGCCGAATTAGCGCGCAAACACGGTCTGATTATTTTTGCCGACGAAATTTACGACAAAATCCTCTACGACGGCGCCGTACACCATCACATTGCCGCCCTTGCCCCCGACTTGCTGACCATTACCTTTAACGGCCTCTCCAAAGCCTACCGCGTGGCCGGTTTCCGCCAAGGCTGGATGGTGCTCAACGGCCCGAAACATCATGCCAAGGGCTATATCGAAGGCCTCGACATGCTCTCGTCGATGCGCCTTTGTGCCACCACACCCATGCAACACGCCATTCAGACGGCCTTGGGCGGATACCAAAGCATCAACGAATTCCTCCTCCCCGGCGGCCGCCTGCTCGAGCAACGCAACAAAGCATGGGAACTGGTCAACCAGATTCCGGGCATATCCTGCGTCAAACCCATGGGCGCATTGTATATGTTCCCCAAAATCGATACCGAAATGTACAGTATCCATGACGACATGAAATTCATCTACGACTTACTCGTACGTGAAAAAGTCCTGTTCGTCCAAGGCACAGGCTTTAACTGGATACGCCCCGACCACTTCCGTATCGTTACCCTGCCGCCCGTTCATCAAATCGAAGAAGCCATGGACAAACTCAAACGCTTCTTGCAAAACTACCATCAATAAACCTAAGCCAAACAGGCCGTCTGAAAAAGCAAACTGCTGTTCAGACGGCCTTTTCAATCAATCGGTAACTTGGCAAAGCACGCTGACATGCGTATAATCGACTTTTCCTATCTGGGGGCGATCTTGGTTTCGACGGGGGTTGCAAAGCAGATGCGGGCATACCGGGGTCTCAGATTTCCCGTTAAACACTGAATTTAAATAGTCGCAAACGACGAAACTTACGCACTGGCCGCTTAAGGCCTGCCGTTGCAGCAGTTGGTCAATGGGCTGTGTAGCGCAAGCTACCGCAACGTCATTCTACATTGACTGGTTTTCTGTCGGGTTACTTGGCAGGAAACGAGATTTAAGGTAACTGGTTCTCTGAAGGCCTGTTGGTCGGCATGATGGGGACGAGATTCTAAATAGACACAACTAAGTATGTAGAACGCTCTGTAGAGGACTTTCGGACGGGGGTTCGATTCCCCCCGCCTCCACCATACCCAATTTTCAGCAGTATCCTGTAATACGCATAAAGCCTTGAGCCATAACGGTTTCAAGGCTTTTTTATTACCTTGAATATGCTGGCGTATGCTTGAGTTTTCGCAATTTATAGGGTAACTTTTGGGGTAACTTTTCAGGAATTACCCAAAAAACAAGCCCGAAAAGTGGGCAAATTAGCCCTATTTTTTTAAACAAGTTACCCCCAAAGTCCATAAAACCAATTATTAACAATGGCTTAGTGAGTTTTTAAAAGTTACCCCAAACTGGATTAAAAATGCCTAAACAGACGCTGCCACTTACAGATAGTCAATGCAAAAAACTACAACCGCCGAATCAATTATCAGACGGCGGCGGGTTATATCTTCAAGCAAGGGGAAACGGCAAATACTGGCGTTTTCGTTACTACCGACCAAGCGACAACAAACGCGATGAAATGCGACTGGGTGTTTATCCTGAAATCAGCTTAAAAGAAGCAAGAGAAAAGCGCGAAGAATTACGCGGGCTGATAGCCAAAGGGATAGACCCTAAGCTACACCAGCAAGACAAAGCACAGAGGCAGGCAGAACAGCTAAAAAACACATTTGAGGCTATTGCGCGCAAATGGCACAGCGACCAAGTAGCAAAGCCGAATAAATGGAAGCCCGACCATGCACAAAGAGTTATCCGCAGCCTTGAGCTTCATATTTTCCCTGACCTTGCAACACGCAAAATAGACGAAATCATGCCGCTTGAGGTTTTAGGACTGTTACAGAGGCTGGAATCGGCGGGGAAATATGACACGGCACAGAAAGTTTATGACGTGGTAAATCAAGTTTTCAAATATGCCGTGAAACTTCGCTTGAGCCTATTCAATCCCGCCGCCGAATTGCGGGGAGAGCTGGCAAAGGTGGAACAGAAACATTACCGCTTCATTAAAGACCCGCAAAGGATAGGCGAAGTGTTACGGGCTTTTGACGGCTACACTGGCTTTCCGCAAACACGCGCCCTATTACAGCTTTCCCCTTATGTATTTGCCCGCCCTTCCGAATTGCGTTTATTGCGCTGGTGTGAAATTGATTGGGAGGAGCAGCAATACTATAAAGACGGCGTAAACATGAAGAACAAGATAGACCATATTGTCCCCTTGAGCCGCCAAGCCTTAGCAATACTGGACGGCTTGAAACCTGTAACAGGGCATTATGAATATGTATTTTGTAACACCAGCAAAAAACAGCCCTTGAGCGAGGGAGCAATACGAAAAGCATTAGACCGTCTGGGATTCTTGGAAGAAACCACACAGCACGGCTTTAGACATACGGCTAGCACGATATTGAATGAGATGGGCTATAACGCCGATTGGGTAGAGCGGCAACTAGCCCACAAAGACCCCAACACGACAAGGGCAGCCTATAACCATGCGGAATATTTAGAACAGCGCGCCGATATGGTTCAAAAATGGGCTGATTATCTTGATGAATTGAAAGCACATTCAGGCATATTGCAGGAAACGGCAGAATAAACTATCATCTTAAGCATTACGAAAGAAAACCATGCGGATATTTAGAAACCAGTGGATAACGAAATTTGCCAAGAAACACAAAATCAGCGATTCCGAGCTAATAGAAGCAGTAGAGCGGGCAGATGACGGACTGATAGACGCAGATTTAGGCGGCGGTGTTATTAAGCAGCGCATAGCAAGGCAAGGACAAGGCAGAAGCGGCGGTTATCGTAGCCTGATATTTTTCAGGCATGGGGAACGGGCGTTTTTCATGACCGCCTTTGCCAAGAACGACCGCGAAAACATCACGAACAAAGAACTTGCAGAATTAAAGAAAGCCGCCGCCATCATCTTAGCAATGACGGAAACCGACATAGAACAAGCCAAATCAAACGGCACTTTCACGGAGATACAGCCATGAAATACAAAAGCGAGATTTTTGCAGCAATACATGAAACCATGCAGGGATTGCACGACATTGGCATTATCGACAAAAAAACCATGCGCGATTTTGACAAATCATGCCTGACCGAAATCAAACCATTGAGCGGCGAAGACATCAAGGCAATCAGAGAGCGTGAAGCATTATCTCAAGCCGCTTTTGCCATGTATCTAAACATCGGTAAAAACCAAGTTTCCGAATGGGAGCGGGGTATTAAAAAGCCGAGCGGCGCAGCTTTGAAGCTGCTTACCATCGTCAAGAACAAGGGAATTGAGGCGATTGCCTGATACTGGAAACAGAAAAGGAACGGATATATTGCCGCCGCGAAGTACCACACGACGCCCCACCCGTTGATTTTTGGGGCTACTCAATCCGTTTTATGCAGTCAGAAAAAGAACATGGAGTGAATAGAATATGGCAGACGTCTTAACCCTTGCAGATATGCCCGATTTGTCCGATTGGCGATTAGCCCCGTTATGGACATTGGAGCAAGCCGCCCTATTATGGGCAGGAATTAACCCCGCGTTTTTCACTTTTAGGGATATATGGCAGGAACACCCACGCAAACAGGCACGGGCAAAAATTGCATTACAGGCTTTTTCGGGCGGTATTGTTTTAAAAACCCTGACTGTCCAAGATTTGTATTTGCATGATGGAGATAGCGGGATTTATTGCACCAGTCAAAAAACTGCTGTTTTCAGCATGAATGACATCGCACCAAACGACACAACCATTATGCAGGATGTGCTAATTAGCTGGGCAACGAAAGAACGTGTACTTAGCTTGAGGCAAACTATCCAAGCAGAAGAACAGGTAAGGCGGGAAGCGGCTAAAGCAGAGGCAGAAAAACAGGAAATGAAAGCCTTGCCTTATTGTGTTGTCCCTGAATTTGAAACCCCAGAATTTGAAACCGCTTGCATAGCGATTAAAGAATTTTGGAACAAGCAGACGGTAGGGGTTACACCCCCTAAAGCACTTATAGTTCAAGACTTTATCAAGGACACCTTTAAAAAAATAACAGGGGTTGAGCCCACACGGGCAGCAATCCAGCGTATTGACAGCCTGACACGCCCGCCATTATTCAAAAACCAGTAGGCGAGTAACCCCAAAAACCCTTATTAGTCATACATTACAGGACGGTTAAACCCCTTTCTTGAAAGGAGGGTTTGACCGTTTTTTTATTGCCTAACCCCCCTATGCTTTTTGCACAATGCCGCTATCGAAACGCCAGCAACCCGCAGGCGTGATTAACCAAACGGAGGCAATAAATGCACATTATCAATATCGACAGCTTACCTGATACCGCGCAATTAACTATTGCAGAACTTGAGACAAGCCAAGCGAAAGGACGACGCGGAATCACTCGCTTGAGCAGCAGCCAAATCAGACGACTGGAGGCAGCAGGACAATTCCCGCAATCACGCCAAATCACAGGCACGCGCAGCCGCTTTTATGTAGCAGGAGAAGTGAAGAAATGGCTTATAGAACAGGCAAGCTAATGAAAGGAGAACAGGAGTTTTCTGAACAATACGCGCCCGCGCGCGCGATTGTAACTCAAGACCTGATTTTTGATAAATAAAACCGCCTGAACGGACATTCAGACGGCAGAAAGAAGAGTAGATTATGAAATTTGATTGTATCAATAACAAGCCCAAAACGCCAAGCCAAAAAGAGCGCGTTTTAGCCCGATTGAGAAAAGGGAGCGTTACATCATGGGAGTTGGCACAGATGGGCATACTTGGCTATAACTCACGCATTATGGAGCTTCGCAGAGCGGGGCATGAAATCATAACCGTGATGGAAGATGTAAAAAACCAATTTGGGGAGACCGTGAAACGCGGGCGGTTTTCTTTGCTGGTGTCGGAAAGGAGCAAGTCATAACGCCAAGCGCGCCTGTAAAACGTGCTAGGCGAGGCATAAATCCTTTTAATTAAAAGCAGAATCAGGCGCTTATAAAAATACCGTCTGAAAAGTATTTACAAACACCAAGCAAAACGGCAAGATTAGCTAACCTGTTCAATAGCAGGTCAGCCGTAGGAAGCTGAAACAAACAGGCAGATACAAAGCCGCCTAGCGGTTTTTTTTGTATCTATCCCCTAGCTTTACCTTTCATGGTGGGCGGGGGCAAGGAGGGCATACGCCCGCTGGTACTGTTTGCCAGTTTCCTACCCTTGCCCTTTGCCCGCCGCCCCACCGTGTAGGAACGGAAAGGCGGTATTAGCCAAACAGAAAGGTAACATCTCATGAAATCTTCAAATTCTACCCAAATCCAAACCATTCAAAATCAAGCCCAAACGGTAACTATCCCCTTAGAGCTGGCAAACCGCATTATGGACGCGCTGTACTACGGCGGCGAATTTATCGCCAATACGGGCGTAATCATCGACACCATTTGCGACAACATGGCCGCCCATCCCGTCCACAACGCCCCCATAAGTGCGATCAGAAGCACGGCACGCCTTGCCACAGTCATTCAAACCCTAGTCCCCCATGCGGAAAACTTGGGATCTTTCGATTTGTCATCCGAGCTTGAGGGATATATTCAAAACCGACCCCATCCCGCGCCCTGACGATTCAGACGGCGGCGGCTACATCTGCAACCAATGCACCCCCAAAGGCGGCAGCGGTTTTGACCTGCTGGCGCTGGTGTTTAGTTACAGATTTACAGATTCCGTAAATCTGTAAATCAGGTTTCCGCCCTGCTGGAGCTTTCAGACGACCTGAAAGAATGGGCTGCTTACAGCGTAACCCACGCCGGTTAAGCCCACCTATTCCCTGAAATTTACCCGCCTTTATGCCGCCTATTTCAGACGGCATAGGGCAAACTTCGCCCTAGTGTTTTCCTAACTAATTGATTTTATTAGATTCATGTTTTGAAACACTGGAGGCAGAGCAAAGGATAAAACCATGAAACAGACCAATAAATCCGACCGTTTCCGCCGGTATCTTAACCGCGCTTTGCTGGTGTTTTGGGTGTTGCTTTTGGCTTTGGTAGTCCGAGCCTGTAACCAGCCCGCCCACGCTGACACGGAGCAACTAGAGCCGGAAACGCCCGCAATATGGGAAACCGACCCGACCGCTGGAATTGTTTTAGAACCAGTATCAGAGGAGGCAGAGCAATGAAAACCATCATGGATAAGCTGGCAAACCAACTAAACAGCAAAGAGAAAGCAATCGCAGCGGTGGACGTTGTAAGCACCATCTTGCTGATTGTGAATGACGGAGCAAGCCAAAAAGAGGCGATTCATACTGTATCAGTCATAGCCCGCGAAGCTATGGACAGATTCGAGGAGGTAGGAAAATGAGACCAACATACAAAGAAATCAGAGCAGCCGCGCAATACCACTGGCCGCAAATACACGCCGCTATCGGCATAGACCCTAAGTTTTTACGCGACAAACACCAGCCCTGCCCCGCGTGTAATGATGGGCATAACCGCTTTAGATATGACGACAAAGACGGAAACGGCACATTTTTTTGCACACATTGGAAAGATGGGAGCAGAGTGGGCGGCGGTAACGGTTTTGGGCTGGTTATGCACTTTCTGAATTGCAATTTTGACGAGGCATTACGCACCGTTGCAGGCGTTTTAGGCATGGACAATGCAAACCCTTTGCCGATACCGCCAACACGCCCACAAGCGCAGCCACGCCCCGAAAAAGACCAAATCGAGAAGCTGGCCGCATTGTGGAGAATCACAGAACCTATCCGCCCCGATTCCCCTGTTATCCAGTATCTAAAATCACGCGGTTTGGATATGGCGCATTTACCCGAAAACGTCCGTTTTCTAGCTGAAAAAGACTATTGGACAACAAGCGAAGATAAGCCGCTTTTGCTTGGCCGTTTCCCCTGTATGGTTTGCGCTATCCGCGACATGGACGAAGAGCTGCAAGGCTTACACCTAACCTATTTGCAGGCGAGCTATGACAAACCATGCGGAGAGGACGGACTACACGCCCCGCGCTATCAGAAACTGGCAATCAAACACCCTGTAACAGGCGAAACATTACCGGCCAAGAAAATGAGAAGCCGCAAGAAAGGCAGTATATCGGGGCAAGCCGTCCACTTGTTCCCAATTCCTGAAAATGGCCGCCTTGTCATTGCAGAGGGCATAGAAACCGCCCTTGCCGCCCGTGAATTATGCAAGGCTTACGATTGGGGCTTATGCGCGGCCTTGAGCGCAAACAGCTTGGCAAATTTTCACTTTTTGAACGGTATAAAAGAAATTGCAATTATTGCCGATAACGACACGCCCCGCCCCGTTGGTTACAGAGCCGCTTATGACTTGGCAATGCGAGCCATTAAGCAGGGAATCAAGGCGAGCATATGGCAAAGCAAAACGCCAGGCTATGACGCACTGGACGAACTGAACGAGAAAAAGCAATCAGACAATCATTTCAGAGGACAGACAGCATGAAAAATACCGAAACAGCGAAGCAGGAAAGCCCCAACGACTACAACCTTGAGAATATCGAGTCATTCCGCCCACACCCACGCTTTGACACCGATAATCGGGGCGTATGGTGGATAAACGTTAGAACCGACAAAGACGGCGATATTATCGAAGCAGAGCCGCTATTGCTTTCCGACCCTATCGACATCATTGGCACAGGACAAGACAATGACGGCGCGTATTATCGGATTATTAAATTCAAAGACAAAATCACACGCCAACAAAAGACCGCCGCCCTGCCACAAGCAGAAATTGCCGATGGGAAATGCTGGGGGCGTTTGGGGTTTTACGGCTTATCCATTGAGAGCAACCCAACAAAAAGGCGAAAACTGGCAGACTATTTGCAGAAAGAGGGAAGCCAGACAGCCTTTACCATTACCGACCGCGCAGGCTGGCACGAAGACAGCTACATTATGCCCAGCGGGGAAACCATCACAGCGACCGACAAAGACCCCGCCATTATCTACAACGGCGACACCAGCCAAGCAAAGGCATATCAGCCAAACGGAGAGCTTACCGACTGGCAACAAAACATAGCCCGATATGCAGTAGGAAATAGCCGTTTGTGCCTTGCTTTGGGAGCTTCATTTGCCGCCCCGTTGCTTTCCCTGTTAAACGAAGAATCGGGGGGCTTCCACTTGATGGGCGATTCTTCAGACGGCAAAACCACAGCCGCAAAAGTAGCCTTGAGCGTATGGGGCAAACCATCAGGCAGCCTGTTATCTTGGAGCGGTACGAAAATAGGCTTTTCCAACACAGCCGCCGCCCGTAATGATGGCTTGCTGGTGTTGGACGAAATAGGACAGGCAAGCCCGCACGTTATCGGCGATACTGTTTATAGCGTTATGAACGGTATCAACAAAGTGCAAGGCGCAAAACAAGGCGGAAACCGCGCTTTAAGCCGCTGGAAAGTGATGATGTTTTCCACCGGCGAAAAGACCCCCGATTCCATCTTGAAGCACCATAAGGGCGATTGGAACGCAGGACAAGCCGCCCGCCTGCCTAGTATCAGAGCCGCCGCGCAATACGGCATTTATGACACATTGCACGGATTTGAAGATGGCGCATTGTTGAGTGAGCATATCGCCCAATCAACCGAAAAATATCACGGAACGGCAGGAAGACTATTTATCCGACAGCTTTTAGACGACCTAGAACAAGCCAAACAGCAGGCAACGGAGCGCATGGCCGCATTTATGGCAACCATTCCCGAACTATCAGGACAGGCGCGAAGAGTAGCGAAACGCTTTGCTATCGCCGCCGCTGCTTTGGAACTTGCCGCCCCTGTTACCGGCTTGCCCGTAGGTGTAGGCATGGCAGGCGTGAAAAAATGCTTTGATGAATGGCTGGAAGCCAACGGAGCAGGAAAACACGAAGACCGCCGAATCATTGAGCAGGCAGAGGATTTTATCGCCCAGCACGCATTAGGCACGCGGTTTATGGAATGGAGCGATAAAAGCACCAATAAAGACCATGCAGGATATAGGAAACAGGAGGGGGAAAAATTGGAATTATGGGTAATCCGCCGTGTCTTTGCCGATGAAATCGCCCAGAGTTTCGATGAAGCGAAAGTTTGCCGCGTATTAGCAGATGATGGATTGTTGAAATATAACCACAAAAACAGAGGCTACCAACACCAGCGGAAAGGTAACGGCTGGTTTCATGTTTTAGCTACAAATATAGAACTGGACGACTAATCATTTACATGGGGTTAATTCCAAAATCCTAACCAAGCCCGCCATGACCAACACAGGCGGGCTTTTTTACGTCCAAACATTCAAGCAGACCAACCAAGAAAGCATAAAATTAACAGGAAGCCCCTAAATCTCAAAAATTAGAGCTATTCACACCCTACCCTATACCTACCCCTACCCAAAAGCAAAACGCGCTTACAGCGCAATTACGCCCTGTTTCCGCTATGACCAACAAAACCAGACGAGAGATAAATAATTTCGACACCAATACGCGCGCGCGTAATAATGTAGCCCTTGAATTTTGCGAGCCCATAAAAAAGAAAAGAAGACTAAGACACGCGAAAAGATAAAACCATATGCGCGAGGCAAAATCACTTGTTACCTTTGTTACCACAAAATTTAACACTTATAACTATATGAATATAAATATAAAAACACAGAAAAAACGGTAACAAATGAACATAAATTTACTTGTTACCCTTTTATATTCATATGGTTACATTAAAAAAACAGGGGCGGTAACAAATGGTAACAAGGTTAAGATTTGTATTTTGTTACCACGAAAGCCACGAATAGCAAGCCTTTCAGCCATTGGTAACAAGGTAACAAACGATTTTTGCGTTTTTTTTTGTATATATACGCTTTCTTTTGCGGGCAAATAAACGGCAGAACTGATACAGACAAAAGCAGACCGAAAGGCAATATCGGACGGCTGGAAAATAAAGCAAGCACCAGCCCACAAGACGGCGCGTGATTGCTGGTGTTACAATCAGACCATATTTCACAGCTTGGCAGAAATGCCACAAAATATTTTTGCCCCTACCACCCAAACAGCTTAAACTGACAATCTGACAAGGGGTAAATAGTGCAAAAAAATGCCCCTACCTTAAAGTTTTGGGGTAACTTTTGGGGTAACTTTTACCGCAAACAAGAATATGATTATATTTAAATCAATAAGTTAATCTCAAAGTACGATTGACCCCGCCTCCACCAGATTTAAAGCACAAACTTTTGATATAAAAAGGTTTGCGCTTTTTTATAAACTTAAACAGGCCGTCTGAAAAATTTCAGACGGCCTGTTTTTATATCAAATATCTGAGTGAAAAACTTTTTCTTTCGATACATTCCCAATAGTGCTTTAAAAAAATTTCAGCCTTACATTTTTCTATCGGATTTCATATTCATTTTACGATGCGGCCTAACCGTTACACTCAATGGCAGATGATCTGACAAATGTTGCCAGTCTTTACTGTTGTGAATTTCAGAATCGATGACATCAAGATTGCGCGTATAAATGCGGTCGAGGCTGAGGATGGGCAGACGCGAAGGGAAGGTTTTGGGGCGTTTGCCTGTATTATCGACAAATACTTCGTTCAAATCTAATGCCCTGCCCAGCTCATGGGCTGATTTCTGCCGCCAGTCATTGAAATCTCCGGCGATAATCAACGGGCTTTCCGGACGAATATATCGACTAACGTAGTCGCTGATGGCACGGTATTGTTTGAGGCGGTCCGGCTCGCGCAAGTTGAGGTGGACGCACAAACACACCAGCGGGTCTTCCCAACCTTCGGGCACGACCTCGCAATGCAACAGGCCGCGCTGTTCGAGTTTGTTGACGCTGATGTTGAGGTTGTTTTCCGTTTTCAGCAGCAGGCGACTGAGAATGGCATTGCCGTGGTGTCGTTTGGGATAGACGGCATTTTTGCCGTAGCTGCGATGATAATCGAGACTGTCGCCGATGATATCGTAATGCGGCGCATCGGGAAAGTCGGTACGGCGGCTTCTGTTGAGATGTTGTCCTTGGACTTCTTGTAAAAACAAAACGTCCGAACCCAATGCACCCAGCGCGTCAGCCATACGGTTGACCTGCACTTTGCGGTTGAGCGCAGACATGCCTTTGTGCATATTGTAGGAAGTAACGGTAACTGGACGGGGAGACATGATGTGTGATGAAGCGGTTTATTTGTTTCAGTATAGCACCGGAGTGTGTGGTTTTACGGCAATTTTGGTTATACTTGTTTAAAGAATAAAACGGCGTTTTGACAGGGAATTTCCCAATCAAAACGACTTCTATTTTTCAGACGGCCTCGCGTCCAAGTCAGTTGTTGATTACTTCAACATTGGTTTCAAAAGTAACAGTGTGTTGGTATTTAGATGCGGTTTTGCGTTTCGGATAAGGATATTTGGAAACGCTTTTCACTGCGCGTTCGTCCATTTCAGGATTGCCGCTGGATTGAATGATATTCACGCGGTCAACATTGCCGGCAGGAGTTGTGAAAACATCCATCAAAACGGTTTTAACGCTGCCGTTTTGCGCTTTCATGGCTTCCAGAGTTTCGGTATCGGCTGCTTGTGCGGTACCGAATACAGCGGCAAACAACAGGGCTGAGGCAAGGAGTTTAGTCGTTTTCATGTTTTAGTCCTTATTAGGGTTGTGGTTAGGTTAAATATTTCAGACGGCCCGATTCGTCATTATTTGAAATTCAAAATCGGCCAACCTTTTTCTTTGGCTTCTTTTTCCAGCTCGGCATCCGGATTGACGGCAACAGGTTCGTCCACGATACGCAGCAACGGCAAGTCGTTTTTGGAGTCGCTATAAAAATAAACCTTACCGTAGCTTTCAAAGGTCTCGCCACGCTCGGCAAGCCATTGGTTCAATCGGGTAATTTTGCCTTCTTTCAGGCTAGGCGTACCGACATAGTCGCCGGTATATCGGCCGTCTTCGCCGGTTTCAAGCTGTGTGCCGATAACATTGTGAATACCGAAAAGATGGCAGATAGGGGTAATGATGAATTCGTTGGTCGAAGAAATAACCAACATTTCGTCACCCGCCATTTGATGGCTTTGCACCAACATACGCTGCATCGGAGAAATATGCGGAACAATATATTCGGCCATAAACTCGCGATGAAACTCAGCCAATTTCTCCTTGCTGAAACGGGCTAAAGGCGCGAGATGGAATTTGAGGAAGGCATCGATATCAAGACAACCGTTTTGATAGTCTTGGTAAAACTTTTCATTTTGCGCCTCGGTTTCAGCCGCATCGACTATGCCTTTTTTAATCAGGTATTGCGGCCAGGAGTGATCCGAATCGGTATTAATTAAGGTATTATCGAGGTCGAAAATGGCAAGGTTTTTCATTGGGTTTCCTGTTGTTTTAAAAGCTGGCGCAAAAGCGGCAAAGTAATGCGCTTGCCCATCATAACGGCGTAGTTGTCGAGGGTATCGAGCATTTGCATCAGGCTGTCCATATCGCGCCGCCAATGGTTCAGCAGGTATTCGAAGATTTCCGGATCGATGGTTACCTGACGGGCGGCCGCCATGCTGACGAGCGCATCGATTTTTTCCCGGTCGGTCAGCGGTTTGACTTCGTAAACCAAGCAATACGCCATGCGTGTGCGTAGGTCTTCACGGATAACGAGTTGTTGCGGCGTATATTCGGAACTCAAAAGCAAAAAGCCTTTGCCGCTGTTGCGGAAGCGGTTGAAGATGGCAAATAGTAAAGCCTGTTCTTCATTATTGAGCTTTTCGATTTGGTCAATGGCGAGATATTCTGCATCCAGCGCGGCTTCTGTCAGCGGCGTGGCGGCGGCATCAATATAGAGGGCATTTCGTCCGGCATCGAGCGCCTGTGCGACCCATGCCTGCAAGAGATGGCTTTTGCCTGCGCCCTCTTCGCCCCACACATAGATAAACTGCCCATGTTTGTGCTGCAACACATACACCAGCTCGGCATTTTCTGTTCCCAGAAATTTGTCGAAGCCGGGATAATCATGGCTGGCAAAATCGAAGATGAGCTGGTTCACAAAGGCGCACCGGTTAGGTTGAAGTCGGCTTTATTTTACGTTGTTTTGCCGTCCACCATCAAGGATAAAGGCCGTCTGAAGCCTATACCTGCAACATATCTGCACTTCTAAACATATCTTGACGTGCTTACGGCATTGGTTTTATTCCGCTTTGGTTTTACAATGTCGAACTTCTCGCCGAAACATTTGTCTGTTCTTTTTCAGACGGCCTTTTTATTTGGGGAACCCTAGTGATTTCTACCCTTATTGATTTCATCCTCCATATCGACCAACACCTTGTCCACCTTTCCGCCCAATACGGCCCGTGGATTTACGCGATTTTGTTTGTTGTGATTTTCTGCGAAACCGGTTTGGTCGTAACGCCATTTTTGCCCGGCGACTCGCTGCTGTTTGCTGCCGGCGGTATTGCGGCCATCGGCGGCATGAACATCCACGTCATGGTATTGCTGCTTTTAGCGGCCGCCATTTTAGGCGATGCGGCCAACTTTATGATCGGCAAATTTTTTGGACAAAAACTGTTTGCTAATCCGGATTCCAAAATTTTCCGCCGTTCGTATTTGGAAAAAACCCATGCGTTCTATGAAAAACACGGCGGCAAAACCATCATCATTGCGCGCTTTGTGCCGATTGTGCGGACGTTTGCGCCATTTGTCGCCGGCATGGGCGATATGCACTACGCGACGTTTATCCGTTACAACATTATCGGCGCGGTGTTGTGGGTATTGTCGTTTTCCTATGCAGGCTACTTCTTCGCCAATATCCCCGTCGTCAAAAACAATCTGGGCTTAGTCATGGCGGCAATCATCGTTATTTCGATTTTACCCGCGGTAGTCGAAATTATCCGTGCCAAACTTAACACCAAAAAATAACAATCAATCGAAAAGTTTGAAAGTTTAAACACATCAAGGAATTGTCATGCCGTTGCTGTCTATTGAGTTTGCGGTATTCTTTATCGCATTTTTGCCGCTGTACTGGGCATTCGCACGTTTGCCGAAAGTTCAAAACGTTTTACTTTTGGTTGCCGGGCTGGGCTGGCTTTACCGTATCGACCCTATTTTTGCCGCGCTGATTTTGGTTTACTCGTCTGTGGTTTACCTGGTCAGCGTGCTGATGTTTTCTGAAAACGAGAATATCCGCAAATTTTGGCTGGGTTGCGGTATTTCAGCGGCATTGACTGTTTTGTGTTTCTTCAAATACTTCGACTTTTTCCGCCCGATTATTCAGCAATATACAGGACAAAGCGCCGTCATCGACATCCTTTTGCCTTTAGGCTTGTCTTATTACACTTTCCAATCGCTGGCTTACTTGGTGTATTGCTACCGCGAGCCTAAGGGAGACCGTTTTGAATGGCACGAGCTCCTACTGCATCTGAGCTTCTTCCCCACCATCACATCCGGCCCGATTATCCGTGCGGCCGCTTTTAAAAGCATAGATGGCGAACAAGTGGGGGCATTGGTGCAAATCCGCACCAAACAGGCACGCCAGCTGATTTATCCGGCGTTGGCGGTTGGCCTGATTGTATTGGGCATTGCCAAAAAGTGGTGGCTTGCCGGCGTATTGGCGGAAGGCTGGGTATCGCCTGTTTTTGAAAATCCGGCCCAGTTCGACGGCTGGGGCGTGTTGTCTGCGATTTATGGCTACACCTTCCAACTCTTTTTCGACTTTTCCGGTTACTCGGATTTGGTCATCGGTTTGGCCATGCTGCTCGGCTTCCAGCTGCCGAAAAACTTTGCCGCGCCGCTTCGCGCCATCAACATCCGCGACTTCTGGGACAGATGGCACATCAGCCTGTCCACTTGGATTCGCGACTATATCTATATCCCTTTGGGCGGCAGCAAAAAAGGCTTTGGCCGCACCCAGCTCAACCTGATGATTGCCATGTTGCTTTCCGGCATTTGGCATGGCTACGGCTGGAGCTTTTTGATTTGGGGCGCGCTGCACGGTGCGGCTTTGGTATTCCTTAACTGCGGCGATAAAATCTTCGGCCGCAATGCCTTAGGCCGTCTGAAAATCGGTAAACCGCTTGCCTGGCTGTTTACCTTCCATTTCGTTTGTTTCGCGTTTGTCGTGTTCAACAGCGCAACGCTTGCCGATACGGAAATGCTGTTCAGTGCATTATTTGCCAATGACAAAGGTTGGAACGCGCCTCTGCCTACCGACCTCATGTTGCTGGGTGCATTTGCGATGATGCTTTTGCTATACCCGTATTTGCTTCGCTTATTTGAAGCATCGGTAAAAGGCTTGGACAAACTGCCTGCATGGCTGTGGTTTATCCCCATCACGCTTATCCTCGCCCTGATTATCGTCTTCGCCCCGTCCGGCATTCCCGGCTTTATTTACGCCAACTTCTAAGGAGCAGAACATGAAACGCTTTATCTCCCTGTTTGTTTCGATTCTGCTCAGTGCAGTTACGCTGACGTGGTTTGCCCAAAACTCCATCAATGCCTATTGGCAGCAGACCTATCATGAGAACAGTCCGCTTGAGCCTTTATCCGAATATGCTTGGTGGCGTATCGGTGCGGATTGGCAACAAAAAGCTTACGAATTTTCAGACGGCCTGAAAGCTTCGCTGGAAGCAGAAGATGCTTTAGCTTCAGAAGACTCTGATATTGAAACAACAAGGCCGTCTGAAAATACGGAAAACATTGAAGTATCCGACAATCAAAAAGAGTCTGCTGCTTCCGATGCAGCTAACAATACAGATACCGCAGCCAGCGAGCCAAGCAATCAGGCTGATCAGTCGGCAACACAGGTCGTGTTGAAAAAAGGCAATAAAGTTTTCTTTGCCGGCGACTCGCTGATGCAGGGTGTTGCACCTTTCGTACAAAAACACCTCAAGCAAGAATATGGCGTACAATCGGTCAACCTCAGCAAACAAAGTACCGGTTTGTCCTACCCCAATTTCTTCGACTGGCCGAAAACCATCGAACAAACTTTGCAAAAAGAACCCGACATCCGCGTTTTGGTTGTATTCTTAGGCCCCAACGACCCTTGGGATTTCCCAATGGGTAAAAAATACCTAAAGTTCGCCTCTCCTGAATGGGAGGCAGAATACCTCAACCGCGTCCGCCGTATTCTTGATGCAGCCTCCGCACATGATGTCCAAGTCATTTGGCTGGGCATTCCTTACATGAAAAAAGCCAAGCTCAACGAACAGATGCGCTACCTCGACAAAATCCTGTCAGGTACGGTGTCGCCTCAAGCCATTTGGCTGCCGACCGACAAACTGTTGAGCAATGGCGCAGAAGAATATGCCGACTCTGTCAAAGTAGATGGAAAAATCATCCGTTACCGCAGCAAGGACGGCATTCACTTTTCCGCAGAAGGCCAAAAACTATTGGCCGGAAAAATTATGGAAAAAATTAATTTTACACACGATACACAACCATGAAATTTAATAAAACCTTACTCCTCACGCTTCTCGCACTCCCTATTACCGCCTGCGCAACCAATGACGGCCTGTTAAGCAACTACGGCTCCAACCGCCCTGCCTGGCTGAACAAACTGCAACAGCTCAACCATACTTCAGACGGCAAATTCCGCATTATCCAAGTCGGCGACTCCCACACCGCCGGCGACTATTTCACCGACCGCCTGCGTCGCCGTTTGCAACAACAATGGGGCAACGGCGGCATCGGTTGGGTTTATCCCAATACCGTCAAAGGCCAGCGCATGGCAACCGTCCGTTACAGCGGCAGCGGTTGGAACACCATCAGCAGCCGCAAATCACACAGCGACTTTTCTTTCGGCGGTATTGAAGCGCGCGCCGATGGCGGCAGCATTACCTTAAGCGCAGCCGACGGCAGCATGGATATGCAACAAATCTCCATTTTCGGCAAACCGGTTTGGTCCGAGCAAACCCTGACCGTCAACGGCCATGAAATCCCTGCCACACAAAACGGTTGGCAACTACTGCGTACCAATGCTTCCCTGCCGATGACCCTCAGCAGCAGCATGCCTTGGCAAATCGGTTTCATTAATATCGAACGCCCCGGACGCGGCGTAACCGTTTCCGCCATGGGCATCAACGGCGCACAGTTATCCCAATGGTCAAAATGGCGGCCGGGTATGTGGGAAGATTTGGCACAAACCAAAGCCGATTTAATCATCCTTGCCTACGGTACCAATGAAGCCTTTTCCGGCAACCTCGATATTTCCTCTACCGAGCGGACATGGCGCAATTACATCCGTCAAATCAAAAATACCCTGCCCAACGCAGGTATCCTGATCCTCGGTGCTCCGGAATCTTTGAAAACCGCCTACGGCAGCTGCGGCAACCGCCCTGTCTTGCTCAGCGAAGTACAACAAATGCAGCAACGCGTTGCCCATGACGAAAAAATCATGTTCTGGTCTTGGCAGGATGCGATGGGCGGGGCATGCAGCATGAAAAACTGGATGGCTCAAGGCTTGGCAGCCAAAGACGGCGTTCACTTCTCTGCACAAGGTTATGAAACTGCAGCCGATAAGCTTGCCGACAGCCTGATCCGCTTTGCTCAATAAATTGGCCAAAGCCTAAGTGTTTTTCATTAACAGCACATAAAAGGCCGTCTGAAATTAATATTTCAGACGGCCTTTTGTTTATCGCTTATTCAGCAAACTGCTTATTTTTTTAAGCCAACATATTGCTGCTCATTCGTTGCGTTTGGTTTTCCGTAAAATGAACCAATCTTGCCTGCCTGTCAAAGCCTAATGGCTTGGCGACAAGGCGGTTGGGCAGCTTGTTTAAATGATGGTTGTAGCTTCCGGCTCTGCGGTTGTAAGTGCGGCGTGCCGATGCAACTTCCGCCTCTGCTGCATCCAGCATTTCCATCAAACCGGCCAATTTCTCATCAGGATACTGTTTCAAAAGGCCTTTGACGGCAGTTTGCAATTTTTTCAGCGCATGATTCAATGCTGTTTCGGCTTCGCACAGATGTTTGATTTTGGATTCGGAAAATGTTTTGGCAGTTTGCGCCAATGCGGTTTCGACTTCGGCACACATCTGCTGAACGTTTCGATCCGATGCAATGCCCTGCTCTTGCAGGTGTTTGCTGTATGCATCCAATACATGACGGACGGCCTGATGTCGGCAGTCGAGCGCAATGCGCAAAGAGACAAAGGATTCGCGACAGTCTTTTTTGCGGTCTTTCAACTGTTGTTTGAAATACAATAAGACGGCGGCGATTGATACAAAGATAAGTACAAGACTAATAATGCCCATAGTGAGTTCCCTAGTTATAATGCCACTCATATCGGTGGCTGATTTTATTAACATCGATTATAATCCAATTTCAATATTTTTTCCCAATTTTCATAAAAAAGGCCGTCTGAAATTCAGACGGCCTGAAGTTTATATTTCTATTTCAATGCTTTGACTTGATGTCGATAACCCACACTTCTGATTGCGAACCCAAACGAAGGGGAATGCCCCAGAAGCCGTAGCCCGAAGTGGTGAAGAAATGGCCGTTGCCGATCGCCTCATAACCGTAAGCAAGACGATAAAGCGTACGGACGATAAGGTTGGCAGGTGCAACTTGGCCATTGTGGACATGGCCGGAGACCTGCACATCAATCGGCAGCCGGGCATGTGCTTCGATTGAAGTAGGACGATGGTCCATCAATAAAATCGGTAATTGGGTATTTTGACCTTCTAAAAGCTGCTCCGCACTAGGACGCTTGCGATCCAAATTATCGCTCCGCCCTACCAGCAACACACCATTCACTTCCAAAACCTGATTGGCCAAAACCGTCAAACCTGCCGCTTCCAATTCATGTTTGATGCGCTTCTGATCGCGGAACCAATCATGATTGCCCAAAGTGACATAAACGCCCATCGGCGCAGTCAGCTTCTGCAAATGTGGTTTCATGTTTTCTTTAAGGTAGGCATCGACAGTATCGTCCATTAAATCCCCCGGCAGCAACACCATATCGACTTGTTCCTGCTTCATGATGTCCGTCAGTTTGTCTAATTGACGCGCGCCGAACAAAATTCCCAAGTGCAAATCGCTGGCCACACCGATACGCAGCGGCTTATCCATTTTCTTATTGATGAATACAGTCTGATGGCGAACAACAGGCATATAGGCGTTATACATCCCAAAACCGAGCAAACCGGCCACAAACAAAGGCGCAAACAGCCGCAGGCTTCGTGACAGTGGTTGGCGCGCCATAAAACGGCGCAGCAAAAGATACAGGATAAATGTCGCCAGCGCGGCATACATCACAAACAGCAAGATCACCATCCAAAACGCCACCACGCGGAACATCATATGCCCCAACTCCAGCAGCAAGCCGATCAACAAGCCGTTTGTAATGAAATAGGAAATACCCATCAGCCAACGTCTGCCGACTTTGCCAATCCAAGGCGCAAACAGCCATTGCAGCGAACGCCCAAGCCCGAATGTAAACACTTGCAACAGAATGACACTCACAAAAAACATCTTGCCAAACATGCCTTTCCGCCCTAAAAAATCAAAAGGCAGATTTTAGGCCGTCTGAAACTTTCAGTGTATAATCCCCCACGTAAAAACCCATAATATTTTGAAAGGAATCATCATGAGCCACCCTCAATCAGCTATTATTCCTGATCACGCACAAGCCGGTATTTTTATCGAAGCAGACATTTCAGACGGCCGAAACGAAGACATCAAATCTGCCTGCTGCCTTTCTTTGGAATCCTTGGCCAAACTGAAAACCCGTTTTCCAAATGATATTTTGGGTTTGACCATTGCCTTCGGCAGCCGCGCATGGCAATCGTTCGGCCATACTGACGAAGGCAGTGAAATCAAACCTTTCCCAGAATTGGGCAACGGCCTCGCCCCTTCCACCCAACACGACCTCTATATCCACATTCAAGCCACCGAGCAAAAAGCCGCCTATGCCTTAGCTCAATCTGTTTTCAGCGCATTCGGCGACAGCATCCGCGTATCCACTGAAGAACACGGCCTGCGCCTGTATGAAGACCGCGGCTTTGACGGTTTTGTCGATGGTACGGAAAATCCGCAGGGCGATGACAATGTGCGCAATGTCGCCATTATTCCCGAAGGCAAGCCCGATGCCGGCGGCAGCTATGTTTTGCTGCAAAAATACCTGCACGATTTGAAAAAATGGGATGCCGTTCCTACTGCCGAACAAGAAGCCAGCGTGGGCCGCAGCAAAGAAACCAATGATGAATTCAGCGAAGATGTACGCCTGCCCGACTCCCATCTCGGCCGCGTCAATGTCAAAGAAAACGGCGTTGGCTTGAAAATCGTCCGCCGTAGCTTGCCATTCGGCAAAATCAGCGGCGAACACGGTTTGATGTTCACTTCCTATTGCAACACGTTGCACAATATTGAAGTTCAGCTGCTCAATATGTTCGGCGATACAGACGGCAAAACCGACTTACTGCTGAAATATTTGTCTAAAGCCGTATCAGGTGCTTACTACTACGCGCCTTCTGTCGAGCGTTTGCAAAATCTTTAACGGCTCTCAGGCCGTCTGAAAAAACCTGCCTTTTCAAAGGCAGGTTTTTGTTATTTAAATTCCCTTAATAATTTTATGGTATTATCATAGAAATTTATCCCATTGTTGCTTAATAAACCCTGATTGCAGACAAGGATAAAAACCGATACGCCCCAAGCAGCTATTTTCGATAAAATAAACCCAATTATTATCCCTATAAAATTACGACACCATGTATAAATCCCGCCTTCTTCCCCTGCCCGTATTGATTCTTTCTGCTCTGAACGCCTATGCGGCCAATACGCCGAATCCGCTCGATCAAATCGATAAAAACGTACCCAACCAATTCGACAAAGACTTCCGCGACAATCTCGACCAGATTCATTCGGTCGAAATCCAAAAACGCGAGCAGTCGGCATGGGATTTACAAAAAAAACAAGATAATGACGCGGTTAAACAAGAGAGGCCGTCTGAAAACAATACCGAATGCTTGGATTACACGGGTATTGAGCTTTCCGGTATTACCCTTATCAATTCCAAAAAGATTGAAGCCAAGCTCCCCAAATGCATCAATCAAAACAGCATCAACCAACTTAACCAAGACATCGTTGCCGAGTATATCGCTCATGGCTATCCGCATACGCAAATCAAATTTGAAACCACGCCTGAACGTATCCTGAAATTGGCCATCATCGAAGGCAAAATCCGTGAAATTACCGGCGGCTCCCATACGGTCAACGTCGACACCCTCTTCCCCAATCATCAAGGCAAACCGCTGAACATCCAATACCTCGACCAAGGTATCGAACAGGCAAACCATGTTGTCGGCAACAACGTCAGCATCGATGTGTATCCGCATGATGACGGCACCGCCTCCATCCAACTCAACAACGATGCCGAAAAACATTGGGGCGGCAGCATTACCATCGACAATAAAGGCAGTAAACCCAATACCACGACACTGCGCGGCAGCCTGAATATCGGCAGCCCGTTGGGATTGAGCGACTCCCTTTATTTAAACGGCTATACCAATCTAAACAACCACGACAGCCATTACAGTCGCGGCGGCAGTATGTTCTACCAAGTTCCTTATGGCGCATGGACATTCAGCACTTACGCCGCCGCGTCGCAATCGCAAAGCATCTTAACGCCCAGCGTAACGCGCTATGCCTACCGCTCCAAATCCAAAGCGGCAGGAATCAAAGCAGACCGCGTATTCTCACGCAGTCAAAAACACATTACCTCCACCTATGCCGGCATCGATTACGTAAAACAGACTGCAAAATTTGCCGACAGCAAACTGGAATTACAAAGCCCGGAAATCTATTCGGCACAAGTCGGCCTGTCGCATACAGCCATCCTGCCAAACGGCATTTGGCTCAACAATATCGGCGTGGAACAAGGATTTGCTAAAAATACCGAGCATACGCCGTTCGACAAGCGCTATACCTCTGTATCCTTGCAAAGCAATTTGATTCAAAACCGCCCATTGGGCAAATGGATCGTGCGCAACCATCACCAAATCGATGCCCAATATAGCCCGCATGATTTGTTTGCCACTAAAGAAATGGACATCGTCGGCTATCAAAATGTACGCGGTTTCCGTTCGACTTCTTTGAGCGCAAACAGCGCAGTCCTGTTAAGCAATACCGTTTATTTCCGCCGCAATACGCCCCACGGCATCTATATCGAGCCTTATCTGGGCGCAGACATCGGCGTTGCCAAAAACAATAACGAAGGTTCGCAACGCGCCATGGGTGTGGTTGCAGGTTTGAATTTGGGCAAGGCGGACAAATGGCAGCTTTCTGCCGACTATGGCAAAGGTTTTGCACGCATGCCCAACCAATCAAACAGCGAAATACAGGATCATGTGACCGTTTCTTTACGCATTCCATTTTAAAGTTATGTAAATATATATCCTTTTATCCAATATATAAACCGCCCATCTTAACATTATTAATTTTCTATTAATATCAATAAGATGGGCGGTTTTTATTTGCATTTGAAATAGTACACACAAGGCCATACTGGTGGTATGATTGTAAAAAATTTCATAACAATGTTAGTACATTCAAAAATTTCCTCAACAGAAATCCGATACCCGATATGGGATTTCTGATTCAATCTCCATCACGATAAATAAGGATTAAAATCCATGAAAATCGACACTTTATATCAGCCTAAGCTCTCAGCTTCCGGCAAAGTAACTGTCGCCGTGTGCTTTGCATTCCTGGGAAATGCAGCGGTAGCGGCCAATATCGAAGCCATCGGCCAAACTTCGGTACAGCAGCAGCACAATGTTGACATCGTCAACATTGCCGCACCGACGGCCCAAGGTCTTTCTCACAACCAATATAACAAGTACAACGTTTCCCAACACGGCGCCGTTTTGAATAACGCCCTGTCTGCCGGTAAATCCCAACTGGCAGGAAACCTGTCTGCCAATAAAAACTTCCAAGGTCAGGCCGCATCTGTGATCTTGAATGAAGTGGTCAGCAAAAATCCTTCCCTGATCTTGGGTCAGCAAGAGATCTTCGGTATTGCCGCAGACTATGTTTTGGCAAACCCTAACGGCATTACCCACAACGGCGGCAGCATCCTGAATGCCAACCGCGCATCCTTGGTTGTCGGTACGCCAACCGTTTCAGACGGCGCGTTGAAATCTTTCAATATCAGTGACAATGGCAAACAACTGCAAGTAAACGGCAATTTGAGCGGCAACCGCGTAGTTGACCTGCTCGCGCCGCAAGTTGTTGTCGGCAAATCAGCCAACGTTAATGCCGCCGATGCCATCAACGTTTCTTCAGGCAAAAGCAACTTCGACTACAAAACCGCACAAATCGAAGCATTGGACGCTGCTTCAAATGCGCCGGTACTTGACGGCCATATCTTCGGCAGTATGCGCGCCGGCACCATCCGCATCCACGCGACCGACAAACGCGCCAAACAAAACATTCAAAATGCGGCCATTACCGGTACCCGCTACCTGAATATCGACAGCAAAGGCAACCTGAGCATCCAGTCTGCCAATCTGACCGCCGCACAAATGGAACTGTTTGCCCGTGATACCGACATCAAAGGCACGGTTACCAGCCATTCCGCCAATAAATCTTCCAGCGGCAAAGAGGCGAAAAATGTTCAGCACTTCCGTTCAGAGCGCAACAAAACGGAAACCTTTACCGCCAGCAATATCAATGCATCCGAATCATTGACTTTGAACAATAGCGGCAGCCTCAACCTGAGCGCGGCCAACATCAATGCCGGCGCGCTGACTGCATCTGCCACGGGCAACATCAATTCTAACGCGGTAAAAACAACCAACCGTATAGAATCCGACCACACTCAAAGCAAAGGCCTTTGGTACAACAACAACCTAAGCTCTTCTGCTGACGAAAGCCTGCATCAAACTAAAATCAATGCCGGTTCTGTCAATATTGCCACCACAGGCAAAGTTCAATTGGATGCGACCGAACTGAACTCGGCTGCTGATGCTCGCATTGCCGCCCAACAAGGAATCGTATTGAGCAGCAACAGCGAAACCGACAGCAGCTCGACTTATGTCAGCTTCAAAAATGAAACTGCTGCCCTGAAAACCGGCATCGCTACAAAATCTTCAAAAAACTCTACCGCCCATCAAACTAAAATCTCCGCAGCCGGTGATATCGGTTTGATTTCCGAAGGTGATTTGAGCACTTACGGCGCAAGCATTGCGGCAAACGGCAATATCGTTACCGATGTCAACAAGATCAACTTGGGCACTCAAACCACCATCAATACCAACAGCCTCGACGACCAGAAAAAATACTGGGGCGGCCTGTTCGGCGGTGAAAGCCAAGTTCAAAACAGCCGTACCGAAAACCTGCACGGCAGCAGCATTACTGCCAACTCAAACGTAGTCTTGGGTGCAAAAAACGGTGTCAACGTTTACGGCAGTACTGTTGAAGGCCAAGCCGGTACATTCGTCAGCTCCAAAGCAGGCAATGTTGATATTAAAAACGCCACCAGCACCGATACTTCCGCACAAAGCGCGCGTAAAGGTACGATTTTCAATATCACGACATCTAAAACCAGCAGCAACAGCAGCATTGAAAAAGTAACCGGTTCTACCCTGGTTTCCAATGCCGACCTGACCGTTGTTTCCAACAAAGACATCAATGTGATCGGCTCTGCATTGTTCGCGGCACAAAAACTGCAACTTTCTTCCGCAGGCGATTTGACCATTGATGCAGCCAAAGCAGTAGAAAACAAACAGGTCAACGAGTATTCCATCAAAGGCTACTCTGGCACCGAAACCAATAAAGAAAACGGCAGTGTGACTGCCAAAGCCGGTATCAAATTCACCGATACCCACACCGACACCCATTCTGTCGGCCTGAACGGCAGCATTTTGACCGGTAAAAACACCCAGTTGTCATCCAACTCAAACATTACCGTCAGCGGCAGCCAAGTCAACGGCGAAGAATCCGTCAACATTTCCGCAGCCAATGACGTCAATGTTGTTGCCTCCAAAGGCAGCAACACTGTGACCGAATCCGGCCGCGTAACCGATTTGGGCGTATCTGCTACTGCATACGAAAAAAATAACGTTGCAGGCGTCGGCGTATCTGTCGGCATTACCAGCACCAAAACAGATGCAACTACCGTAACGAATACATCTCATGTATCCAACATCAACACCGGTGGCAACACCACCATCACTGCAAACGGCAATATTAATCAAGAAGGTACAGTGATTAATGCGACCGGCAATGTGGTTGAATCTGCCAAAAACGTTACCCATGCAGCGGCACACAGCGGTGCGAAATCCGATGTGAAACAAAATGGCGGCGGTTTGGTCGTTTCTGCCGGCATCAGCACCAACAAAGGCATCGGCGGTGAAATCACTGCACAAGGTCAAGGCAATTCTTCAACCCACAATGAATCCACTGCAACCGTAACCACCATCAACGCAGGCAATGCCATCGTTTTGGCAAATGACAAAGTGTCTGATGAAGGTACAAAATACGATGCTACCGGTGCGATCAACATTGATGCAGGTTCATACCACAACACTGCTGCCCACAACACCAGCAACAGCAGCAGCAAACAAGGCGGTGCTTCTTTGACTGTCGGCGCATACACCAAAGACGGTTCAAACGTTGATGTGAATGCCAACCTGAACGTCAACTACGCTGATGAAAACAAAAAAGAATCTACCGCCGTCAAAGGCGATATGAATGCGACCAATGTTGTCATCAACGCCAAAGACTCTGCTGAAATCGCATCCAACATTACTGCCAACAACAACGTCAACATTACCGCAGGCAACGGCGTAACCTTCACCGAGTCAGCCAATACTGCCTCCAACCAAGGTACAGCCGTTAATGTCGGTATCGGCGCTGGTGCGACAATCAATGTTGAAACCGGTGTTGCCGTTCCTCACGTCAACGGCTCTGTCGGCGTCAACAAAACCGATAACGCTTCTTCTACCGCCACAGGCGCGAATGTAGCGGCCGGCAATGACATTAAAATCAATGCCAACAACGGCGACGTCAACCTGCACGGTACCAACTTGGTATCCAACAACTCCGTTGAAGTAGAAGGCAATAAAGTCAATACTTCCGGCGCGATCAGCAGCGTTAACGAAAAAAATCTGACCGTCAATGTCAACGGCAGCTATGCTTCAGGCAAACCAAACGGCAGCATCAACGCCAAAGGTAAAAACGAAGCTACCGTAACCAATACGGCAAACACCATCCAAAGCGACAATGTTGTTATTACTACCGGCTCTCCAACCGGTTTGAGCGTCAACAATACGACCATCAACGGTAATAATGTTGCATACTACTATGACGACAGTAAAGCTCCTGCGGCGAACCGTTATACCTACCGTCCTCGCCAACCAAGCTACGCCAGACGCCGTTTGCGCTACTAAGATGCACTATTGAAGTCATTTAATAGCCATTAAGACATGCCGTCTGAAAACAGAAAGTTTTCAGACGGCATTTTTATCATCAGTGCAAAACAACACACTATCTCTGTTATGATAATGCCTCGCTAATATTATTCCGTTCCAACCATGTCTTCCGCCCTTCCTTTTGACGCGCTCACACTTTCCATCGACGGCACCAACCTCATCGAAGCTTCTGCCGGTACGGGTAAAACCTACGGCATTGCCGCGCTCTTTACCCGACTGATTGTCTTAGAAAAAAAAGACATCGAGAAAATTTTGGTCGTTACCTTTACCAAAGCGGCGACGGCAGAACTGAAAACCCGTTTACGCGCGCGTTTGGACGAAGTGTTGCAGGTTTTAAACGAAATCCAAGCTTTGGGCGGCAAGCCGGAACATATTTCAGACGGCCTGAACAAATATTATGAAAAAGAGAAAAAATCCCCCGATGACTTTCTCAATCGCTTGATTCCTTTGGCTTTAGGCGAGCAAGACGGACAGGAAAGCTGCCATCACCTGATTCTCCGCCTCAAAGCCGCCCTGAGCCAGTTTGACAACGCCTCGATTTACACCATCCACGGCTTCTGTCAGCGCATCTTGCGCGATTATGCGTTTTTGTGCGGTGTGCCTTTGGATGTCGAGCTGTCGGACGACTCGCGCGAGAGGCTGCTGATTCCAGCGCAGGACTTTTGGCGGCAGAAAGTGGCAACCGATGCCACATTGGCACAATTGGTTTTTGACCGGAAATACACGCCCGAAGAAATGCTTGCCGAAATCAAAAGCTATACCGGCCGCCCCTATCTGAAATTCAGACGTCCTAAAGGCGATTTGAAAGAAGCCCAAGCCAACCTTCAAGAAACATGGCAAAAAGTTTGCGGCCAACTGGAAGACTTGGAAAAAGCATTTTGGGCAATTTTTCCCAAACTTAACGGCCAAACCTACAAAAGAAAAACCTTTGAAAATGTTTTTACCGATTTAAAAACAAACGCCGAATCCAACCGTCTGCCCCACCTGAGCAAGCAAATGCTGGAAAAATTAAGCCTCTTCAGTATCGACACGCTCAACAGCAAACTGAAAAAAGAATATAAAGCCGATGCCGATGCGCCGGAAATTATTCAGCTGCAAGCCTTGGCTAATCTCGGTCGTGATTTGCAGGCAATGGAAAGCGCTGAAGAAGCGGTCTTCATCCGCCTGCAACTCGACCTCCTTTCCTACATCAACCGATCCATTGCCGAACAAAAAAAATCACGCCGCGAGCGTGTGTTTGACGATTTGCTGCTGGATGTCCATCAGGCATTGACCACCAATGAACACGGCAACGCGTTGGCAAAAGCGGCGGCGGCAAACTGGGAAATCGCGCTGATTGACGAATTCCAAGATACCGACCCACTGCAATACGAAATTTTCCGCCAAATTTTTATCGAACAAGGCTGCCCGCTGTTTCTCGTTGGCGACCCCAAACAGGCGATTTACAGCTTTCGCGGTGCGGACATTTACGCCTATCTGCAAGCCGCGCAAGATGCGGACAGGCATTACACCCTCGCCGTCAACTACCGCAGCCATGCCAAGCTGATCAACGGCATTAGCGCCTTGTTCAAACAAAAAAAACACCCCTTCGTGTTGGAAAACATCGATTACAGCGATGTCTCCGCCAGCCGCGCCAAAAGCCGGCTGTCGCTACACCGCCCCGCCATCCAAGTGCGCTGGCTCAATACGGACGATCAAACCGGCAAAGAGATTTTACGTGGCCGCGCCGCCGAATATTGCGCCGATGAAATTGCCTTTGCGCTCAATGAAGCGGCCGAAGGCCGTCTGAATTTCAAAGGCCGCGCGCTGGAGTCCGGCGATATTGCCGTCTTGGTGCGCACCAATAACGAAGCGGCGATGATTGCCGGTGAACTGAAACAGCGCCGTATCCAAAGCGTATTGCTGTCGCGCCAGTCCGTTTTCGATTCCGCTGAGGCTGACTCGCTGTCCGCACTGATCGGCTTTTGGCTCAACCCAAGGCAAACCGGCTGGCTGCGCTTTGTCTTGACCGGCGTTTTGTTCGGCTATACCGCCAAAGAGATTTACGAACTCAACCACAACGAACACCAGCTGCTGAAATGGCTGGAGTCGTCTGCCGAGGCCATGGAAAAATGGCGGAAAGGCGGCATTTTTGCCGCTGTGCAGCAGTTTGCCGCCCTACATGATATCGAAACACGCCTGCTCAAAGGCGGCAACGAACGCAGCCTGACCAACTACTACCAAATTCTGGAGCTTTTAGCCGAAGAAGACAGCCAAAGCCGCAACCCTGCCGCCCTGCATAAATGGCTGAACGAACAAATCAGCCGTGCGCGCAGCGGCCATTTCCCGTCAGATGCGCAAACCATCCGTCTTGAAAGCGACGAAAAATTGGTCAAAATCGTTACCATGCACGCGTCGAAAGGTTTGCAATATCCTTTGGTTTACTGCCCCTTCGCATGGGATACCAAAGACAATTCCAAAGAAAACTGGAAAATCCTACATACTGACAACCACGAAACCGAGCTGCTGGCAACATCGCAAACCTCAGAAGCAGAACTAAGCCACCTTGCCGATGAAAAGACGGCAGAAGATTTGCGTCTGCTTTATGTCGCCCTTACCCGCGCCGAAGAACAGCTCAATATCTACGCCGCCGCCAACAAAAACTGTACGCCAAACAATCCTTTTGCCTATCTGCTCGAAGGTTTGCCAGATGCAGGCCGCGAAAGCGTCAGCCAAAGCTATAAAAGCGCGACAGATGTTGTAGAAATGCTCAAAACCAACTGGCAACGCTTTATCAAAAACGCGCCCAAAAATACGGAGTTTGCATTTACGGAAGAAGCCCCGCCGGAAACCGTCTATAAATACAGCCGCCAGCAAGACCAAGCTTTTAGCGCACATAGCATTAAACGCCGCGATTTTGACTTTATCCGCCACACCAGCTTTACCGGTTTGAGTCGGCACACCAAGTCAAGCGACGAACAACACGAGCCTTTGCAACCTGCCATCGATCCGGCAGAAAGCGCAGACCGTGCCATGCCGTCTGAAAACCTGCCATCCCCACTTTCAGACGGCCTCGATATCCACCATTTTCCCCGCGGTACCAATGCCGGCGTATGTTTGCATGAAATGTTGGAAAAACTCGACTTCTCCGCCTCTGCCGAGAGCCAATCCGAAATGATTGCCGAAGTTCTGCAACGCCACAGCTTTGAAGACAAATGGCTGCCGACGGTAAGCGCCATGCTTGACACCTGCCGCCTGACGCCTTTAATCGGCAAGAGCCTGTCGCAGATTCCGCCAACCCGACGCCTGCCCGAAATGGGGTTCACCCTGTACATGGACGATTTCAAACTGGACGACTTGCACCGTTGGTTTGCCTCAAGCGAAGCAAACCTGCCGCCCGAATGCGTCCAAGCCGCGCAACTGCTTGATTTCCATGATTTGCAAGGCTATTTAAACGGCTTTATCGATATGGTTTGCCAAGATTCAGACGGCAATGTCGTTTTAATCGACTACAAATCCAACCATTTGGGCAACGATGCAAGCGCCTACACGCAACAGGCGATGAACGAAGTCGTGGCGCATCATCACTACTACCTACAAGCCCTGATCTACGCCGTTGCCATTGCGCGCTACTATGCCCTGCGCGGCAAGCCCTTGCCCAAAATCGCCATCCGCTACCTCTTCCTGCGCGGCATGGACGGCTCGGATCAAGGCATCTGGAAATGGGACATCGATACCGCCCTGCTTTCCACTTTTGTTGAACGAATAACAAAATCTTGATAAATCATTTTGTTAAATCGTCAAAAAGGCCGTCTGAAACGTTTTCAGACGGCCTTTGATTATTTGTGCAAACCGCATTCCTTACTGTCTTTGCTTTCCCACCACCATCGTCCGGCGCGGATATTTTCGCCCAGCTTGACCGGACGCGTGCAGGGTTCGCACCCAATGCTGGGATAACCTTGATGATACAGCGCATTGAGCGGAACTTGGTGCTCGTGCGCATATGCCCAAACATCTTGCTCTTCCCAATCAAAAATAGGATTGAATTTGGCGATGTTGCGGCCAGTATCCAGCTCTTCAAAATTTAATTCGCTGCGCGTTTCGGACTGGCTGCGGCGTTGTCCGGTCAGCCATACAGGCGCGTTGTGCAAAGCGCGGTTGAGCGGTTCGATTTTGCGGATATAGCAGCAACGACGGCGCAACTCGACGCTATCGTACATGGCGGTCGTACCGAATTCCGCTTCAAATTCATCGGCGGTTTGCTGGTTGGGATAAAACACTTCCAATTCGGTTTGATAACGCGCATTGGTTTCGGCAATCAACGCGGCGGTTTCGGGATTAAGTTTGCCCGTATTGAGCGTGATGATGCGGATGGGCAGTTTCAGACGGCATACGGCATCGGTAATGACCATATCTTCAACCGCAAGGCTGGATGCGAACACGGCTTGCGGATAGCGAGCGGCAATGTCTTGCAAACGGTGCTCCAAAACGGCCGTCAACTCAGGCAGGCGGCGGCGTTCGTCATCGCTGATTTCGGGGATTTTCCAGAATTGTGGACGGAATAAAGACATAGCTGGTTGTTCCTAATAATTTTCAGACGGCCTGTTGAAACGGCTGCCGATATGGTTATGGAACGATATTGTCCTGCGCCCTATCTTCAAACGGAAAGAATGCTTTTCTATTTCTTTATAACCAAAGCGTCTGCTGCTGGTTTTTCGGCAGCAAATGACTCACGCCGATACCGATCAGGCGGAAGGCGTCTTCGCGTTGCGGCGGTATGCGCTGCAGCAAAGTATGCGCCGCCAGAAGCAGAGAGGCGCTGTCGGAAAGGACGGAAGAATACGTCAGCGAACGCGTGATAATGCGGAAATCGTGGGTTTTGAGCTTGAGGGTAACGCCTTTGGCTTCGACGTTTTTGCGTTCAATCTGCCGCCAGAGGTCTTCGGCAAGGTGCGGCAAATGGCTTGAAGCCTGCGCCAAAGACAAATCTTCGGGCAAAGTGATTTCGGTTGAGATTTGCAGGCGTTCGCGTTCGGCTTTGACCGGCCGCTCGTCGATACCGCGTGCCAAATCGTAAAGGCGGTAGCCGTAGCGGCCAAAATGGTTTAAAAGTTCGCCGCGCTCAAAACGGCGTAAATCGCCGGCGGTCTGCATACCGAGGGCATTCATCTTTTTCAGTGTAACTTTGCCGACACCGGGAATCTTACCCAACGGCAAGCCCTCCAAAAACGCCATGATTTTGGGTGGCGGCAGCACAAACTGCCCGTTCGGCTTGCGCCAGTCGGAAGCGATTTTTGCCAAAAACTTATTGGGCGCAATGCCTGCGGAGGCTGTCAAACCGGTTTCTTCAAAAATTTCGGCACGAATGCGTTTGGCTACCTCGCTGGCATACGGGATATTTTCAAAATTTCGGGTAACATCTAAATAGGCTTCGTCCAAAGACAAAGGCTCGATCAAATCGGTATAACGCCGAAACACGGCATGAATCTGCGCCGACACTTGGCGATACAAATCGAAATGCGGCGGCACAAACACCGCCTGCGGACACAGCCTTTTCGCCGTTGCCACCGACATGGCCGAGTGCAAACCGAATTTGCGCGCTTCATAAGAAGCGGCACAAATGACCGACCGCGTTCCGTCCCACGCCACAACGACGGGCAGCCCTTTCAGGTGTGGCTGCTCGCGCAGTTCTACCGAAGCGTAGAATGCGTCCATATCGATATGGATGATTTTGCGTTGGGACATGGGAAAAGGTGGATAAGAAAAAGGCTTATTGTAACAAAAGGCCGTCTGAAGTTTCAGACGGCCTCTATGTTTAAGCCTTATTTTTTACTGGAAAGCTGGTCAAACAATCCGCCGTCGGCAAAGAATTTTTTCATGATTTCTTCCCACGGGCCAAATTTCTCATTCGGATTAAACGTCTCAATCTCAGGGAAATCGGCTTTGTGTTTCGCCAATACTTCGGCATTGCGCGGACGCAGATAAAGATTGGCGGCCAACTCTTGAGCCGGTTCGCTCCAGAGGTTTTGCAGATAGGCTTCGGCAGCGGAGCGTGTGCCTTTTTTGTCGACTACGCTGTCCACGACGGCAACCGGTGCTTCGGAAAGAATGGTGTAGCTCGGATAAACGATTTCAAACTGGTCTTGGGTCAGCTTTTTGCTGACGTAGTTGGCCTCATTTTCAAAGGTAACCAAGACATCGCCGATATTGCGTTGACTGAAGGTCGTCGTTGCCGCGCGACCGCCGTTTTCAAATACAGGCGTGTTTTTCAGCAATGCGGCCACAAAATCTTTGGTTTTGCCTTCATCGCCGTTATTCACTTTCAAACCATAACCATACGCACCCAAAAAGGCGTAGCGGCCGTTGCCGGTGGTTTTCGGGTTCGCCAAAACGATTTGCACGCCGTCTTTGGCCAAATCGCCCCAGTCTTGGATGTGTTTTGGATTGCCTTTGCGCACCAAGAAAACGACGTTGCTGGTATAAGGCACGGCATTGTCCGGCAGGCGCGTGTTCCAATCGGCTTTGACCAAACCTTTTTTCACCAAAAGCTCGATATCGGAAGTCTGGTTCATGGTCACCACATCGGCAGCCAAACCATTGGCGACAGCCAAAGCCTGCTTGCTGGAGCCGCCGTGCGACTGTTGGACTTCAACCGACTGTCCGCCGTTTTTTGCGGCAAACTCTTTGACAAACAAAGGATTGTATTCTTTATAAAAATCGCGGGCGACATCGTAGGAAACATTCAGCAATTTGACTTCGCCCCCCTTACCTCCGGCAGCTTGAGAAGCATTGTCGGCGGATTGTTCGGCTTTTGGCGAGCACGCGCTCAAAGCCAGCGCGGCAGTCAATGCGGCAAAAGAAAGCGTACGGATATTCATGGTCGGCTCCTGTTAAAAATATGGGAGCACTTTATCGGGATTGGATGCAAACTGGAAATAATGTTTGCTTTCGCGTTTATCAGTTTTGGTTATATACAATCCGGGCGGAAGTCGGGAAAAAATGCCCACTCAGATAAACATCACAATAAATTGTATATAAATTAATTAGATAAAGATTAAAGCAACTATTTACACAGGATAAACATACGTTGCAAACAGCATTACCCAATACGTCAGGCCGTCTGAAACCCAATATAAATAATTATTTATAATTAAAAAAATATAATCCTTATTATTTACAAAAAATGCAAATAAGAGTAATGTTTCTACTCGCCAAAATACAAGGCCTTTCATTCAACAACAAAATGGAGTGTAGAAACTATGAAACAATGGATGCTTTTAGGATTGCTGGGATTGGGCGCAGTGGCGCAGGCGCACGATGTTTGGGTGGCCGCACCGACACATCAGCCTGCCGGCCAAATCCTGCATGCGGATTTGGGTTACAGCCATGACTTCCCCAATGTCGAAAAAATCGCCGACGACCGCGTACATATTTTCAAACCGCTGCAATTGACCGGCAGCTCAAAGAAAACCGTTGATTTGGTAAATAAAGGCGAAAACTATCAATACGTTTCTAGAGCCGCTTTGCCTGAAGGTTCCTACTGGATCAGCGCAACCTACAAACCTACTTTCTGGTCGAAAAACAAAGATGGCTGGAAACAGCAAACCTTAAAACAACTGGCCGGTGCCACCTATTGCGAACAGGCACAAATGTTCGGCAAAAGCTTTGTCCACGTGGGCAACGGCGCAGTTGATGAAGCTGTATTGACCCGCCCTATCGGCCAAGAGCTGGAACTGGTTCCGCTGCAAAATCCGAACGAAGTCAAAGCCGGCGGCATTTTGCCGGTCAAAGTCCTGTACAAAGGCGAGCCTTTGGTTAAAACCACCGTTACCGCCAGCTCGGACACTTTGGCCGAAATGGACTTGGAATCGACCCATGACCACCGCGAGCCTCAAGGCTTCTCCGGCAAAACCGATAAAAACGGCGTGGTCAATGTGATTACGCTGATTGACGGCTTGTGGAAAATCAAAGTGGTGAACGAGACCGATTACAGCGATAAAAGCGTATGCCAACAAGACAAAGCTTACGCAACGCTGATTGTGCCTGTCGGTACCAAACGCGCGACTGCACGCCATGCCCACCATCATCAACATTAACAGCCATTAAAAAAGGCCGTCTGAACTTTCAGACGGCCTTAATTTATTCCCATTCATAACCCAAATTTCTAAAAAAACGGGAGTATGTTTCCAATTTATCCTCATTCAATTGGGCAAACCGGACACGGTTACGGCCGGTCAAGACTACATTACCCATCCAGTGCGCCCCAAAGACGCGCTCTAAAGGGACATTCCTCATTTGATTGATCAACGGTACTTCTGAAGAAAATTGCGTCGCAATATTCGGAGGCGCGAATTTCAGACCCAAGTCCTGCAATCTATAACGGTGTTGCGCCGTCAAAAACATATCTTCGTGGTGCAGCCGTATCAGCCATTCCATATCGGCAATTTTTTCGTCTTTCGGCGGCAAAGGCGGTCGGATTTCTACATTTAAGCCCAGTTGTCGCGGCATGGCTAAAAGCCGTCTGCTGCGCAGGCTGAAACCGCCGTTCTGCGGCTCGTCCAAATTCGTAGAAGTCTGAATCAGATGTTGTTTGGCCAAATATTGGTCGGTTCCCTTCAGGAAAAACTGCCCGTCTGCTTCGGTTTCCAACAAAATTGGCAAAGGTGCGCCGATATAGTCATATTCCCGATAGGCATCCTGCCAGTTTTGACCGTTCAACACCCATCCGTCATTTTGAACAATCAAACAATAATCAGTATCGATGTAATACATCAGTTGGTACAAAACAAACAGATTGTATTCCAGATAACCGAATGGCCGGCAAGGCTGATGTCGAATATTTTCCGGCAAACCTTGCGGACAACTCGGGCTGATCAGCAATCCACGGCTGCCGGGCAATTCGGCACAGCTGCGGATAATGGCATACATCGTGCCCTCGGTATAAGAATCTGCACCGGTAATACCCACCACGGTAATGTCAGCAAAACTCATTATATGTTTCTCCTGTTTCAGACGGCCTTTACGTTATTTACGACGCCTTATTGCAGATATCTTTCAAGCGATACAAGGCATCCAAGGCTTCGCGCGGCGTGAGGTTGTCTGGCTGGATCTGCGCCAAAGCTTCAGCCAATTCATTGGTCTGCAAATTATCGACAGGCTCAACTTCTTGTGTTTTCCCTTCCTCATCTGCCCTATTTTCAGACGGCATTGCGCTGAAAATGTCCAACTGCGGACGGTTGGCGGCGGCTTGGTTTTCCAAATCGTTTAAATGCTTTTGAGCCGATTTCAAAGCGCGGTTGGGCAGGCCTGCGAGTTTGGCAACGGCGATACCGTAGCTTTTGCTGGCGGGGCCGGGTTCGATGTGGTGGAGGAAAACGATGTCCTGTCCTTGCTCAAGCGCGGAGAGGTGCATATTGACTGCCGTTGCGTGGGCTTCGGGCAGTTTGGTCAGCTCGAAATAGTGGGTGGCGAAGAGGCTGAAGGATTTGTTTTTTTGCAGCAGGTGTTCGGCGATGGCTTGTGCAAGGGCGAGGCCGTCAAAAGTCGAAGTGCCGCGTCCGACTTCGTCCATAAGGACGAGGGATTGCTCGGTGGCGTGGTGGAGGATGTAGGCGGTTTCGCTCATTTCGACCATGAAGGTGGAGCGGTTGGAAGCTAAGTCGTCCGATGCGCCGATGCGGGTGAAGATTTGGTCGATGGGGCCGATTTGGGCTGAATCGGCAGGCACGAAGCTGCCGGTGTGCGCCATGAGAACGATGTGGGCAACTTGGCGCATGTAAGTGGATTTGCCGCCCATGTTGGGGCCGGTCAGGAGCATGAGGCGGTGTTTGTGGTCGAGGCGGGTATGGTTGGCGGTAAAGTGACGCACTTGTTGCTCGACGACGGGATGGCGGCCGTTTTCGATATGGATGACGGGGTAGTCGGCGAACGCGGGGCAGACGAAGCCGCGTTCGGCGGCGATGGCGGCAAAGGTGGAGAGTACGTCGAGGGCGGCGGCGGCTTTGGCTGCTTTTTGAAGCTGCGGCAAGGCCGTCTGAACTTCTTTCAGCAGGGCTTCAAACAGGCGTTTTTCCAGTGCCAATGCCTGCTCTTGCGCGGTCAGGACTTTGTCTTCAAAGGTTTTGAGTTCAGGAGTGATGAAGCGTTCGGCGTTTTTCAGGGTCTGGCGGCGTTGGTAGTCGGCGGGGGCTTGTTCGGCTTGAACTTTGGATAGCTCGATGTAGAAGCCGTGGACGCGGTTGAACTCGACTTTGAGGGTGGAAAGGCCGGTACGTTCGCGTTCGCGCGCTTCGAGGTCGAGCAGGAATTCGTCGCCGTGGTTTTGGATGTGGCGCAACTCGTCAAGTTCCGCCGAATAGCCTTGGTTGATGACGCCGCCGTCTTTGAGCCAGACGGCGGGTTCGGGCATCACGGCGGCTTTGAGGATTTCGGCGACGGGCAGGGTTTCGGGGAAAACAGCTTTGAGGGTTTCCAAAAGGCTGCTACCCTCGGCGGACAATTCGATTTCGGACAAGGCAAACAGGCCGTCGCGTAAGGCAGCGAGGTCGCGCGGACGGGCGTTGCCGACGGCGATGCGGGCGGCGATGCGTTCGATGTCCGCAATGTTTTTCAGACGGCCTTGCAAAGTTTCGTATTGCGAACCCAACGCGGCAACGGCTTCTTGGCGAGCGCGGATGTGGGCGCGGCTGCGCAGGGGGTGGTGTAGCCAGAGTGCCAAGAGGCGGCTGCCCATGTGGGTGGCGCAGCCGTCGAGTATGGAAAACAGGGTCGGCGATTTCTTACCGGAGAGGGTTTGCGTGATTTCGAGATTGCGGCGCGTGGCGGCGTCCATGCCGATATATTGGCTGTCGGTTTCGAGCGAAATGCCGTCGAGGTGTTGCGGCATCAGGTTTTGCGTCAGGCGGATGTAGTTCAACAGCGCGCCCGCCGCGCCAACGGCGGCTTCGTATTCCTTGCCGTCCAAACCGAAGCCGTGCAGGTCTTGGCAACCGAAGTATTCGGTCAACAACTTCGCGCCCGCGTCGGCGGCAAACTGCCATGAGTTCAGGCGCGTGATGTTGGCAGAGGTCATCTGAAAACCATCAGGCAGACTTTTACCTTCAGGCAACAGGATTTCCGCCGCCTGCAAACGCGCCAGCTCGTCGGCGAGTTTGTCCGCCGTCGTCAGCTTGGTTTTGAATTCGCCGCTTTGCAAAGAAGCCCACGCAATAGCAACGTGTTTTTTATCCGTGTTCACCGCCACAATGCGGTTGGTTTCCTTGTCTTCCAAAAACGCCGCGTCGGTCAACGTGCCGGGAGTCACAATACGCACGACTTTGCGCTCTACCGGCCCTTTACTTACGCCGACTTCGCCCACCTGCTCGCATACCGCCACACTTTTGCCCATCTTCACCAGTCGCGCCAGATACTGCTCCGCCGCGTGAAACGGCACGCCCGCCATCTTAATCGGCACGCCGTCCATCTGCCCGCGTGTGGTCAGGGTGATGTCCAACAGCTTCGCTGCTTCCACCGCGTCATCCAAAAATAGCTCGTAAAAATCGCCCATGCGGTAAAACACCAGCTTGTCGGCGTGCTGCGATTTGATGGCGAGATACTGCTGCATCATCGGGGAAACGGTGGGTTTGGACATGGAAAAGCCTTAGAAACGCAAAAGCGTTATTGTAACAAAAGGCCGTCTGAAAACCTAAAATAAGGTTTCAGACGGCCTTTTATGTATGCCGAATAAGATTAGTCATAAACGAAAATAATATCTAAGTCTTTCTTCGGCAGGAAATTTTCTTTGACTGCTTGGAAGCGGTTCGGCCCTACTTTGCGCAAGGATTTGTCCCAACAAAGCGAAATCACTGTATTGGGCTCGCGGTCTATGGTTAAGGTGAATTTACCGATGGGTTTTGCCCAGTTGGCGCCCGTAGTCAGAACATAGCCTAAATGGTGATAGACCTTTGAACCTTCTTCCACAGTTTTAAAGTTTTTAAGAAAGTTTTCATCCATACAGTACTCATCTATGAATGCTTTGCTGTCTTTGGCTTTGAGCGAAGGTAGGAAGCTGCCACCAATCAACGGGGTGTATTGGTGTTTGATTTCGGTTACAGCGTTGGCTTTAAAGGTTTGCTTCCAGATGTAAATAATCTGCGACGACCAAGACGTCCAGCCCACTATGTTTGATTCGCTGGCTGGAAGCAAGGATTTGATTTTAGGCGAGCTGCAAGTACGAATTTTCTTATTGAGCTTTTCGGCATCTTTGTTTTGTGTCCACGGGTGCATCAACTCCTGATCGCTCAAACCACATTTTTTCAAGTCGGAGGTCACATCTACCAACGAGCCGTTACTCCGTTCAAAATAGGCACGTACGTGGGTTTGCGGGCGGACAAATTTGCCGTCGACGTAAATGCGGAAGCTGTCCACCAAGCCCTTGGTATCGGCAAAGTCGGAAACTGTGACCGCAGGAACGATGGGCAAAGGAAAAAGAACCGTCTCGGTAATGTCTTGCGCTGTAGTATTTTTAAACTTGTAATGTACGCGGATTTGCTTTTCGCTGATGTGCAAATCTTCGCTCTGCATATCGATATGCGGATTTTTCAGATATTTGATGCCGCTTGTACTGACCGTACCCATACTGTCATTGGCATGAGCGGCCCCAGCCAGCAGAAAAAGCAAGATTAAAGCTTTTTGTTTCATGATTTAACCCCTTTGAAACAGGCCGTCTGAAAAACAGGTTTCAGACGGCCTTTAACAGCAGCTTGGTTTTAAACCAAAGCCACTTCCAAATTATCAATCAGGCGTGTGGTACCCAAACGGGCGGCGGCAAGCACCACCAATTCTTTATCGCCAACATGAGCCACTGCCAAACTGTGCGCATGGCGGATTTCAACGTAATCAACCACCCAGCCGGCATCGCTCAAACGGCGGATACATTCGGCCTCAAGTTGGGCATAATCCAGATTGCCGTTTTTCAGGGCGGCAGCAATGTTTTGCAACTCTTGATAGAGGCGGGGCGCTTCTGCACGCTCTGCTTCGCTCAAATATTGGTTGCGGCTGGAAAGTGCCAGGCCGTCTGAAGCGCGGCCGGTGTCGACCGGGACGATTTCGATATTGAAATTCAAGTCTTCGACAAAGCCTTTGATAATCGCCAGCTGCTGATAGTCTTTTTTGCCAAAACAGGCGGTATCGGGTTGAACAATATTGAACAACTTGGTCACAACGGTCGCAACGCCGCGGAAATGGCCCGGACGGAATTTGCCGCACAATTCGTTTTGCAGGTGCGGAGGCTCGACATTGAAACGCTGTTCCACATTCGGATACAGCTCTTTTTCATCAGGCGCAAATACGACGGCAACTCCCTCGCCTGCCAATTTGTCGGCATCTTGTTGCAAAGTGCGCGGATATTTGTCGAAATCTTCGCCTTGTCCGAATTGCAGGCGGTTGACAAAAATGCTGACCACAACGTTATCGGCACGTTTTTTCGCTTCGCGCACCAGCGCAAGATGGCCTTCGTGCAGATTGCCCATGGTCGGCACAAATGCCACTTTTCCGGCAGTTTTGCGCCACTCGCGCAATTCTTTAATCGTATGAATAATTTGCATGGTTTGAAAAATCCTTTATCTTTTCCGCCGTTTCATCAACGGAAATCACGCGCCGATTATACGCTTTTATTCATCAAAAAGGCCGTCTGAAATAAGTTTCAGACGGCCTGGTTTTTATTTTATCCGGCAAACGTATGTTCGACAGATGGGAACGTTTTTGCTTTGACTTCGTCCACATAGGCTTTGACCGCAGCTTGAACGCTGTCTTTGCCCTGCATAAAGTTTTTCACGAATTTTGCGGTTTTACCGGGGAAAATGCCGAGCATATCGTGCATCACCAAAACCTGACCGTCGCAATCCACGCCTGCGCCAATACCGATGGTTGGGCAAGAAACTGTCTCGGTCACTTTTTTCGCCAACTCTGCAGGGACGCATTCCATCAATACGATTGCTGCACCTGCCGCATCATGCGCTTTGGCGTCATTGAGCAACGCTTCCGCCTTGTCGCCTCGGCCTTGAACTTTATAGCCGCCGAATGCAAACACGGATTGCGGAGTCAGGCCGATGTGGGCGCAAACAGGGATACCGCGCATTTGCAGAAATTCAGTGGTCTCCGCCATCCAGACACCGCCTTCGAGCTTGACCATATGTGCGCCGGCCGCCATCAACTCTGCCGCTGCCGCAAATGCCTGCTCTTTGCTCTGCTGATACGCGCCAAACGGCAAATCGCTGACAATCATGGCATTTTTAGTACCGCGAGCCACGCATTCAGTGTGGTAGCACATATCCTGCAAGCTCACCGGCAAAGTGGACTGACGACCTTGCACCGCCATACCCAAAGAATCGCCGACCAGCAATACATCTACGCCGGCATTGTCCATCAGCGCGGCAAAGCTGGATTCATAAGCGGTCAGCATGGCGATTTTTTCGCCCTCTGCTTTCATTTTTTGCAAAGTGTTTACGGTAATCATGGTGTTGTGTGTTCTGCCCGGTGGGCGGCCCTTTGTTGTAATGGAAACGCGGTATTATAAGGTCTGCTTTTAAAATATCAAAGCATAAGCAAAAAGCCCGACTGCTTTCACAATCGGGCTTTTAATTGGTGCCGGCACCAAGAGTCGAACTCGGGACCCCCTGATTACAAGTCAGGTGCTCTACCAACTGAGCTATACCGGCTTACTGAAATGCCTTGCGGCACCATCAGTCTTTAACTGGTGCCGGCACCAAGAGTCGAACTCGGGACCCCCTGATTACAAGTCAGGTGCTCTACCAACTGAGCTATACCGGCAAGGAAGTCGGCATTATGCCGATAAGTTCCCATTTTGGCAAGTATTTTAAAACAAAGTTACTCAAGAAATTATAAAAACCAATGATTTTAAAGAAAATTAAATACCTGCTTTATCTTTCCATCCAACACACTCAAAGGCCGTCTGAAAACCGCCCCAGCGCAAAACATCATGGTTTCTGTTAAAATAACACCTTTTACATCTTTCGTCTGCACCCATGCCACCCCGCCATCCTTACCGCCGCCTACGCCCAGCCAAATCCCATCTGCCCGAAGTCGGCATTTCCGAAGAAGGCAATATCCGTTCCCTGCACTTGGGCAGCGACACCATTCAAAGCTCTATGAATGTCGATCATCCGTCCGAGCTGGTGTTGTCGTACAGCCGTGCCATGATGGGTTGGCTGCTGTTTGCAGAAACCCCGCCCAAACACATCACCCAAATCGGCTTGGGCGGCGGCTCGTTTGCCCGTTGGATAGACAGCTACCTGCCCGATACCAAGCAAACCGCCATTGACATCAATCCGCAAGTCATCGCCGTGGCGCGCAGCCTATTTGAATTGCCGCACGAAGGCGAAAATTTTGAAATTATCGAGGCGGATGGTGCGGAATATATTAAAGTGTTCCGCCACAATACCGATGTGATTTTGGTAGATGGTTTTGACGGCGAACAGATTATCGACGCTTTGGTGGAAGAGCCCTTCTTCCAAGACTGCCGCAACGCCCTCTCTCCAGACGGCGTATTTGTCACCAACTGGTGGAGCGGCGACCAGCGTTACCAACGCTTTGTCGAACGCCTGCTCAACGTCTTTGACGGCCGCGTACTCGAGCTGCCTGCCGAAAGCCACGGCAACGTAGCCGTCATGGCGTTCCAAAGCAGCCCTAAAGAACAAAATATCGACAACTTAAAAAAACGCGCCGAAAAATTAAGCGAAAAATACGGCTTGGACTTCAAACGAATGCTTGCTGATTTGAAAGCCAACAATCAAAACAACGGCAAGACTTTTTATCTGTAAACCGCTTCAGGCCGTCTGAAAAAACAAACAAGGACACACTCATGCTCAAACCCGACATCATTCAAATCCCCGGCCCGGCCGGTTCGCTGGAAACCATCTACCTGCCAAGCACACAAGAATCCGCCCGCGGCGTTGCCGTCATCAACCACCCCAATCCCCTGCAAGGCGGCACCAACACCAACAAAGTCATCCAAACCGCCGCCAAAGCCCTCAGCCAACTCGGTTTCCATTGCTACCTGCCCAATTTGCGCGGCGTAGGCAATAGCGAAGGCGAACACGATTACGGCTGCGGCGAAACGCAAGACTGTATTGCCGTTATCGACTACGCCCGCGCACAACATCCAGACGCACCGCAATTCGCCCTGGCAGGTTTCTCATTCGGCGGCTACGTTTCCACCTTTGCCGCCCAAGAACGCACGCCTGATTTGCTGTTGCTGATGGGCGCAGCCGTCCATCACTACACCGACCGCCCGGAACCATCCGACGTTCCCGATGTCGCCAAAACATTGATGATTCATGGCGCGGAAGACGAAGTTGTCGAAATCAACAAAGCCCTGACATGGGCAGAACCACAAGGCCTGCCGGTTGTAACCATTGCCGGCTCATCCCACTTCTTCCACGGCAAACTCATCGTTTTACGCGATACAATCACACGGTTTGCACCGGCTTTATTAGGCTAAAATCCGGCTACAAAATAAAACAAGGCCGTCTGAAAGCTTTTTCAGACGGCCTTGTTTGTATCTTAACATATCAATTCTGAGTCAACCAATACTGCAAACCAATCAAAGTTTTACCATCTTTGATTTCATCGTTTGCCAATGCAGCGCGTACTTCTTCCTTGCTCATCAAGACGGTTTCAGTAATTTCATCCTCATCATTGCTCAATTCACTACCCAAACGCACGCCTTGCGCTTGGTAGAGATACATTTTTTCATCGCAAAAACCGACTGCAGTATAAAAGGAGTACAACAGTTTGACACTGTCGGCGACATATGGCGTTTCTTCCGCCAACTCACGCAAAGCGCATTCGGCAGGATCTTCATCTGCCACATCCAATTTACCCGCCGGCAATTCCAACGTCGCCTGATCGGCGGCATAACGCCATTGGCGTACCAAAACAACTTTGCCGTCTTCCGTTTCAGCCAATACACACGCAGCACCCGGATGGCGGATCACAACCCGTTGGCTTTCATTGCCGTTGGGCAGGCGAACCCGATCGCGACTGATAGTAACAAAAGAACCTTCGTAGATTGGCTCGCTGCTTAATTTAGTTTCTTTCAAATCCATTTTTTACCTCATTTCCAAATTATTAAATATTAAAGGCCGTCTGAAATTTTACAGAAATAAACTCAGAGGATGCCTTTTCTAATAGTTACCGCTGATGTCGTTGTTGCAAACGCTCCGTATGTGTTCGCAGCTTTTCACTATTTGCTTGGTAGTCACTTGAAGACAATACAGCAACTATTGCCTCTACCTCATGAGGAAGCAATAAGGCCGTCTGAAAATTCTTAATATAAGCCGCCGCCTGCCTAATACGGCAAACATTTGGTGGCATTTTCGATTTCAACTCACAATCACCTAAGAAAACTACCATTGAATGAAACTTCTCCTCAGGAAATTGCAATAGTTCTGACAATGCTTTGATATGAGCATAATTCTGACGCAACGGATTTTGGAAATAATGTTTCTGTTTATAGATGATTTGCGTCCATTTAGATTGTTTTTCACTACCAAAAATCCAGCCTGTGTAATTTTTAGTTTCTATCACAAATATCCCAAAAATTGAGACATAAATATGATCAATTTGTGTCGTACCATCTCGAGATGGAATAATTAAATCGTGAAACTCAAAATAAGTTTTCTCATCTAAATTTTTTCCAATTACAGAACGAACTGCTATTTCTCCCATACTTCCCTTTATTTTAGGATTTTTCAACAGTGCTTTTAATAAAAGCAAAGGAATAATGATCAGAAAAATCCAAAATATACCTGACATACTTCCCAATATTTGTTCAATCATGACGTTTTCTTTTTTATTTAAAACTAAAAATTTATATATTTATGGTTATTCCCGAGTGCGTTCAATCTCAATACCGACCTGGGCCACATCTGGCAAGATACCCGGTTTCACAATACGGACACGCACTTTGGCCGCACCAAAATCATTTAAAATCAATTGGGCGATATGTTCCGCCAAAGTTTCCAGCAGTAAAAAATCCTGTTCGGCAAGGCTGCGGCGTACGACTTCGCATACTTCGCCATAATGAATGGTGTCGCCGATATCGTCGCTCGTGCCGGTACGCTCGGGAACACTGATTTCCAAATCCAAAATCAAAGTCTGTTTACGCTCGCGTTCCCAATCATATACGCCGATTAAAGTATCGGCCTTCATGCCGTACAAAAAGATTTTATCCATTTGCCTGTCCGTTTTTTTGATAGAATAACCGTTCCCATTTTAAGTAAAGCACCCAAAATGTTCAATGTACTCGCCATTATTGCCGCCTATCTTATCGGCTCCCTGTCTTTTGCCGTCATCGTATCAAAATATTACGGCATGGACGATCCGCGCACTTACGGCTCCGGCAACCCTGGTGCCACCAACGTCTTGCGCAGCGGTAAGAAAAAAGCAGCCGCACTGACCCTGCTCGGCGATGCAGTAAAAGGCTTGGTTGCCGTCATCTTGGCACGCTGTCTGCAAGATGCTTTAAATTTATCTGATGCAACGATAGCCCTGGTTGCCATCGCCGCATTGGTCGGTCATATGTGGCCAATATTTTTCAATTTTAAAGGTGGCAAAGGCGTAGCCACCGCATTAGGCGTCTTACTCGCCCTCTCCCCCGCAACCGCCCTGCTCTGCGCCTTGATCTGGCTGGTTATGGCGTTCGGTTTCAAAGTATCCTCTCTCGCTGCACTGGTCGCCACCGTCTGCGCCCCCATCTTCGCCTTCTTCATGATGCCACACGCCTCTTGGGCATGGGCAACCGTATTCATTGCCGCATTGGTGTTGTACCGCCATAAAAGCAATATTCAAAACCTGATTCAAGGCAAAGAAAGCAAAATCGGAGATAAAGCCGGAAAATCTTAAAAGCGTAGATACATTCAAATAAAAGGCCGTCTGAAAGTATATTTTTCAGACGGCCTTTTATATTACTCAATGATTAAAAGGGTTGTTTCTATATAATATAAACCGCAAAAATAAAATTACAATATTTTCAATATATTATAGAATAAAATCAAAATAATTATTTGAAATACGTAAAAATAGTACACGCAATTGGATAATAATAGCCCTATATTTTACACAATTAGTGCAGAATTTGTATGAATTGCTTTTAAGAGCCAACCCTTTATTTGCTCTTATTTCAATCCTTTTTCCACCAACCAGTTTTCCAGCAAATCAGCGATTTCCACGTTATTTGCTTCGGCAAAGGCGAAATGGCTGTTGCCGCGTATGCCGATGTCGGGCAGGCGCACAACGCTGGCATCGCCGCCGTGGCGGTTGACACAGTCGGCGAAGGCTTGCGCCATATGGATGCGCTCAATCCACCGCTGTGATGCCCAGTGCGGGTTGTCTGCCGAGATGTAATCGCCGCGCTGGAAGCCGAACAAGCCGATTTAAACGCCCAACTTTCCGACCCCGAAATCTTCAAAGACTACGAAAAAGCCGGCCACCTACAAGCGCGCGCGGAGGAAATCGAAACGCTGCTGCTGGAAAAATTGGAGCGGTGGGAAATGCTGGAAGGGAAGCGGAACGGGGGGGGATTTTGAGGGTTCAGGTAGCCTGATAGGGCGTCTGAAACATTGATAGACCGGTTACTGATGCCCGCTTTCTGCTACTTTTGTCCATTTTGCCAATGTCTGTTTCATCTGTGCCTGAGGGATAAAGCGGGCCATCCGTTCTACTTCCTTGCCTTGATAAAACAGCAGCCATGCAGGTACGGTCAGCACGTGGAAACGTCCGGCCATTTCGGGTATTTCAGCAATATCGGCTTTTACGGCATACACATTTCCTTCCTCCGCCAAAGCTGAGTCAAGCTGGGCGCCCACGACCATACAAACACCGCAGATTGGGGCTTTGATGTACAGTGATACTAAAGGGTGTGTGGCGATGGCCTGTTCGATGTCTTTCAAAGTGTGCAGTTGTTGCATGACATGTACTCCTTTGAGCGATTAAGCCCTTTTCTAGTTGTCCAGAAAAGGGGATTTTAACGAAATGAAAACAAGAAAACGTTTTGAGTCGTCTAGATTTTTTCCACAACCACTTTTGCCCGCGCTTTCAGGCTGTTCAACACTGGTGAGGTGGCGGCGGAGCGGTCGGCAAAATTTTGCAGGGTAGGAAGGTCGGCGTCGGCTTTTACTTTTACGGTTAGCACCAGATTATCCAGTCCACCGTAGCCATCTTCCATGCCGAACAGTTTGGCCATGTCGATACCGCCCCTTGCGGATATTTCAAACTGTTCCAGTTTCACGCCTGCCTGTGCTGCTTGCAACTCGAAACCTATGGAGCAGCAGCCTGCAGCAGCGCCGATCAGGTATTCCATCGGACTTGGGGCGGCGTTTTCACCGCCCATGTTTTTCGGTTCGTCTGTGGTAAAGGCAGGGAAGCGGCGCACGGAGATTTCGTTCTTCGTGCCGGATACCCAGCGCGAATCGGCGCGTAATGCTGCCTTGCCTTTTGTATGGTCGTTTTCAACCGTTGCCATGGTGGTTCGGAAACGTTCGATATCTAACCCGTTAATCATGTTTTGTCCTTTCATATGATGAATTGCAGATGGTTTTTCGCTACACTTACACGCCCATTTTCCACGCGGAGATGCGCTTCAAATTATCCACACCGTGTCGTGATTGACGATGGCGGCGAACGTGCCGTCCAGTTTGGCAATTTCAGCTTTGTCTTCATTTCTAAGCGCAAAATCAAAGACGTTCAAGTTTTCCGCCATGCGTTCGGGTTTGGTGGATTTTGCCACCACGATGATGTCGCGTTCCACCAGCCAGCGGGTAATCACTTGCGCCACGGATTTGCCATATTTCGTACCAATTAGCGACTGACAAAATGGTGGGCAAAAGCCCACCGCTTCAAGTTGATGTTTTATCATTAACCGAACACTTTTTTCAAATGTGCTTGGTAGTCTGCGAAGTATTGTTCTACTTGTGGATTTTTAACTACATCGTTACATGTAAATGTCGGTAGACGGGTCAAACCGATGAACTCGTTGAGTTTGTGGAAAGGCATGTACACAGCATCCACATCTTTGCCTTCAAAGAAGTCGCCTTCACGGGTGAACGCTTCAATCGGCGCATTCCAAGTAAGCGAAAGCATGTGTTTTTTGCCCTGCAATAAACCACCTGTACCGAAGCCTTCGGTCGGGCTGACACGATGACGGCCATCACTGTGGTAAAGCTTGCCGTGTCCAGCGATAAATACTTCGTCTATGTATTTCTTCACTGTCCAAGGCTCGTGCATCCACCAAACAGGCATCTGCCAAATCACGGCATCCATCCACAAGAATTTTTCGATTTCTGCCTCAACATCATAGCCAGCATCAATCACAGTTTCTTTTACATTATGTCCAAGTGCGGTCAAAACTTCTTTTGCTTTTTTGTGAAGCGTGTGGTTTAACTCACCATGCGAATGGCCGAATTCTTTACCACCGTTTAATAATAAAATGTTCATTTTTACTCCTAGAATAAATAATTTATAAAAAAGGGAAAAAAAGGGATGTGATGTTTACGGATACTGTCTTCTGTTTACTATCATGAAAATGCAGTCATTTTATGATTTGTTTTTATTGAGATCAATAGGGTTTGGCTTTATTATGTAATGAATTAAATTCACTAATAAAAGAGACTTTAAAGAGAAAATGCAAAACTTTAACGAACTGAATTATTTTTTGACGTTGGCGCAAACACAGAGTTTTGTAAAAGCGGGACAGCTTTTAGGGATTTCTTCTTCGGCGTTGAGCCATAGCATGAAAAATTTAGAAACGCGGCTGAACCTGCGTCTGTTCAACCGCACTACACGCAATGTGTCGCTGACCGAAGCCGGGCAACAGCTTTTCGACCAACTTTTCCCACTTTATCAAGCCATAAACCAAGAAGTCGATGCATTAAATGATTTTTTGAATACGCCATCGGGATTGATTCGCATCAACGCCCCGGCGATGGCAGCGGAAGCCGTGTTGTATCCAAAATTAAAGCCGATTTTGAACCAATACCCGAAAATCCGCTTGGAAATCGTGGTGGACGATCGTTGGGCAGATATTGTGAAAGAAGGATTTGATATGGGCGTTCGGTTAGGTAACAAGGTAGCGAAAGAGATGATTGCGGTGCCAATTTCCGCACCGCTCAAAATGGTATTGGTTGCCTCGCCCGATTATTTGGCACAACACGGTTCGCCGAAAAATATTGATGATCTGCAACAGCACCGCCTTATCGGCATAAAACTCTCCGCTGAACACGGCACGGAGATGCAGTGGGAATTCAAATACAAAAAAGAGCTGATTACGTTCACACCAAAATCGCACTTTTCCATCAACAATCATCTACGTCTGCAAGCCGTTTTAGACGGACTTGGCATTGCGTGGATAGCACATATGAGCGTAGCGGATGCACTCAATTCGGGGCACCTGGTCGAGCTGCTGCCTGAGTATGCGATGACTTACGAACCGCTTTACCTCTATTACCCCAGCCGCCGCGGGCATTCCAATGTGTTTAAGCTGATTGTGGATGCGTTAAAAGTAAAAGCCGTCTGAAATTTCAGACGGCTTTTTTCATAACAAAGAGAGGCCAAATTTTCCAGTATTTTTGCAAATTCTCTTTAAAAGATGATCGCTTATCAATCTAGCCTCACAGTCTCTCCGTCTTCCGGAACGTTCACACGGCTTTCAATGCCTTGACCGCGTATAAATTTACGCATATCGGCGCGACTGACGGCGGTATGATTCACGGTATCCATGTGTACGGTGATGATTTTGGCTTTAGGCATGACTTGGCTGGCTTTTAATACATCAGCCGTCCCCATAATAATGCCGTCTGAAATGCCTGAAATCAGCGCGTAGCCTGTGTTCATAATCAGATAATCGGGTTTGTATCGGTTCAATGCTTTGTTTACATCTGCCGTCCACACAGTATCACCCATAATATAAGCGGTTTTATGTCCGCTGCTTTGGAATACCACACCCATTGCATCGCCTAAGATTTCGGCTAGCTGCGGGTTGGCATACATGGCCTCTGTGCCATGTACGCCGCTGGTTTTGCTGATGGTTACGCCGTTGAAGACAGCGCTGCCGTTCAACACGCGTACATCAGTAAAGCCTTGGCCGCGGATTTTTGCCGCGTCGGCTTGGTGCTGCACATATACGGGCAGGTTTTTCGGAATGGAACGTGCGGCGGTTTCGTCCCAATGGTCTTCGTGAGTATGGGTAACGATAACTGCATCCACACCGTCCAAAATTTTATTCACGCTCATCGGTAGCCCGACCAGCGGCATTTTGGCTTGGTTATTGAACGTGCCGGCAAAGCCGTTCATGGAATGCTTGGGGGCGAAAAACGGGTCAATCAAAAACGTCTGCCCCGCATATTCGACCTTGGCGGTAGCGTTACGGATATGTTGGTATGAATCGTCTGCCCAAGCGGAAAAAGCTGTCGCGCCCAAAACAGTGGCAAGAATAAATTGCTTGAATTTCATGATGTTGCTCCTTAAAAAATCATGGAGCGTATTTTAAGCAGCAGGTACATCGGCTAAAATAGGCAATATTACCAACAAACGCAAGGATAGTGCCAAAATGTCGTCTGAAAACGAGCGTAACGAGTTTCGCCAAAATCAAACTGTCCCCAAAATCGTGCTATATGCTCAATCGGGCATGAACGATTTTGTCTTCAACATTCCCTTTTCTGTTTTTCAGACGACCTATCGGGACAATCCACTCTTTGACCTGAAAATCTGTTCCGATGACAGCAAAGACGTCATCACGGCACTGGGCGCAAGCATTCCCATACACGGCGGCCTAGATTTGACGGAAGAAGCCGACATCATCGTCATCGCAGGCTGGCGCAACATTGAAGAAACCCCGACGCCGGAACTGGCTGAGAATTTACAGCGGGCAGCGAAACGTGGTGCACATATTGTCGCCCTATGCTACGGCTCTTACGCCCTTGCCTACACAGGACTTTTAGACGGCAGAACCGCCGCCACCCACTGGCTTGCCGAAGACGACTTTGTCCGCCGTTTCCCTAAAATTCATCTGGATACCAACCGCCTATATGCGGAAGACGGCAACTTTTTAACATCGGCAGGTGCGGCAGGCGGGTTGGATTGTTGCCTGTACCTCATCCGCAAAATCCACGGTGCAACCGTTGCCAACGACCTTGCTCGTACCTTGGTTGCGGCACCACACCGTGAAGGCGGGCAGGCACAGTTTATCCACCGACCTGTCGAACGTCGTACCGCCGATGACAAAATCAATCACTTATTGGACGAACTACGCCAAAACCTTGCCACCCCATACCGCTTGGACGATTTGGCAAAAAAATTAGCCGTTTCCCGCCGTACCTTTATCCGTCATTTCGCCCAAGCTACAGGTATGAATTTCGGTGAGTGGCTCACCACAGAGCGGCTATGGCAGGTACAAGATTTGTTGGAAAATACGGATTTGCCGATAGAACGCATCGCCGAACAAAGCGGCTTCGGCAGCGCGTCAAACCTACGTTTACAGTTCAAAGCCAAGTTTAAAATCAATCCGAATGCCTGGCGGAAAGTATTTGGCAGATAGCTCGCGTTAGTCAATCCAAAACACCTGCGTGCAGGCTGCTTTGGAGGTCGTCTGAAAACCCAAAAAGCAGCCTGTACTTTTCAGACGGCCTCAACAGGTAAACCCTTCCCACCCTTACCCACACCAATAATTTCCATCTAATTTTCCCCACATAATGCGAAAAGCCTGCCGCAACCGTCCGCTGGCGGAAGCTCAAACGAAGCGTAACCGATATTTGTCGAAGACCCGTTATGTGGTCGAACAAAGCTTCGGTACGTTACACCGTAAATTCCGCTATGCCCGGGCAGCCTATTTCGGTCTGCTCAAAGTAAGTGCGCAAAGCCATCTGAAGGCGATGTGTTTGAACCTGTTGAAAGCCGCCAACAGGCTAAGTGTGCCTGTTTGTGCCTAAAAGGTGGCCCGGATGCCTGATTATCAGGTATCCGGGGAGGATTAAGGGGGCATTTGGGTAAAATCAGGAGGTATTGGGGGAGAGAAACAGCCGAAAACCTGTGTTTGGGTTTCGGTTGTCGAGGGAAGGGCTTTTTTGCAAAGGTCTCTAACAGTGTTTTACACAACAGCTTAAGAAAAATACGCCGGCAACATCTCAAACACCGCAACCCTTTCAGGCTGCCATAAGGCTTCACAGTATCATTCTTGAAATCTTCAGATACTGTAAACAGCGCCAGATATCTATAGATAAAGTTATGGAAATGACATTTTATCAATGATTTTGTAAAATTTAGTGAATTTATTTTCAAGTAAAAATATACTGGGTTTAACATTATGTCCGCCATACACACCCATCTGAGTTTAGCTATTTTGGCAGCCTTTTCTTTTCAGGCTGCACTTGCCGATACCATTGAAGAAAGCGAATCCAGACGTCAGGAAATGCGACGCTGGCAGCAGGAGCAGCAGCTGCAGCGCGAAGTCGATGTGCGTTTGGACGATACGCGGCAAAGTACGCTTACTCCGTCTGCGGCCGAATCGGCCGAATCCCCCTGTTTCCCCATTCATACCGTTACCCTGACCGGCGATGCTGCCGGCCGTTTTCAGTTTGCACTTAAAAAAGCCTTGAAAGAAACCGGCTTCCAATCCGGACAATGTTTGGGTGTGCAAGGCATCAACCGCATTATGGTTGCGGCACAAAACGCCGTTATCGGCCACGGCTATACCACTACCCGTATTTTGGCCGCACCGCAGGATTTAAACAGCGGAACTTTGGAATTAACCGTTTTGCCCGGCAAAGTGCGCTCGGTTCGCACTGATACTTCGCACAACGACCAAACCCGTGCCGCGCGCATTGCCGCCTTTCAAAACGAAATTCCGTTGAAAGGCGGCGATATTCTGAATCTGCGCCGTATCGAGCAGGGGCTGGAAAATCTCAAGCGCGTACCCACCGCGGAAGCCGATATTCAAATCGTTCCCGCCGATGCACCCGATGAAAGCGACATCATTGTTGCCTGGCGGCAGCGGCTGCTGCCCTACCGCCTGTCGCTCGGTGTGGACGACTCCGGCAGCAAAACCACCGGCAAATACCAAGGCAGCCTGACTTTCTCTGCCGACAACCCTTTCGGCTTAAGCGATCTGTTTTATCTGTCCTACGGCCGCCATCTGGGCCATACCGACGCCCATACCGACTCCGAGGGTAAAAAAACCGCCGGCGGCACCCAAAGCTACGCCTTTCACTATTCCGTTCCTGCGGGCAACTGGCTGTGGAGCTGGAACCACAACTACTACCGCTACCACCAAGCCGTGGCGGGTATCAATGAAGTGTACGACTACAACGGCAAAAGCCGTAGCAGCGACATCGGATTTACCCGCCTGCTGTACCGTGATGCGCGGCGCAAGAGCCATATCGGCTTCAAACTGTGGCAGAAAGAAAACCAAAGTTTTATCGATGATGCCGAAGTCGAAGTACAGCGCCGTAAAACCGCCGGTTGGCAGTTGAGCCTAAAACACAAGGAATACATCGGCCGCAGCACTTTGGATATCGGCCTTGGCTACAAGCGCGGCACCGGCATGGCCGATGCCATTGCCGCCCCTGAAGAGGTGTTTGATGAAGGCACTTCGAGAATGAAGGTGATCACTGCCGACATCAGCTATAACCACCCCTTCCAAATCGGCCGGCAGCACTTCGTATATGACACCGCCCTGCATGCCCAGTGGAATAAAACCCCGCTGACGCCTTTGGACAAAATCGCCATCGGCGGTCGCTACACCGTGCGCGGCTTCGACGGCGAAAGCTCACTGTCGGCCGAGCGCGGCTGGTACTGGCGTAACGAAGCCGGCTGGTATTTTCAGGCTGCCCACCAGTTTTATCTGGCGCTAGACGGCGGCCATGTTTCCGGCGACTCGGCGCAATACCTGCTCGGCCAAACCCTAATCGGCGCCGCCGCCGGCCTGCGCGGCCAGTTCAAAGCAGGCGGCAGCCTGAATTACGACCTGTTTGTCGGCAAACCGATTAAAAAACCGCAAGGCTTTAGCAAACGTACCGCCGTTTTCGGCTTCAACCTAAACTATTCGTTTTAACCGGAGAAAACACGGGCACCACCTGCATTTGGGCTGCCTGTTTCCCATTTCCACACGGACGCAAGAACATGAACAAACACCGCCATAAAATCGTCTTCAACCGCACCCGCGGCATCCTGATGGCCGTAGCCGAGACTGCCATCGGGCAGGGCAAAAGTCCCGGCGAGCGCTCAGGCGGAGAAACCGGTGGCGGTGACGGCAGCCCAAAAACCCGTTCAGGCTGCCGTTTGCATTTGGGCACGCTGACTTTCAGCCTGCTGCTCGGTTTCGGTTCGGCCCTGATTGTGCCCGCTGCCGCTGCCGACATCCAAGCCGACAAATCCGCCCCCAAATCCCAGCAGCCCGTCATCCTGCAAACCGGCAACGGACTGCCGCAGGTCAATATCCAAACCCCCACCGCCCACGGCGTATCCGTCAACCAATACCGCCGTTTCGATGTCGACACGCGCGGCACCATTCTCAACAACAGCCATAAAAGCGTATCCACCCGCCAGGCCGGCTGGATACAGGGCAACCCCTTTCTCGCCCGCGGCGAAGCCCGTGTAATCGTCAACCAAATCAACAGCAGCGACCCGAGCCGGCTGAACGGCTATATCGAAATCGCCGGCCGCCGCGCCGAAGTGGTAATGGCCAACCCCGCCGGCATCCGCGTCGACGGCGGCGGCTTTATCAACGGCACAGGCGCCACCCTCACTACCGGCCGTCCCATCCTGGCAGACGGCCGTTTCGACGGTTTGGACATCGGCAGCGGCCGCATCGAAATCGGCGCTCAGGGTCTTGACGGGCGCGATGCCGACTACACCCGCATTCTCAGCCGTGCCGCCAAGATTGACGGCGGCATTTGGGGGCAGGACGTCCAAGTGATTGCAGCCGGCGGCCAAACCGACGCCGCAGGCAGCCTGAAAGACGCCGCCGCACCCCGCGCCCCGTCTTCATCCGCCCCCGTCTTTGCCATCGACACCGGCGCCCTTGGCGGCATGTATGCCGGCAAAATCACCCTGATTGCCGCCGACAACGGCAGCGGCATCCGCAATGCCGGCAAGATTTACGCCGGTGCCGGCGGCGTGACCCTCAGCGCCGACGGAACACTGGCCAACAGCGGCACGGTTGCCGCCCAAGACGGCGGCGCCCTGCGTCTTAACGCCGGCCAAACCGACAACAGCGGCACCCTTTACGCCCACGGCCAAAGCAGCATCGACAGCACAAGCAGCCTGAACAACAGCGGCCGCATTCTCAGCACCTCAGAAACCCGCATCCGCAGCGCCCATATCGGCAACAGCGGCCAAATCGACGGCGGCCGTCTCGACATCGCCGCCCCCGTATTGGACAACAGCGGCCGCATCAGCCAAAGTGGCAGTCAGAATCTCACCGTCGATACCGCCCGCCTGGCCAACAGCGGCCGCATCGGCCTGCCGGAAAACAACAACGGCAGCAGTGGAAACAATAGCGGCAACAACGGCAGTAACAACGGTAACAACGGCGGCGGAAACGGTAATTCCGGCAACAACCTGCCGCCCGCCAATAACGGCAACGGCAACAGCGGCCACACCCCGGTTCCCGCTCCTGCCGAAGGCCGCATCAGCGTCTCCGGCCGTTTGGACAACAGCGGCACCATCGAAGCGGGCGGCCGCACCGATCTGAACGTACACAGCGAACTGGCCAACAGCGGCCGTCTGACCCTCGGCAGCCTGAAAACAGAAGGCGGCCGTTTCGACAACCACCAAGGCACCATCCTCGCCCGCAGCGCCGACATTAGCAGCCGCCACACCGACAACCGCGGCGGCGCCCTGGCCGCAGGCAGCCTGAAACTGGATGGCACCCAACTCGACAACCGCCAAGGCGCCATCCGCAGCAACAGCCAAAGCGACATCCTCCTTTCAGACGGCCTGAATAACGAACAAGGCGAAATCACCACTGCCGGCAGCCTGAAACTGGCCGCCGGCGATATTGCCGGCGGCGGCAGCAGCATTCTGGCCGGCCAAGATCTCGAACTGAAGGCCAACCGGCTGGACGGCAGCGGCACCCTGGCCGCCGGCCGCGACGCCGCCCTCAAACTCAGCGCCGACTTTGACAGCAGCGGCGACATCGAAGCCGGCCGCAAACTCAGCATCGAAAGCGGCGGCAGCATCCGCAACCGCCACCGTTTGGCCGGCGGCCAAGCGCTCGACATCCGTGCCCGGCACATCGACAACCGCGCCGAAGGCAAACTGGTTTCCGGCAGCAATACCCGTCTTGGCGCCGACACCGTTGACAACCGCGGCCTGATCAACAGCAACGGCCTGACCCGCATTGATGCCGCGACTGCCCTGAACAACATCGGCAGCGGCCGCATCTACGGCAGCCGTCTCGCCCTGGGCGGCGGCAGCCTGAACAACCGCGAAGAACGAAGCGCAGACGGCAAAAACCAAGCCCCCGTCATTGCCGCCCGCGAACGTCTGGACATCGGCATGCGCAGCATAAGCAACACCGGCAGCGGCTTTGGCCGGATTGAAAACGGCCAAGTACAAACCGGCAGCGTCTCCAGCCTGATCAGCAGCGAAGGCACACTGCATATCGGCGGCCGTTTGAACGAGAGCCATCAGGCCGAAGGCAGGGCCGAGCGACTGGAAAACCGCGGCGCGCGGATTGAAGCAGCGGGAGGCGGGCAGATTGCCGTTCAAAAACTGGACAACCTGAACGCCGGTTTGCGCACCGAAGAATATTTGGCCGACAGCCGCCGCCAAACTGCCTACACCTTTGCCGGCGAGCCCGAACGCTACATTGACGGCGAAGACGGCAACATGAGCCAATACCGAACCAATCTGGTCTTCCGTTTCAACGAGCAGGGCAGACAGAAAAGCGGCAGTACCGAACGCAAATTCGAACGCTCCGACGTATCGGCGGTACGCCGCTACCAATACAGCCTGAACCGTTACCGCCAACGTATCGTAGAAAGCCGTCCGGGCGAAATCCTGATTGGCGGCGACCTGAAAGCCGAAGGCGGAGAATGGCGTAACAGTGACAGCAAAATCCTGATCGGTGGCACATTGTCGGGGCTTTCCAAAGACAAGATTGCCAACCACGCCACCCAAGAGCAGCGGCGTCTGGAAGAAGTCGGCATAAGCGAACATGCGACCTTCGAAAGAAGCCATGGCCACCGAGGCAGGCATCATGTCTATTGGAGAGGTGGTTATGCTTACAACAACCCGAGCGTCAGCACCCACGACTTTGAAAACCAGCTGAGCGACATTCTGCAAAACCAAGGCAGCCTGAACCCTCCTGCCGGCCATGCCGCCGCAGCCGATGCCGCCACCGCCGCCGTTACCCCTCCGCGCATTAAAAGTCCCGACGGCAGCTTCAGCCTGCCCGAAAGCAGCCTGTACACCGTCCGTCCCGACCGCCCCGGCTATCTGGTGGAAACCGATCCCGCCTATGCCGACTACCGCACCTGGCTGGGCAGCGACTACATGCTCAAAGCCCTGCAAACCGATCCCAACCGCACCCACAAACGGCTGGGCGACGGCTATTACGAGCAACGCCTGATCAACGAACAGATTGCCCGTCTGACCGGCTACCGCCGTCTGGACGGCTACCCCAACGACGAAGCCCAATTCCAAGCCCTGATGGACGCCGGCATCAGCTTCGCCCGCACCCAGCAGCTGACCCCCGGCATCGCCCTGTCCCCCGAGCAGGTTGCCCGGCTGACCAGCGACATCGTCTGGCTTGAAAGCCAGACCGTTACCCTGGCCGACGGCAGCAGCCAAAGCGTACTCGTACCCAAAGTCTACGTACTCGCCCGCCCCGGCGATCTCAACAGTGCCGGCGGCCTCATCAGCGCCGACGCCCTGCAGCTGAATGCCGGCCGCATCGACAACCGCGGCACCCTGGCCGGTCGGCGCATCGTCGATCTGGCCGCCGGCGACATCAGCAACAGCGGCCGCATCGGCGGCAAAAACGTCATACTCGACGCCCAACAACAAATCGACATCACCGGCGGCAGCATCGAAGCCGAACAGCTGCTCAGCCTCAAAGCCGACAACATCACCCTCCAAAGCAGCACCGCCCAAAGCGGCGACTCACACAACGGCCGCACCACCGTTGACCGTGTGGCCGGACTGTATGTCAGCGGCACAGAAGACGGCCAAGGCCTGCTCAGCCTCGAAGCAGGGCATGACATCAAACTGAACGGCGCCCGCCTGGCCAACCGCGCCCGCGACGGCCGTACCCAAGTCGTTTCCCACCAAGGCAGCGTCACACTCGGCACCGTCCGCACCGAAAGCCACGAAAGCTACGGCGCGGCAAACGACAAAAACCACCGCCACGTTCACCAAAGCGCCGAAGCAGGCAGCCGTATCGAAGCGCTTGGCAACATCACCGTATCCGCCGGCAAAGACCTGAACATCCGCCAAGGCCAAATCGACAGCCAAAACGGCCGCACCACCCTGGCCGCCCAAGGAAACATCGACATCGCCGAAGGCCGCCGCACCCTGGATCTGGACGAATCGACCTACAGCAAAGAGCGCGGTTTGGTCGGCAGCAAAAGCCGGCTGGACCAATACCGGCGCCAACACGACGAAGCAGCCGGCAGCGTGATTACCGGCCGCGAAGTCAGAACGGCTTCCGGCGGCGACACCCGCATCCGCGGCAGCCAAGTCATCAGCGACGATCAGACCCTGATTGCCGCCCAAGGCGGAGTGCGCATTGACGCCGCAGACCACCGCTACCAAGATTGGGAAAACCACGAGCGCAAAAAGTCCGGCCTCACCGGCAGCCTGAAAAACGGCGTAGCGATGGCCGGTTACGGCAAAACCCAAGAAAACCTGCAGCAAAACAGCGTATCGTCTGCCGTAATCTCCTCGCAGATAGGCAGCCTGAAAGGCAACACCACCGTAGCAGCGGGCGGCAAACTGACTACCGAAGCCGCACAACTGTATGCCGGCGGCGATCTGCATCTGCAGGGGCGCGAAGTTTCCCTCGGCGAAGCCTACAAACGGAACGAGCGGCACAGCGAAGCGCAGCACAAACAGAGCGGCTTCTCGGTCGGCATCACTTACGACCCCTATACCGCCGGCAAAAATGCCTGGGACAAAGCCATGCAGGGCGGCGGGTACAGCGACAGTATCGTCGGTAACTGGATGCAGCGCAGCAGCGCCTCAGCCAAAGCCAGCCAGGCGGCGGGCACGCCCGTTGTCATCAGCGGCGGCCGCAGCCGCAGCACGCAGGTGCAGGATGGCAGCAGCGCCGAAGCCGTCGGCAGCTCGCTGACAGCCGGCCGCCATCTCAGCATCCGTGCCACCGAAGGCAACATCGAAGCCAAAGGCGCACAAATCTCCGCCGAAGGCGATGCCCTGCTGTATGCCCGCGACGACATCCGACTGCTGGCCGCGGCCGACAGCCGCCGGCAAACCGGCAGCAGCAAGCGTAGCGGTTTCTCCATCGACAACCGCGACCATATCACCCCCTTCGGCACCTTTAACGATCAGGGGCAGGCTGCGGGCGAGATCGGCAGCATCAGCGGCAGCACCCTGTCCGTGGGCGGTAAAACCCGTCTGCTTGCCGAAAAAGGCAATATCGCCGTCAGCGGCAGCAGTCTGGTCTCCCAAGACGACCTGCTGCTTAAAGCCGGCGGCGACATTGACATCCGCGCTGCCGAACACCGCCAAAGCCAGAGCGAGCGCCAAGTTTCTTCCGGCATCGGTAGTGCGGTTATTTCCGACACCGAGCACTTTAGCGGCTGGATGAAAAATCGCCGCGAGAGCGAAGGTGAAGAAACCCTGCAGGCCAAAAGCCAAATCGGCAGCCTGAAAGGCGGCGTGCGGATAGATGCCGGCGGCGCCTACCGCCAAACCGGCAGCGATCTTGCCGCCGCCCGCGACATCGACATCAGCGCCCAAAGCATCGATATCCGCACCGCCGACAATCACGGCCGCAGCCGCCAAAGCGAGCGCGACCTTAAAATCGGCACCTTCGCCAAAATCTCCTCACCGCTGATCGATCTGGTCAACGCTGCCGAAGGTGCTGCCAAAAGCAAAGCCGACGACCGCACCCGCGCCCTGCAGGGTCTAGCCGCCGGCGCCCAAGCCTACCAACTGGCCGATGCCCTTAAAAACCAAACCGGCCAACAAGGTGCCGTCCTCTTGTCCGTTGAAGCCGGCTTCGGCTTTAAAACCGCCAGCAAGGAACAAAACCAAAACTACCGCCAAAGCCGGCAAAGCAGCCTGAAAGCCGGCGGCGACATCAACATCGGCAGCCGCGAGGGCAACATTACCGTCCAAGGCAGCAACATTACTGCGGGCGACACCATCCGCCTCGATTCCGCGCGCGACATCCTGCTGCAGTCGGCCCAAGACAGCCAACATCAGGACGGCAAAAACCGCAATGCCGGCGTACAGGTCGGCGTCGGGGTTTCCGTTGGTGCCCAAACCGGCGTCTATATCTACGCCGAAGCCGCCTACGGCAAAGGCAAAAACCGCACCGACAGCCAAACCCATCAAAACACCCTGCTGCAATCGGACAAACTGCAGCTCAGCAGCAAGGGCAATACCGTGCTGAATGGTGCCCAAGCCCATGCCCGACGCATCGACGCCGATGTCGGCGGCACCCTTTATATCGAAAGCCCGCAGGACACTGTCGAACAGGAGAGCAAACAAAGCGGCGGCGGCATCCGCGCCCAAGTCGCGCTCGGTACCGCATGGAGCGTATCCGGCAACTACAACCAAAGCAAAGCCAGCGGCCACAGCCGCAGCGTCGGCAGCCAAAGCGGTCTCTTTGCCGGCGAAGGCGGCTACCACATCACAGCCGATAGCGTCCGGCTTAAAGGCGGTGCCATCGCTTCTGCCGCAGATAAAGATCACAACGAACTGACCGCCCGCAGTTTCAGCTTCGAAGACATCCGCAACGAAAGCAGCTACAGCGCCAGCAGCATGGGCATCGGTGCCGGTTATGGCGGCAGCCTGAAAGGAAGCAACGGCTTCAATCAAAGCGCCTTTGGTCGTGCGTCCCAAACCGCCGGCCAGAACATGAATAAAGGCTTCAACTACAGCCCCACCCTGCCGCAACATGAAAGCGGCAACAGCCAAGGCTATACCCGCTCGCTGCTCAGCGAAGGCAACATCACCATCGGCGGCAAAAAAACCAGTGCCCGCGCCCTAGGCATCCATACCGATTCGGCCACTGCCCATCACGGTGCCGACAGCGTTCCCGATCTGCAAAACCTACTCGACAAACAGCAAACCATTGCCCAATCGACTGCCGTCATCCACAGCTCCGTTGCCACCTATAGGGGCAACCGTGCCAAAGCGGCAGCCGAAGAGCTGGAAAAACAACAAGCCGCCCACGAAGGCAGCCTGAAAGAGCGTAACGACGGCAGCTACGAACACTACCTCAGCCTAAGCGACGCACAACGGCAGCAGGAGATGCTGGCCCATTCCCCCGCCTACGCCCAAGCCTACCAAGAAGCCCGAAGCTGGGGTGTAGGCGGCAGCAAAAGCCGTGCGCTTAGCGCCGCCGAAACCCTGATTACCGGCGCCCTGGGCGGCCAGGGTGATTTACAGCTGGCGGCCAATACGTTGGCGCCGTATGCTGCAGCCGCCATCGGCAAGCGCTTCGGCCACGGTGAAAACAAAAACGAAGCCGCGCAAGCAATCGGCCACTTTATGCTCGGCGCGGCCTTGGCCTACGCCAACGGCGCCGACCCGCTGGCCGGCGGCAGCGCTGCCGTTGCTGCAGAACGTGCGGCCGGGTATCTGGCCAAACAATACGACGACGGCAAGACCGCGATTGACCCGACAACGGGGAAATTCAATCCCAACCTTCTGCCCGAGCACATTAAGGAAGAGATCAAAGCGCAGACCGGGGCGATTGCTTCGGTGGTGGGTGCGGCGGGCGGCAGTCTGAACGGCAGCGGCAGCACCAACGGCAACAGCAATGCCCTGTTCAATGCACAGGTAGGGGGTGTGCTTGGACAGAATGCGGTGGAGAATAATCTGCTTAACAACGAAGACAGAAAAAAATACGATCTTTTAACAGAGAAAATTCTCAACCATACAGCAAGTAATAAGGAAAAGGCCGAATTTGAGCGGCTGGCTGCTAAAGACCAAGTAAGCAATGAGTTATATAGAAAATATTATTCAGACCTTCATCGAAAAGATGGAAAAAAAGACCTGACAACCCAAGAAGCAGCTAGTTTGCGATCCTATCTAGACATCATCTATGATGATCAGAAAATTCTTGATAGAAAAATTAAGAATGATCTCTATCAAGGTAAAGAAATCTTGAGAAATGGAGAACCTTATTATCCGTTTTGGCTAGCCAAAAGAGATAGAAAAGTCAGAGAACATTGGAATAACTCTTGGAAAGAAATCCAGGATGCCCGAGGAAAGTATAAAACCGGTTTGGCTGCTGTTAAGCATTTCTTTTTATCGGAAGGTCGTCCGATAGGGAAATACGAGAAAGCTTGGAATATCCTTGAAAGGGATAAAGCTTATGCCGATAGTTTTGAAGGCAGAGCAGCAGCCTCCACCGCACAAGGCATTGCTTTAGGTTTGGAATTTACCACTCGAGGACGTTATCTGATGATGGCTATTGGTGGAGCACAAGCCAGTTACGGAACTTATCAAATCACACAGGGAAACCTTGAGCACGGGAAAGCCAATTTCTTTTTAGGTGCCGGAACAATGTTGGGTAGTGTCAGTCTTGGTGGGGCTTCGGTTAAGAAATCTCCGTTGGCAATCCGCGGACCGATTCCGGCCGGATATAACCGACCGCTGACCAGCTTGGATGTTAATGCTGGGCGTATGGCTAATCAATTTTCAACTGCACATCAGAAAGTTACGGATTTAAATATCTTATTTGCCAAACCAAGTAAAACCGTTTCTAATTCAAAAGTAGGTATCCAATGGAATAATGGTATTGGAAAGCAAGGTATGCCATGGGAGAATTATGTTGGTAAAAACCTTCCCTCGGATGCTCGACTACCAAAGAATTTTAAAACTTTTGATTATTATGACTCCCGTGATGGCTTAGCCATTAGTGCTAAGACATTGGATACACAAACAGCATCAAGGATGCTCAAACCAAGACAAATTTATAGTACTTTAAAAAATTATATTGACAAAGCTGCCAATTTTAAAACTTACTCTCTTTCTAGTGTTAAGTTAAATGCTGATACAATTACTCGGAGAGAGATACATTTAGCTATTCCAGCCCAAACCACTAAAGAACAATGGCAGCAAATCAACAAAGCGATAGAATATGGAAAGACTCATGGTATTAATGTTAAAGTAACGGAGATTAAATAATGGAAGATAAGTGCGAAAATAAATATTTTGCAAGTTTGTATGCAAATGAAAAAGCGTTCATTGTGCAAACAGAATCCGGATTTAGGTTGTTAATGTTAGACACCTTATTCCCACCTCATATTTTGTTTCCGGATGTCGATAACAATCTGCTTGGTCAAGCTGTTTTCCAGGCATTAAAAAATAGTCGAACTTTTGAATATGGGAGTAAAGAATATAAAAATTTTTTCGATCCGGTACAAAGAGTTCAACGCTATAACCAATGGGTTGATCATATACGAGAAACACTGGGGTATAAAACCAAATTAGCTTTTTTTAGAAAGATGATGATGTGCAGCATTAAAATGGATAGCAAGGAAATCGTAATTTCCCCCAATAAACATATCAGATCGGATGCGTGGGAAGGCATTGATGGAAAAGATATAATCATACCCGTTGACAGAAACTACTCGGAAATTGGACAAGGAGCAAAACAAGCTCTAAGTTATTGTAAGTAAGTATATACGTAGTGCATAGGCCTGTTCCCACAACATACTTTTAGTGGCCGACGCCGTCAAAAACCAAACCGGACAGCAAGGCGCTGTCCTCTTGTCCGTTGAAGCCGGCTTCGGCTTTAAATCCGCCGGCAAAGAACAAAACCAACACTACCGCCAAAGCCGGCAAAGCAGCCTGAAAGCCGGTGGCGACATCAATATCCGCAGCCGCGAGGGCGACATTACCGTCCAAGGCAGCAACATTACTGCGGGCGACACCATCCGCCTCGATTCCGCGCGCGACATCCTGCTGCAGTCGGCCCAAGACAGCCAACATCAGGACGGCAAAAACCGCAATGCCGGCGTACAGGTCGGCGTCGGGGTTTCCGTCGGTGCGCAAACCGGTGTCTATATCTATGCCGAAGCCACCTACGGCAAAGGCAAAAACCGTTCGGACAGCCAAACCCATCAAAACACCCTGCTGCAATCGGACAAACTGCAGCTCAGCAGCAAGGGCAATACCGTGCTGAACGGTGCCCAAGCCCATGCAAAACGCATCGACGCTGAAGTCGGCGGCACACTGCACATCGAAAGCCCGCAGGACACTGTCGAACAGGAGAGCAAACAAAGCGGCGGCGGCATCCGCGCCTAAGTCGCGCTCGGTACCGCATGGAGCGTATCCGGCAACTACAACCAAAGCAAAGCCAGCGGCCACAGCCGCAGCGAAAGATATTAGGATCAACCAACAGCAGGTAAACAACCAAATGTGCCGTGTAGGGATCTGCCGTCCGGATGTTCAAGCCACTCTACCAAATTCCAATAAACGAATTTATATCGAATACGATCGCACCAGCTCAAACCGTGGAGCCGGACATGCATCGAGAGCATTGAGTAATGATCCGGATGCTATTGTAATTTTAAGGACTGTGGATTAAATTATGAATGTAAACAAAGATTTTTTTCTTGCAAGAGACGGCCATCCGAGCCTGAAACAGTTTTATTTTATTGGCGCGCCATTTGAAAAAGCACTGGATCTTTATCTAAAAAGACGTATGGATTTAAGTGATTTTTATCAAAATCTAAAACCGAAACTATCGTATTTGGATGAGGAGTATACCCTCAGTCAGAAATTGGATTTCTTGAATCCGCTTGAGATTACCGGATCATCCAAATATTTATTGTTGGAAACGCAGTCTGATTGGTCATTGCTAATAGGTAATAACCGGAACGGCACAGACTTTTCAAGTGTGCCGTATGAAGCCTTGCTGTGGAAAATCAGATTATTGACTATGTATTTACGTCCATATTTTGGCAAAGACGAATTCGGTGCGGTCTCATTTACCCTGTATGAGGGCAGCAAACAGGTTTCCCGTCATGACTGCGAAACCAGAAATGTTATGCTGCATAAAGAAACCAGTCGTGTCGAGTTTATGGAATATGGCACGCCGCTGCCGTTTGAACAGACAGAAAAATATACCGAAAGACTCAAAAAAAACAGGCTGACTGTGGAGATGATCGAAGAATATTGCAAACATTTAGGCATTTCATTATTTGATTTGGACTTCTACCAGTCCAAAGCCGCCCTTATTGAGATATTGAGAAACAAATAACTTTCATCTCTTCAAAAAGACAGTCTGAAAAATATCCAGGCTGTCTTTTAACGTCGGCAGCCAAAGCGGTCTCTTTGCCGGCGAAGGCGGCTACCACATCACAGCCGACAGCGTCCGGCTTAAAGGCGGCGCCATCGCTTCTGCCGCAGACAAAGACCACAACGAACTCACCGCCCGCAGTTTCAGCTTCGAAGACCTCCGCAACGAAAGCAGCTACAGTGCCCAAAGCATGGGCATCGGTGCCGGTTATGGCGGCAGCCTGAAAGGAAGCAACGGCTTCAATCAAAGCGCCTTCGGCCGTGCGTCCCAAACCGCCGGCCAGAACATGAACAAAGGCCTCAACTACAGCCCCACCCTGCCGCAACATGAAAGCGGCGACAGCCAAGGCTATACCCGCTCCGTACTCGGCGAAGGCAAAATTACCATCGGCGGCCAAGCCACCAGCGCCCGCGCACTCGGCATCCAAACCGATCTGCAAAACGCCTACCGCAGCGCCGAAGCCGTACCCGATCTGCAAAACCTACTCGACAAACAGCAAACCGTCGCCCAATCGACTGCCGCCATCCACAGTGCCGTCGGCACCTATAGGGGCAACCGTGCCAAAGCGGCAGCCGAAGAGCTGGAAAAACAACAGGCCGCCCACGAAGGCAGCCTGAAAGAGCGTAACGACGGCAGCTACGAACACTATCTCAGCCTAAGCGACGCACAACGACAACAAGAGATGCTGGCCCATTCCCCCGCCTACGCCCAAGCCTACCAAGAAGCCCGAAGCTGGGGCATAGGCGGCAGCAAAAGCCGTGCGCTTAGCGCCGCCGAAACCCTGATTACCGGAGCATTGGGCGGCCAGGGGGATCTGCAGCTGGCGGCCAATACTTTGGCACCGTATGCCGCAGCCGCCATCGGCAAGCGCTTCGGCCACGGTGAAAACAAAAACGAAGCCGCGCAAGCAATCGGCCACTTTATGCTCGGTGCCGCCTTGGCCTACGCCAACGGCGCCGACCCGCTTGCCGGCGGCAGCGCTGCCGTTGCCGCCGAACGCGCAGCCGAGTATCTGGCCAAACAATACGACGACGGCAAGACCGCCATCGACCCGATAACGGGGAAATTCAATCCCAACCTTCTGCCCGAGCACATTAAAGAAGAGATCAAAGCGCAGACCGGTGCGGTTGCTTCGGTAGTCGGTGCCACCGGAGGCAGCCTGAACGGCACCAACGGCGCAAACACCAATGCCCTGTTCAACGCACAGGTAGGGGGCGTGTTGGGGCAGAATGCGGTGGAGAATAATGCCCTAAACCGTTTGGACGGATTCACACCCGGCGAACGAAGCCTGAGAGCCAGAGCAGATAAGATCTACCAAAACAATCCAAAGGGCAAAGACCTTTACATCCGCTCTTACGAAGCCTATGAATTAGAAGCATCCTATCTGGCAGCCAAAGAGATTGTTGTAGGCACATGGGAGGGCATACGCCACCCGTGGGACAATACCATTGTTCCATTGGCCGAAGCCGTTTCCAGTCCCGTGCAAACAGTCAACAAAGTTGTGATGTCCTACGAAAACTGGAAAGCGGTTCGCGACGAAGCATATATCAACGATCCGCAACTTGCAGGCAGAATGGACGCAATGTTTGATGCCCGGGTTGGAACCAATGCAGCATTTATGGTTGTCAGCGGTGGGACGGCATCTGCCATTGTCCGCTCGTCTGCCGCCGCAAAGGTAGTGAATAGTGCCGGGAATTTAAGCAAAATTGTCCGCAAGGCCGAGGCTCCATCCGGAAAGGCTGTTCCTGTCGGCGAAGCCCGCATTCCCCAAAGCCCCCAAGCGGTAAAAGGAACAACCGTTACCTTGGCACAGGAACAACGCCTGGCCAACGGAGAGCTGATACCGAAAGGCTCTGTGGTAACGTGGTCGGACAATGCGGTAAAAGTGGTACGGCCCGACGGAATTAAAAAAATATTTAACTCTAAAATTTTAGAGGGAAGTACAGCATCGGTTTATGAATCCAAGCAGCTAATAAACTCTCAACAATTAATTTCTATTTGGCAAAATAACCCTCAATCCATTTGGGGATTATCAGCCGTAAGGATTGCAGAGCATTTTAACAATGCTGGATATAAAGCAACTGTTAGACAAAGCACACAAGGAAGTGGAAAGGCACTTATTGTAAAAATAGAAGGTCATAAAACAATCACTCAAATTCAAGTTCATCCAGGAGGAGGAAGACATGGTGGTGAATACTATAAAATATCTACAACAGATAAAGGGAAAATTAAAATAGTTAACCCTAAAACGTATAATAAAACAAATGAAAAAGCAACTATCTTATATAAATGAAAGGATTATTTATGGATGAGTTATCAAATTTGCGTTGGTCTGTTGTTGCCATGACTCAAGATCCTGATACTCAGAAAAAAATTACAGGATCTAGGCATACTGCTGGGGAGGAAATTGTTTTGGAATTCACTGATGCATTTGAAGAGTGTTTAGATAAAGGAAGTATCTTGACAACTAGACAAAAAGAAATGCTATTAAATTTAAATGCATATATATCTAGCATTAGTGGAGATGGATTCGATTTCATTTGGCTTGATGAATCAGGATTATATAGTCAGGAATGGGGAAATATACGTACATTAGCCAAGCAGGTGCTTAAAGAGTTTGGTTGGGAAAATATTTGTGCTTCTCCCTTGTATGAGAAAATATATATAAAATAAAAATTAGAGCTTAATTGCAAAAACGAAGAAACATCATAGGCCAAAAGCTAAATCGACAGCCTGAAAGCCGGCGGCGACATCAATATCCGCAGCCGCGAGGGCGACATTACCGTCCAAGGCAGCAACATTACTGCGGGCGACACCATCCGCCTCGATTCCGCGCGCGATATCCGGCTGCAGTCGGCCCAAGACAGCCAACATCAGGACGGCAAAAACCGCAATGCCGGCGTACAGGTCGGCGTCGGCGTTTCCGTTGGTGCGCAAACCGGTGTCTATATCTATGCCGAAGCGGCCTACGGCAAAGGCAAAAACCGTTCGGACAGCCAAACCCATCAAAACACCCTGCTGCAATCGGACAAACTGCAGCTCAGCAGCAAGGGCAATACCGTGCTGAACGGTGCCCAAGCCCATGCCCGACGCATCGACGCCAATGTCGGCGGCACCCTTTATATCGAAAGCCCGCAGGACACTGTCGAACAGGAGAGCAAACAAAGCGGCGGCGGCATCCGCGCCCAAGTCGCGCTCGGTACCGCATGGAGCGTATCCGGCAACTACAACCAAAGCAAAGCCAGCGGCCACAGCCGCAGCGTCGGCAACCAAAGCGGTCTCTTTGCCGGCGAAGGCGGCTACCACATCACAGCCGATAGCGTCCGGCTTAAAGGCGGTGCCATCGCTTCTGCCGCAGATAAAGATCACAACGAACTGACCGCCCGCAGTTTCAGCTTTGAAGACATCCGCAACGAAAGCAGCTACAGCGCCAGCAGCATGGGCATCGGCGCCGGCTACGGCGGCAGCCTGAAAGGAAGCAACGGCTTCAATCAAAGCGCCTTTGGTCGTGCGTCCCAAACCGCCGGCCAGAACATGAACAAAGGCCTCAACTACAGCCCCACCCTGCCGCAGCATGAAAGCGGCAACAGCCAAGGCTATACCCGCTCCGTACTCAGCGAAGGCAACATCACCATCGGCGACCAAGCCACCAGCGCCCGCGCACTCGGCATCCAAACCGATCTGCAAAACGCCCACCGCAGCGCCGAAGCCGTACCCGATCTGCAAAACCTACTCGACAAACAGCAAACCGTCGCCCAATCGACTGCCGTCATCCACAGCGCCGTTGCCACCTATAGTGGCAACCGTGCCAAAGCGGCAGCCGAAGAGCTGGAAAAACAACAGGCCGCTTACGAAGGCCGTCTGAAAGAGCAAAACGACGGCAGCTACGAACACTATCTCAGCCTAAATATTTTTCGGCATATATTGCTAATGTCTTTCTAAACCCTTCTAATATTTTTTTATTAATTCCTAATATATGTTTAGAAAAATTAATCTTTATTTCTTTGCTTATATGCCAAGAATTTTCCCTTTCATCAAATACATATCCATCTCTAGATTGTCTAATAATTTTATTATGATTCATAATCATCAACCTTTTTCTGAAACTCAATTTGAAGTTCTAATAATATCTTGTTAGCTTTTTCTCTAATATAACGTTGATTATAGAAATTACCTGATTTTTCTGACGTATGCCCCATGAGATGCTGTCTTATCTTTGCCTCTTTTTCAGAGGAGATAAAATCTTTATGGGAAGAATCATGATTTAAATTTTTATTATTCTTATCCACTTTTCGTGAAAAATATAAGTTCCATTCATGACGAAAAATATGCGGATAAATAATCGAGAATCTTGGATCTACCTTTTTCATCATTGGTACAATAACGTTATCAAAAGAACTTGTACTAATTGGACTCCCTTGAGTTTTTCCTTTTCGATGAGTTACAAACAAATATGGATGTGTATTCGCATTGGGAACTTTAGAACGATAATTTATAATATAATCATTAAGGAGTTGAGCTATCTTTTGTGATATTGGCAAGCGCCTTTCTTTAGTTTTACTAACTGCCTGAATTTTTCTTGTATCAAATTTATCATCATGCGTTCGCTTTATTGTAACTGATGGTTTAGCAGTCCCTATATCGATAAATGGTATTTTAAGTGATAATAGTTCTCCTCTTCTAATTCCTAATTCTTTCAGTAAGATAAACATTAAATGGTTTCTTTTTCTTATTCCGATATCTTGAAACGGATTATTAGGGTTTGAAAAGTTTGCAATAGACATAAACTCATCTAACAATCCATCGGGTAACTCACTTTCTGGTTTTATAGATAATGCTTTATGATTCTTAGGTCTTACTCCTTTAATTAGCATAAGTAATTTTTTTAATTTCTCAACATATTCGTTAGATGTACTTATTACTTTAGATAGAAATAAAATGTATTCTGAAAGCGTTGTTAACCTATTGTATTGGTGACTAAGGGATACAGACGGGTAAATATCAATAAATTGAGTTCGACCTTTCATTAACACACTTTTTTCGTACTAATTACATTCTTTTGCTTTTTTACATTTAGTCTCATATGTTGAATAAGCGATTCTAATTGATTTTCTGTTAAGAGTATCTCTTTATGAATTAGATCACTAATAACAAGATTATTCTCTTTTTCCCAGCTCATTAACCATTGTATGATTCCTAGTTTATTTCTAATGGTATTTACTGCGGATTGATTACGTAGTTCTACTGTCACCCATAGGGTTGAATAAAAATCAGGTATACCAGTTTTCTCATTAACTAACAGAGAAAAGCGTTCTCCATTTGAAAATAGGATTGTTTCTAGTCTATACATATCTACTAAATTTACAGAGTTTATATATATAAATACTAACAAATAAGATAACAAACGTCAAAATAAGTGTAAAAAAAGAGAAACCTTGTTATATAAGGTTTCTCTAGGTTTTAATGATTTATTTTTACAAAATTCAAGTATATAGAATTCAGAACGGAATATCGTCGTCGATATCATCAACCGGAGCAGTCGGTTGTGCCGGAGCAGGACGACGGGCTGGGGCGGCTGGGGGTTCTTGAGCCGGAGCAGATTGGTATTGCTGTTGTGGCGCTTGTTGGTAACTGCTTTGGCTTGAATGACCGCCTTGGTTGTAGCCGTCATCGTATGGTGCACCGCCGCTGTTGTCGTTGCGGCCGCCGAGCATTTTCATTTCGTTGGCGATGATGTCGTAAGCGGTGCGCTCGATGCCGTCTTTTCCTTGGTATTTACGGCTTTGGATACGGCCTTCCAGGTACACTTGGCTGCCTTTACGCAGGTATTGACCGGCGATCTCGGCGAGTTTGCGGTACATGGTGATGTTGTGCCATTCGGTACGTTCTACGCGTTGGCCGTTACGGTCATTCCACGTTTCGCTGGTGGCAACGCTGAAGTTACAGACGGCCTCGCCGTTGGGCATATAGCGGACTTCCGGGTCGCGGCCGAGACGGCCGATGAGGATAACTTTATTCAATGACATTTTACACTCCTGTGATAATTTTTTCGGCGGCCTCTTGGTCGAATCCTTTTTGCAAGGCCTTGATATAAATGGTTTGTTTGTCTGCGCTAAAGCTGATGCTTTCAACGCCTTCAATTTCGGTCAATTTTTGGTAGAGCAAATCCGGATTTTGTTGCCATTCGGCGTTAAGCGGATAGCTGAGGTTTTTGACAGGTTTAGGTGCCGGCGAAATGACTGCCAATACCAGCCACAGCAACATCAATACGCTACAAAAGGCAAATACGCCTACAAAACCGTATTTTTGGAACAATAAACCACCGGTTGCGCCGCCGACAAACAAGCCGACCGACTGCATGGTGTTATATACGCCCATCGCCGTGCCTTTCAAATCGGACGGAGCGATTTTCGATACCATAGACGGCAGGCTGGCTTCCAATACATTGAAACCAATAAAATAAACAATCAGATAAGCGGTAATCAACCATACCGAGTGCATTCCGAACAGCAGACCGATTTGCGCCGCGGCAATGCAGATGATACCAAGGATAAACACTTGTTTGAGTTTGTTGCGCGTTTCGCCGACGATAATCAGCGGCACCATAATAATCAAGCCGGTAATGGTTGACGGCAGATAGACTTGCCAGTGATGGATTTTTTCCAAACCCAGCTGCGTCATGGCAAACGGCAATGCGGTAAATAAAGCCATTTGCGCCGCATGCAAGGCAAAAATACCGAAGTCGAGATTGAGCAGTTGGCGGTTTTTCAATACCTCACCCATACGCGAAGGCTGCGCCTGCGTGTCTTCGTGCATTTTTGACACTTCCGGATCAGGTGTCATCCAGGCAACCACGCCGATACTGATTACCGTCAGAATACCGGTCAGCGCAAACAGGCCGGATACGCCGATAAAGCTGGCAATCATCGGCGCCAGCACTAGGCTGACGGAGAAGGTCAAGCCGATACTTAGGCCGATCATCGCCATCGCACGCGTCCGCACTTCGTTACGGGTCAAATCTGCCAGCAAAGCCGTTACCGCCGCACTGACGGCACCCGCTCCTTGAATGGCACGCGCGGCAACCAACATCTGCAGACTGTCGGCAACTGCGGCCAAAAAACTACCCGCCGCAAATACAATCAGGCCGGCATAAATCACTTTTTTGCGGCCGAACTTGTCGGAAGCCATGCCCAAAGGCAGCTGTAGCAAAGCCTGTGTCAGCCCGTAAATACCCATCGCCATACCGACCAGCGCTTTATTGTTTTCTGCTCCGGGCAACGAAGCGGCATACATCGCCAAAACAGGCAACACCAAAAACATCCCCAACATACGCAGTGCGTAAACGCCGGAAAGTGTGGTACTGGCACGCCACTCGTGCGGAAACATTTGAATGCGGTTATCTCTTGCCATAAATAATGTTTCAGACGGCCTTAAGTTTGCGAAAGGCCGTCTGAAAGTGTGAATTAACAGATTTCCTGATTATACAGGATTCAAAAGAATTGCATGGGGTCAAATCGCAAGCCGTTTATCGCAAACCTGCTTCATCGGTATAAAACGGTTTCAACTGAAAACCAGCATGCCCTATCCCATTTATCCCGAATCAACCCCACTGCCATCTATTCCGCCACGCGCCCAATACGGCATTCGGATATTTGTTGCTGCCCAAGCTGCCGTTAAACCTTGCCAACGCGCGGACAATATTGCCTTTTTCGATATTGTTGTAATGGCGCAGAATAGTGCAGCCGTAGCGCAGATTGGTGCGGATGTCGAAAAGGTTGTGCGACGGATTGCCGATATAGTTTTTCCAAAACGGCATCACCTGCATCAAACCGCGCGCACCCACGCCACTGATGGCATATTGGCGAAACGCGCTTTCCACTTCAATCAAACCCAAAATCACTTGAGTATTGAGTCCGGCCCGGCTGCTTTCGTATTGGATATTGATCAGCAGACGGCGGCGCTCGCCTTCATCGGGAATAAAGCGTGCCAATCGGGAAGACATCGCCGCCAACCAACGCTCCCCTTCCCTTGCATCGGTAAACACCAGCCGCGCAGGACTGGCGCTATTGATCGAACTGCGCATCACGGACGCCACATCATCGGCCAGCGTTTCTTCACGTTGCGCCCCCGCCCATGCGGCCGTAGGCGTCAGAAGCATGGCTCCGCCGACTTGCAACAGGCGGCGGCGCGATAAAAATAAGGAATCTTGGTTTTCCGATTTCATGTGTTTTCTCTTTTTAGGCCGTCAGAAAAGTTCAGACGGCCTTTGATATATTTGCTTAAAATCGGCATTATAAAATACATCTATGAGCAGAATCAAAGAGCTGTATTCCTTTTATTGTCAAGTGATACCGCCTCAAGTAACATTTAGGTTTTTCTAATCAAGCGGTATTTTTTATGACCACCACTCCCGCCAACGTTTTAGCCTCCGTCGATTTGGGTTCCAATAGTTTCCGCCTGCAAATTTGTGAAAACAACAACGGCCAGCTGAAAGTCATCGACTCCTTCAAACAAATGGTACGCTTTGCCGCCGGCTTGGACGAACAAAAAAACCTGAGCGAAGCCTCTCAAGAACAAGCCTTGGAATGTTTGGCAAAATTCGGCGAACGCCTGCGCGGATTCCAACCTGAAAACGTGCGCGTGGTGGCCACCAACACTTTCCGCGTCGCCAAAAACATCGCCCAATTCCTGCCCCGTGCCGAAGCGGCGCTGGGTTTTCCCATCGAAGTCATTGCCGGCCGCGAAGAAGCGCGTCTGATTTACACCGGCGTAGTGCATACCCTGCCGCCCAAAGGCGACAAAATGCTGGTTATCGACATTGGCGGCGGCTCGACCGAATTTGTCATCGGCTCGGATTTGCAACCGCTGACCACAGAAAGCCTGCCTTTGGGCTGCGTAACATACAGCATGCGCTTCTTCCAAAACAAAGTGACCGCCAAAGATTTCCAAGCCGCCGTTTCCGCCGCGCGTATCGAAATCCAGCGCATCAGCAAACTGATGAAGCGCACCGGTTGGGATTTCGCCATCGGCACGTCCGGTTCGGCCAAATCCATACGCGACGTTTTGGCGGCCGAATTGCCGCAGGAAGCCGACATTACCGCCCAAGGCATGCGTTATCTTGCCGATAGGATTATCGAAGCCGGTTCGGTTAAAAAAGCCAAATTTGAAAACCTCAAACCCGAACGCGTCGAAGTTTTTGCGGGCGGGTTGGCCGTGATGATGGCCGCTTTCGACGAACTCTCGCTGACCAAAATGACCGTTACCGAAGCCGCCCTCCGCGACGGCGTGTTCTACGACTTAATCGGCCGCAGCCTCAATGTCGATATGCGCGAGCAGACAACGGCAGAGTTCCAAAAACGCTACCACGTCAGCCTCAACCAAGCCAAACGTGTTGCCGATACCGCGCAAGCCTTCATGAACAGCCTGTGCCACGCCAAAAACGTAACCGTTCAAGAACTCGCCCTGTGGAACCAATACCTCAGCCGCGCAGGCCGTCTGCATGAAATCGGCTTGGATATCGCCCATACCGGTTATCACAAACACTCCGCCTACATTCTCGAAAACGCCGATATGCCGGGCTTCTCACGCAAAGAGCAAACCATTTTGGCGCAACTGGTTATCGGCCATCGCGGCGACCTCAAGAAAATGGCGGACATTATCGGCGACAACGAAATCATGTGGTGTGCCGTATTGTCCCTGCGTCTGGCCGCCCTCTTCTGCCGCTCGCGCCTGCCGCTCGATTTGCCGCCGCAAACCCAGCTTCGCGTCGATGAAAACAGCCACAGTTTCATCTTGCGCATCAATGCCCAATGGCTGGAGCAACACCCCCTCATCGCCGATGCGCTGGACTACGAAAGCGCGCAATGGCAAAAAATCGATATGCCTTTCTCGGTTCAAGCACAATAAACCGCGCTCCGTTATAATAGGCAGCTTTTCAAAATCCAAACCGCAGGCCGTCTGAAAACGACAGCCTGCCATACATCAAGGAAAACCATGAGAAAACCCCAACGCGGCTACGCCCGCCAAGACCGTGTCAAAGAGCAAATCATGCGCGAACTGGCCGAACTCGTCCGCACCGGCCTGAAAGATCCGCGCGCAGGCTTCATCACCATCAACGAAGTCGAAGTTACCCGCGATTACAGCCACGCGACCGTGTTCTACACTGTCCTCGACGACAGCACACGCGACATCACCGAAGAAGCTTTGGAACACGCCAAAGGCCATTTGCGCAGCGAATTGGCCAAACGCATCAAACTCTTCAAAACGCCCGAGCTGCACTTCAAATACGACGAATCGTTGGAGCGTGGCATGAGCATTTCCAGCCTGATCGACCAAGTGGCAGCGGAAAAACCGGTTGAATACTGATTGATTAAAACACACAGGCCGTCTGAATGCTTTCAGACGGCCTGAACATTACCCCCTACCCGATATGACAGCCAAACCCACCAAACGCCCGGTCAACGGCGTTCTTCTCCTCGACAAACCCGAAGGTCTTTCCAGCAACACCGCCCTGCAAAAAGCGCGGCGTTTGTTCCGTGCCGAAAAAGCCGGGCATACCGGCGTACTCGATCCTTTGGCCACAGGGCTTTTGCCTGTTTGTTTCGGCGAGGCGACCAAGTTTGCCCAATACCTGATTGATGCCGACAAAGCCTATACCGCCACGCTGAAACTGGGCGAAGCCAGCAGTACGGGCGATGCAGAAGGAGAAATCATCGCCACCGCACGCGCCGATATTTCATTGTCCAAATTTCAGACGGCCTGCCAAGCCTTAACGGGCGATATCCGCCAAGTGCCGCCGATGTTTTCCGCCCTCAAGCACGAAGGCAAACCGCTGTACGAATACGCACGCAAAGGCATCATTATCGAACGCAAAGCGCGCGACATCACCATTTACTCCATTGATATCACAGAGTTTGATGCACCCAAAGCCGTGATAGACGTACGTTGCAGCAAAGGCACTTACATCCGCACCCTCAGCGAAGACATCGCCAAACACATCGGCACATTCGCCCACCTGACCGCCCTACGCCGTACTGAAACCGCCGGATTTACCATTGCCCAAAGCCACACGCTCGAAGCTTTGGCAGAATTGGACGAAGCCGAACGCGATGCCCTATTGCTGCCTTGCGATGTTTTGGTACTACATTTCCCCAAACTTGAGTTGAACGACTACGCCGTTACCATGCTCAAACACGGCCAACGCCCCCAGTTCACTGAAGACATTTCCGCCGAACAGCCCATCCGCGTATACAGCCGAGACGGCACATTTATCGGACTGGTGGAATATCAAAAAGAAATAGGCCGTCTGAAAGCCTTACGCCTGATGAATACCGCCGACAAATAACTTCCTACAAAGAGAGCCAATCATGAAAGTCTATACCGCCGCCCAAATGCGTGAACGCGAACAAGCAGCCGTCGATAAAGGCACAAGCTTCGACCAACTGATGGAAAACGCCGGCAGCTCTGCCGCCCGAGACCTCATGCAGCGTCTCCCTCAAGCCGGACGCGCCTTGATCGTTTGCGGCAAAGGCAACAACGGCGGCGACGGCTTAGTCATGGCAAGATATATGCAGGCGCAAGGTTGGCACATCGACATTCTGTTTTCACTCGGAGAAAATCTCTCCCCCTTGGCTCAAACCAATCGCGAACGCCTCAACGGTTTGCCCCATATTGAATTGATATCCGTACAAGAACTGGAAGGCCGTCTGAAAAAAGGTTACGACATCATTATCGAAGGCATATTCGGAACAGGCTTCAGCGGCGCCCTTCCATCAGAAATCGCCGCCCTCTGCCGCCAACTTAATCATGCAGACGGCCTGAAAGTCGCCCTCGATATTCCCACCGGCCTCAACTGCGACACCGCCGAAGCCGATCCCGATACATTCCACGCAGGCCTGACCTACACCTTTGCCGCCTATAAACCGGCGCATTTAAGCGAGTCCGGCCAAACCTATTGTCAAGAAACCGTCTGTTTGCCTATTGGCATTGATTAAATGCCTATAAAAAATAACAGGGTGCAATTTTGCACCCTGTTATTTTTGCTTACTTCCAAATCTGCGCCAATTTAATCCCCAGCGCCGTCAAACCAAACGAACCGAAAACATGCAGACAGGTTGCCATCAAAGCCATGCCCCAACGTTGCGCCTGCATCAAACCCACCATCTCCACTGAAAAACCTGAAAATGTGGTCAAGCTGCCGAGAAAGCCGGTAATCCAAAGCAAACGCCATTGCGGATCGGTTAAGAGTTCTGCCAATACGCCGATCAGCAACGCTCCCAGCCAGTTTGCCGCCAATGTACCGATAGAAAAAGGCGCAGAAGACACCAGCACCAAGCCAAACAGCCAACGCAATACAGCTCCGACAGTGGCACCGCAAACAATGGGAAAAATATAAGCAAACATAACAAGTTAAAAATTCAATTCAAAAAACAGGCTATCCGGTCATTTAGGCCGTCTGAAAACCAAGCAAGGATGCCTTCATATCTTATTGCCAAATCTTAGGCGCGGATTTCAAATACCTGTCGTCATCAAAAGTACAAATCCATTGCGGCTTGAGCGCGATAAAAATGGCTGTTGAAATACCGCTCAAAAATGCCTCTGCCCAAGCGATTAAGAAGAAAACAGGAAAAGCAGTTTTCCACAATACCGCCGTATCAAACACATCCGCCCAGTCCAACAAGCCGACTAAAATTACGCCGGTAAACACCATACCGACCGCCGCAGCCCAAAAACCATTCAAAAAAATAAAGATAAAGATATTGGCAGGCAAACGCGACACCCAATGGCGGAAACCCAAGTTCACCAACAAAGGCGGAAGCAATACGGACAAGGCGTTGATGGGGAACATATGCCAATCGCCCCAAAGCCACAAATACGGAAAAAACAGCAATATGCCAAGGCAGAATGCGGCAGAGGTGCCCAGCATTAAAGCCGTCAGATTTAAAGCAAGCAAATGATAGCTCATGCCGGCCAGTTGTCCGCTTTCGGGAGAGGCATTCAAACTCCAAGCCAGCGGCAACATCACGGCAGCCACCCAAAATGCGGAACGATGCTGCGATACCGACACCCATGCCTGCTTTGCGCACAAAGCAAAAATCACCAGCAACACAGGCCATGCCGCCATCACGACACCAACGGGAAACCATCCGTTTTGAAAAATCATCATCTCATCCGCAAAATGTTCAGACGGCCTATTATACGCGTCTCAAGCCATAGCTTTGACAATCCTGTCTACCTTTGCCGTTAAAGCTTGTTTCGGCTGGTTTTGTTTACCCGAAAAAAGCGTTAGAATAACGGACTTTGCCGTTTAATTAAGGGGATGGACGCATGCTTTGGACAATATTGGCTTTAATTCTGCTGGCTGTCATAGCCGGCTTGTTCTGGTGGCGCCAGAAACAAGAGCAAAAGTGGCGCCAAGAATTGGCCCAACTCAGTGGCGACGAACAAGAAATAAACGAAGAAGACAGCTCGGTCGGTTTTTCCAGCCAACTGGACAGCCTGAAACGTTTATTCAGCATGAACAAACGCACTGCCGACAACCATAAAATCGCCCGCATCCGCCTGCTTTCTGCGCTCGAACACAATAAAACGCAACGCGCCGAAACAAACGAAGAGCATGCAGCAGAGCCGTTTGCCGAAGAGCCGGAACACATCGCAGCTACCGAAGAAGAAATCAAAGTTGCGCCTAAAACCCGTAAATCTGCCAAACCGGAACGTATTCCTAAAATCACGCCGTTTGCACAAATGGAAACGCCCGAATACAGCCCATCTTTGGTGCAAAACAGCAATTTTGAAGAAATCACATTAGAAGAAGCCACCCGTTCCCTGCATGAAGCAGCGGTTGAAGAATGGAACGAGCATTTGGCCGAAAAAAATGCGCCGATTTACAAAGACGAAGTCGAAACCCCATTGTTGCGCGCTTCATCCCTGCCGATGACAGGCATGGAAATCATCGACTACAACGACCCTATCTTGCGCCGCACACGCGAACGTGCCTTGGCGCGTGCCAATAATGTCCGCGTGGCAGAAGCCAATACGCCGCATATCGAAACCGTTCAGACGGCCTTAAGAACTGCCGAAAAAGAAGCCATCCTCCCCTATACTTCCATGCAGGCATTCCCTTCTGAAATCCAAGCCGAAGATATTCACGACAACCTTGCCCGCCGTACCGCCGCACGCCACAAACTGGCCGCAGCCGTCGCCCCATTGCGCGACTACTCTCCGCGCACCATCGAAAATGACGAAATTTTGGCCAACTTGGGACAAATCAGCCGTCCTGCCAGCTTGCGCCGTCAAGTTCGCCATACCGAAGCGGCCGCCGAAAGATGGGCGCGTAAACAAGCTGCCACGGAGGCTGTTGCACCACAACCTACCGCACCGGCAACGCCGTCCCGTCCGAAACCGGCTGCGCCTGTTAAAAAATCCCCTTATATCTCCCGACCTGCCGCGCCAAACGCAACCGTAGTCGAGCCGCCTGCCGTACCGGTTGTCCCTATGGCTAAAACCGATATTCCCGAGCCGCCCGTTTTCCAAACCTCGATTGCACCGATTGATATCCCCGAGCCGCCTGCTTTTGAACATAAAATCCAAGTGCCGATTTTTGATACACAAGTCAATGCGCATGTCAGCAACCAACCTGAACGCAGTATCCGCGATTATTTAATTAGCGAATCTGCCGTCGAAGAAACCGAATTCGATGGTGAGCCGGAAGCGCCTGTACAAGCGGAAGCAGAAGCTATTCAAGCGGTTGAAACCATTGAACCCTTTGAACCTGTTGAAACAATCGCAAGGCCGTCTGAATATACTCAGACAGTCGTTGAAACGCCTGTTCAAACCGTAGAATCCAGCGTTCAAAAGAGTATGCCAAGCGTAGTTCATCCGACTTCAACAACACTGACCGATGCGCTTCTACCGACCACTGCCCTGCTCCTACCGCCGCAGTTTGACCCGAGCGCCTCACAAACTGAAGAACAGTTGTTGGAAAACAGCATTACCATCGAAGAAAAACTGGCCGAGTTCAAAGTTAAAGTCAAAGTGATGGACTCCTATTCCGGCCCGGTCATTACGCGTTATGAGATTGAGCCTGATGTCGGTGTACGCGGCAGTGCCGTTTTGAACCTTGAAAAAGACTTGGCGCGCTCGCTTGGCGTGGCTTCCATCCGCGTGGTGGAAACCATCCCCGGCAAAACCTGCATGGGCTTGGAATTGCCTAATCCGAAACGCCAAATGATCCGCCTGAGCGAAATCTTCAATTCGCCTGCGTTTACCGAGTCCAAATCCAAACTGACCCTCGCGCTCGGCCAAGACATCACCGGCCAGCCTGTTGTCACAGACTTGGCCAAAGCGCCGCATCTGCTGGTTGCCGGTACGACCGGTTCGGGTAAATCCGTGGGTGTGAATGCCATGATTCTGTCTATGCTCTTCAAAGCAACGCCGGAAGACGTGCGCATGATTATGATTGACCCGAAAATGCTGGAACTGAGCATTTACGAAGGCATTCCTCACCTGCTCGCCCCTGTCGTAACCGATATGAAATTGGCTGCAAACGCACTGAACTGGTGCGTCAACGAAATGGAAAAACGCTACCGCCTGATGAGCTTTATGGGCGTGCGCAACCTTGCCGGTTTCAACCAAAAAATTGCCGAAGCCGCCGCGCGTGGTGAAAAAATCGGCAGCCCGTTCAGCCTCACGCCTGAAGATCCTGAGCCATTGGAAAAACTGCCGTTTATTGTGGTCGTCGTAGATGAATTTGCCGACCTGATGATGACCGCAGGTAAGAAAATTGAAGAACTGATTGCCCGCCTTGCCCAAAAAGCACGCGCAGCCGGTATTCATTTGATTCTTGCCACCCAACGCCCCAGCGTGGATGTCATCACCGGCCTGATTAAAGCCAATATTCCGACACGCATTGCCTTCCAAGTATCCAGCAAAATCGACAGCCGCACGATTCTTGACCAAATGGGCGCGGAAAACCTGCTCGGCCAAGGCGATATGCTGTTCCTGCCACCCGGTACCGGCTATCCGCAACGTGTACACGGCGCGTTCGCTTCCGACAATGAAGTTCACCGCGTAGTAGAATACCTGAAACAATTCGGCGCACCCGATTATATCGACGATATTTTAAGCAGCGGCTCAACCGAAGACTTTACCGGCACCAGCCGCAGCAACGACAGCGACCTCGACCCCATGTATGACGAAGCCGTTTCCGTTGTCTTAAAATCGCGTAAGGCCAGCATTTCCAATATCCAACGCCAACTGCGCATCGGCTACAACCGCGCCGCCCGCCTGATTGACCAAATGGAAGCCGACGGTATTGTTTCCCCGGCGGAAAACAACGGCAACCGCACCATCTTGGCGCAAAGCAGCGACCATCTGGATTAATTTATCCTTGTATAAATCAAGGCCGTCTGAAAACTTTTCAGACGGCCTTTTTAAATCAGATATGGTTCAGAGATTCCAATCAAATAAACAAGCAAATAAGTAATCTATAAACAACATTTCTTACAAATCTAAATGCTTTTGCATTAACGGCATTTGCTTCACAAAAATAAGGTTCAATCAACCAAACTCAACCTACAAAATACATATCTCTACCCGTTTGTCACCATTTTCAGACGGCCTTTTGTCAAGACCGGAAAAAACAGGTAAATCCATTTTTCGATTAGAAGCAATATTATTATGATTCAAGCCTTCGGCAACACCCCCACCCTTTACGAGGAAAAACAAATGAAAAAATATTTTGCAGAATTTTTCGGCACTTTCTGGCTGGTATTCGGCGGTTGCGGCAGCGCAGTATTGGCAGCAGCTTACCCTGAACTCGGCATTGGCTTTGCCGGTGTCGCCTTGGCGTTCGGTTTAACCGTACTGACCATGGCTTACGCCGTCGGCCATATTTCCGGTGGCCACTTCAACCCTGCCGTTTCCGTCGGCCTCTTCATCGGCGGCCGTTTCAACGGTAAAGACTTGTTGCCTTACATCGTATCCCAAGTCATCGGTGCGATTGCCGCTGCAGGCGTTCTGTATCTGATTGCTTCCGGTAAAACCGGTTTTGATGCTGTTGCTTCCGGCTTTGCCAGCAACGGTTTCGGCGAACACTCTCCTAACGGTTACGACATGATGGCCGCGTTGCTGATCGAATTCGTACTGACTGCATTCTTCCTGATTATCATCATGGGTTCTACCGACAAACTGGCTCCGGCCGGCTTCGCCCCTATCGCCATCGGCCTGGGTCTGACCCTGATTCACTTGATCAGCATTCCTGTGACCAATACTTCCGTCAACCCTGCACGCTCTACCGGCGTTGCCTTGTTCCAAGGCGGCTGGGCTGTTGAACAACTGTGGTTGTTCTGGTTGGCTCCTATTGCCGGCGCAGCAGTTGGCGCGGCTATTTACCGCTTTGTTTTGGCAAACAACGACGACAAATAAACTAAACGGAATGATATTTCCAGTGCGGCCGACACTCTAAACTGACCGCACCCAAGTTGCCGAGACACAAACGCACCGCCTGACTCAGACGGTGCGTTTGTTTTTACCATGTTACAATACTTTCTTTTCTCACATTCTCAAACCATCATGCAAACCTTACCTTTTCAAACCGATATCGCTGACAGAATGCTGGTCAATACCGAAAACGAAACCATTCATCCCGATGCCGTATTCGTACAAACACAAAACGGCTATTGGATTGCTTGGCACGACCAACAAGCCGCCCTGCTTGACCCCGACACGCCACCCGATATTCCCTGCTTTTGGGTAGAAGGCGCAGAAAGCCTGGAAGAGCTGGTAAGCATGGTAGAAAACGGTGAATTTGACGAAGTTGAAGAATTTGACGGCGATTATGATGCTTGGCAAGAAGCACTCGGATGCGACCATCATCACGAAGGACACTGCGGATGCAGTCATTGAGATGCACAAAACGCCTGCTTCCGGCACTTGCCCTTTGTCTGATGCTTAACGGCTGCGTTGTAGGCGCAGCTGTCGATTTGGCTGCCACAACCGTCCTGACTGCCGGAAAATTGGTCGTCAAAGGAACGGGGGCAGTGATTGACGCCGCCATTCCTGACAGCAAAAAAGACAAGGACAAAGAAAAAGAAAAGAGCACAGAAAAGCCAAAATCGGAAGAAATCATCCACAAAGAAGAATCATCCGATGAAGTACTTCAGACGGCCTCAGTAAGGTAACCAATCTTACTGAGGCCGTCTGAACATTCATCCTTACATATAGCCCTGTTCGCGCAAAGAGCAGGTTTCTTTTGCCGTTACAATAAAATGGTCCAATAGCGTAATATCGACCAAACTTAAAGCCTGTTTCAAACGCTCTGTAAACTGCACATCAGATTCAGACGGCCTTGCCGAACCGCCCGGATGATTGTGTGCCAAAATCAAACTGTCGGCATATTCATCCAATGCCAATTTGATGATTTCACGGATATAAACCGTGTTTTCCGCCACCGTACCGCGCGACAATTCCCGTACCGCAATCAATTGATTTTGACGGTTGAGCAGCAAAGCAACGCTGACCTCGATTTTTTCATGTCCAAGATGCAGACGCAGATAATCCGCAACCGATTTCGGGTTTGACAAAACAATCTGCTCCTGCAAATCTTCACCCAAAATCCGCCGCCCGATTTCTTTGACCACGGCAAATTGAGTATAGCTCGCCAAGCCCATGCCCTTATAAGCAGCGAGTGTTTTGGCATCCGCACTCATCAGCTTCCCCAAGCTGCCAAACTCGCTCAACAAATAACGCGCTAAATCAACCGCACTCATGCCGCGCGTTCCGACACGCAACAAAATCGCCAGCAACTCCGCATCACTCAACGCCGCCGCACCGTGCGCCAAGAGCTTCTCGCGCGGCCGCTCCCCTTCAGGCCATTCTTTAATGCTCATGTTTTCCCTTTTTATTCATATAGCGGATTTAGTTTTTATTTAGAACAAAACCATCTTGCCCACATAAAACGCAATCCGCACGATTTTATTAAAATTAATACAATTTGCGTATTTTACTCTATTTTGAATAATTATTTAAGACAAATGAATAACAATTAAACCTCTTTGTGCAGAAAAACAACGCTACCCATTTTTACTATCGTGTTCCCCTGCCTGCCTTTCCTTTCCTATTTGTTTCAAATCAGCCGCTACAAGCATTTTCATATTGCCCCTATGAGGCTTAGGCTAATATAATATTGAGTTTGCCGAGAGCAAAAGCTGAGGCTTAAACTGCTTTCTATCCACGCTGCCCGTGCGCTTTACAAGAGTTTCAGACGGCCTCCGTCCGACTCCCGCCAGCAATCAAACAGCTTTTTATCACCCATTCGAAAATCCGTTTTGCCGGTACTCGTCTTCCTTTTTGGAGTATTGCCATTATGACCGCAACCACTGCGTCTTCAGCCAAACCTTATTTGCAAATCCAAGGCTTGGTGAAAAAGTTTGGTGACAATTACGCTGTCGATAACATCGACTTGGACATTTACCAACATGAAATCTTTGCCCTTTTGGGCAGCTCAGGCAGTGGCAAATCCACGCTGCTGCGCATGTTGGCAGGCATGGAAAGCCCCAATCAGGGCAAAATCATTCTCGACGGCCAAGACATTACCAAGCTTGCTCCGTACGAGCGCCCAATCAACATGATGTTCCAAAGCTATGCCCTGTTCCCGCACATGAGCGTTGAGCAAAACATTGCTTTCGGTCTGAAACAAGACAAAATGCCTAAAGGCGAAATCGATGCCCGCGTCGAAGAAATGCTGCGCCTGGTGCAAATGACCAAATACGCCAAACGCAAGCCGCACCAACTCTCCGGCGGCCAGCAACAACGTATCGCTTTGGCACGCAGCCTGGCGAAACGTCCTAAAATCCTGCTGCTTGACGAACCTTTGGGCGCACTCGATAAAAAACTGCGCCAACAAACCCAACTGGAATTGGTCAACACGCTGGAACAAGTCGGCGTAACCTGCATCATGGTTACCCACGACCAAGAAGAAGCGATGACCATGGCTACCCGTATCGCCATTATGTCCGACGGCCAATTGCGCCAAGTCGGCACCCCTAGCGACGTGTACGATTACCCTAATAGCCGCTTTACCGCTGAATTTATCGGAGAAACCAATATTTTTGACGGTGTCGTCATTGACGACCGCGCCGATTTCTCCATCGTCAAATGTGACGGCTTGGAAAACCACGTCCGCATCGACCATGGCTTGGGCGTTCCGAATGATCATGAAATCTGGATCAGTATCCGCCCTGAAGACATTGATTTGCACAAAGAGAAACCGGAACACTTAGGCGCGCACAACTGGGCCCAAGGTACAGTCAAAGAAATTGCCTATCTGGGCAGCTTTGCGATTTACCACATCAAACTCGCCAACGGCCGTGTCGTTAAGAGCCAAGTTCCCGCACCTTATTGGTATGTGCGCAACATTACGCCGCCGACTTGGGACGAGACCGTCTATATCAGCTGGCCTGAAAACCAACCTACGCCTCTGTACAGTTAATTTGAGGGAAATGCAATGGACCTTAAAAAACTGAAAAAGAAACTGTTTCGCCGCCCCGGACAGCGTGCAGTTATTGCCGTGCCGTATATCTGGCTCTTGGTGCTGTTTCTGATTCCGTTCGCCATCGTCTTGAAAATCAGCTTTGCCGAACAAGAAATCGCCATTCCGCCATTTACGCCGTTGACAACGATTGATGAAGACTTAGGCCGTCTGAACATTGCCATCAGCTATCAGAACTACGCCGACATCTTCCAAAATTTTTGGAATACGCTCAATCCGTTTGGCGACAGTGAAAACAGCAATATCTATCTGATGACCTACTGGTCTTCGATTAAGACTGCGCTGACGACAACCATCATCTGCTTGCTGATTGGTTATCCAACCGCTTATGCCATTTCACGCGCCAATCCGGCTGCGCGCAACGGCCTGCTGTTGGCAATCATGCTGCCTTTTTGGACCTCTTTCCTGCTGCGTGTTTACGCATGGATGGGCTTATTGGGTCACAACGGCATCATCAACAATTTCTTAATCAAATACGGAATCATCAGCGAGCCTTTAGACCTGTTTTACAATGCTTTCTCGCTGAATTTGGTGATGGTTTACGCCTATTTGCCGTTTATGATTTTGCCGCTGTACACACAATTGGTAAAACTGGATAACCGCCTGCTCGAAGCCGCGTCCGACTTGGGCGCAGGTCCGATCAAATCCTTCTTTACCATTACCCTGCCTTTATCCAAAACAGGCATCATCGCAGGCTCTATGCTGGTCTTCGTTCCGGCCGTCGGCGAATTTGTGATTCCTGAATTGGTGGGCGGTTCTGAAAACCTGATGATCGGTAAAGTATTGTGGCAGGCATTCTTCGACCAAAACAACTGGCCGCTGGCTTCTGCCGTCGCCGTCGTTATGGTTGCCCTGCTGGTTGTACCGATTGCCCTGTTCCAGCACTATGAAAACCGCGAATTGGAAGAAGGAGGCAAATAATGCAGAAAACCAAATTATCCTGGTTCTTGAAACTGATGCTCCTGCTCTCGCTGGCATTCCTCTATATTCCACTGGTGGTTTTGGTCATCTATTCTTTCAATGAATCCAAACTGGTTACCGTTTGGGGCGGTTTCTCAACCAAATGGTACGGCGCATTGATGGAAAACGACACCATCTTGGAAGCGGCCTGGCTGTCATTGCGTATCGCCATCGTTTCCTCACTTGCCGCCGTAGCACTCGGCACATTGGCTGGTTACGCCATGGCGCGTATTAAACGCTTCCGCGGCAGCACCCTGTTTGCCGGTATGATTTCCGCGCCTATGGTGATGCCTGACGTGATTACCGGTTTATCCATGCTGCTGTTGATTATTCAGGTGCAAATGTTCCTGCAAGGCAGTGAATTGTTGCAATCGCTCTACTTCGATCGCGGCTTCTTCACCATCTTCCTCGGCCACACCACGCTTTGCATGGCGTACATTACCGTCGTTATCCGTTCGCGCTTGGTGGAATTAGATCAATCCTTGGAAGAAGCTGCAATGGACTTGGGTGCCCGTCCGCTGAAGATTTTCTTCGTGATTACCCTGCCGCTGATTGCCCCTGCGATTGCTTCCGGCTTCCTCTTGGGTATCACCCTGTCTTTGGACGACTTGGTGATTACCTCCTTCCTGTCAGGCCCGGGTTCATCGACATTGCCGCAAGTGATTTTCTCCAAAATCAAACTCGGCCTTGACCCTCAGATGAACGTTTTGGCAACCATCCTGATCGGTATCATCGGTACGCTGGTGATTGTCGTCAACTACTGGATGATGCGTCAGGCAACCAAACGGGAACGTGAGGCTGCCGAAGCCTACCGCCAAGAAAAATTGGCAGCCGAGAAAGCCGCCTAATATGCAGACAGGCTGTCCGATAAAGTGTCGGAACAGCCTGTTTTATTAACTGCACAGACGGCCTGAATCTAAGCCCACATTTAAGGCCGTCTGAAAACCTATTTTCAATGAAGTGAAAACCAACCTAAAGCTCAAATCATGATCAATCCCAGCTTCAAAGAATACCTTCCTTCCTACTATGTCAGCACGGCCAATCCCCATCCGTCTTATCCGACGCTTGAAGGCCGTCTGAAAACTGAAACCTGCGTTATCGGCGGCGGCCTGTCCGGTTTATGCACCGCCCTACCGCTTGCCGAAAACGGCCATGATGTCATCGTACTTGAAGCCGCCCGTATCGGTTTCGGCGCATCAGGTCGCAGCGGCGGACAAGTCATCAGCGACTTTGCCTGCGGCATGGAAGAAATCGAAAAACAAGTCGGTTTGGAACAGGCCCAATGGTTCTGGCAGCAATCTCTGCAAGCCGTTGAACTGGTTGACTCGCGCATTCAAAAACACAACATCCAATGCGACTGGCAACGCGGCTACGCTACCGTCGCCGTCCGTCCTCAGCATTGGGAAGAATTGCAACAATGGCACGAACACGCCCAAAAACATTATGGCGCAAGCCATTACCAGCTTTGGGATAAAGCTACACTGAAGCAACAACTTGCCAGCGATATGTATCAAGGCGCGCAATTTGATCCTTTATCCGGCCACTTGCACCCGCTCAATTACACCTTAGGCATTGTCAAAGCGGCAGCCGATGCAGGCGCACAAATTTTTGAGCAATCCCCGATGACGCGTATCGAGCCATGCGATAACGGCTGGCTGGTTCATACACCTAATGGCAGCGTCGAGTGCAAAAACCTCGTTTATGCCGTCAATACTTATGCCGGTTTACACCCGAAATTCAAAGTATTGGAACAAAAAGCCATTGCCGTCAGTACCTTTATCATCGCCACCGAGCCTCTGGGCGAGCGTGCCAAAGACCTGATCCGCAACAATATGGCCATCTGCGACAACCGCCACGTCCTCGACTACTACCGCCTCAGCGCCGACGGCCGCCTACTCTTTGGAGGAAAGGACAACGAGTTTATCGATGACCCAGACCGCATGACCGAACTTGTCCGCCAAGACATGCTGAAAGTTTTCCCACAACTTGCCGATGCCAGAATCGAGCATTCTTGGGGCGGCGAATGCGACATCACGCGCAACCTCGCTCCACATTTCGGCCGCCTTGCCCCTACCGTTTTCTACGCCCAGGGCTATTCCGGACACGGCATGGCGATTACCGGCATTGCCGGTTTGGCGATTGCCGAAGCCATCATGGGCGATGACGGCCGTCTGAAACCTTTTAAGCAACTGCGCCACAGCAACATCATTACCCAGCCTTTCCTGCGCAAACTCGGCTCTTTCCTCGGCTCAAAATACTATCAATGGAAAGACAGCCACTAAACCCAAGCAACAAACATATTTCAGACGGCGGCAGATTCAAGTAAAATTCAGGCCGTCTGAAAGCTTAGATACGACAAAATTCAATCATTTATCAGCAAGGAAACCATCATGAGCAACCATCATACACTCATCATCCTCGGCTCCGGCCCTGCCGGCTATACTGCCGCCGTCTATGCCGCCCGTGCCAACCTCAACCCTGTGATCATTACCGGCGTTGAGCAAGGCGGACAACTGATGATCACCACCGAAGTGGACAACTGGCCTGCCGATGCAGAAGGCGTACAAGGTCCGGAACTAATGGCCCGTTTCCAAGCTCATGCCGAACGCTTCGGCACTGAAATGATTTTCGACCAAATCCACACCGTTGATTTGCAAAACCGTCCGTTTACCCTCAAAGGCGATATGGGCGAATACACCTGCGATGCGCTCATCGTTGCCACCGGCGCATCCGCCAAATATTTAGGTTTGCCAAGCGAAGAAACCTTTGCCGGCAAAGGCGTTTCCGCCTGTGCAACTTGCGATGGTTTCTTCTACAAAAAACAAGATGTTGCTGTAGTCGGCGGTGGCAATACCGCTGTGGGAGAAGCCCTCTACCTTGCCAATATCGCCAACACCGTTACCCTGATTCACCGCCGCGACAGCTTCCGCGCCGAGAAAATCATGGTGGATAAACTGATGCAACGCGTCGAAGAAGGCAAAATCATCCTCAAGCTCAACAGCTCGGTTGATGAAATCTTGGGCGACGAAAGCGGCGTTACCGGTGCACGCCTGAAACATGATGACGGCAGCACTGAAGAAATCGCTGTAAAAGGCGTTTTCATCGCCATCGGCCACAAACCCAACACCGATATCTTCAAAGGCCAACTCGATATGGATGAAACCGGCTACCTGAAAACCAAAGGCGGTACCGGTGACAATGTCGGCGCAACCAATATCGAAGGCGTATGGGCGGCAGGCGACGTCAAAGACCACACCTACCGTCAAGCCATCACCAGCGCAGCTTCCGGCTGCCAAGCCGCGCTTGATGCCGAACGTTGGCTCGACCGCCACGGCGTATGAGCCTCTAAGCTACGTCCTATTCTTTAAAACATAATCAAAAGGCCATCTGAAATTTCAGACGGCCTGAGATCTTTACAAAATTCCTTTCCCCCAACAGCCGAAACCTAAACAAAGATTTTCGGCTGTTTTTGTTTCGAATATCCACTGATTCTACTCAAATACCCCCTTAATCCCCCTTGGATACCTGATAATCAGGTATCCGACTGCCTTTTAGGCGGCAACAGGCGCACTTAGCCTGTTGGCGGCTTTCAATAGGTTCAAACACATCGCCTTCAGATGGCTTTGTGCACTCACTTTAACCAGCCCGAAATAGGCTGCCCGCGCATAGCGGAATTTACGGTGCAACGTACCAAAGCTCTGTTCGACCACATAACGGGTCTTTGACAAATATCGGTTGCGTTTGGTTTGCGCTTCCGACAGCGGATGTTTGCGGTGAGCTTTGCGCATAATGCCGTCCTGCAGCCAACGCTCTTCCAGATGTTGCCGGTTTTCCTCACTGTCATAGCCTTTGTCGGCATAGACGGTCGTATCTTTGGCTATACCTTCCAGCAAAGGCAACAGGTGGTTGCACTCATGGGTATTGGCGGGGGGTAATGTGCAGTTTCTCGATATAGCCTTCCTCATCGGTACGGGTATGTTGTTTGTAACCGAGTTTGTAGAGGC